>CBFHQE010000150.1:0-5493 GCA_965657935.1 Maricaulis sp. | reverse complement strand
TTTCACCCTCGATCTCCGCCTCGTCCCACAGCCCCGCGAAACCGAACCAGTCCTGGTCTTTCACGGTGATCCACCAGGGCTGTTTCGCGCCCTTCTTGCCCGTCCATTCGTAAAAACCGATCGCCGGTACAATGCATCGGCGTTTCCTGAACGGCTCCCGGAAACTCGCCGTCGTCGCCGCGGTTTCCGACTTGGCATTGAAGGTCGAGAACTTCATCTCGCCGAGCGGTTTCTGCCAGAAAAACGGCACCAGCCCCCAGCGCGCCATGACGGCCTCGGTATGGTCCTCGGCATAACGGATGATCGGCGCGGACTGGGTCGGAGCCACATTCCAGCGCGGCTGCATGTTCAAAGCCGCCTGCTGGAGCTTGAACATCTCCTGCAGGATCCACCATTCCAGCTTGCCAAGCGCATAACGACCACACATGGGGGCAGGTTAGCGGGTTTTCGGGGTTTGGGGCATTGCTGAATTCAGGGTGGGGCTGGAAGGCTGGGGTCTGCACTAGAGATGGAGAAGGTCTCGTTTCTCGCGATGAAGACCCATGTTCAGTCTGGCTTCCAAGCGCTAGCTCGGAGATTTCAGAACCAGCAAGATCAATGAAATCGTATTCGCAAAAGCATGGGCGATAACACCCTTGGTGATTGCGATATGAATACCTTCATTCTGCCTAACCACCCACAGATAGTATCCCGCGAATACTACAAAACCCACACCGGCGTGGATCGCATGCATGTTGCCGCCATGAGCCATAAACGAGAGCGCAAAAACTATCGGGGCCGACATTAGCCAGCCTCTTTTCATGCGCAGAAAAGGTACTAGCACGGCGGCCAAAAAGAGCGTCTCGATGATGGGGACGATTAGGACGTTGATCCAAAAGAAGCCAGCCGGCCCGCGGTTGGCAAAAACAGAGAAGAGGCTGAATTCGGCTGCAACGTCGGCGCCGACAAAGGCCAAAGCTTGCAAAACCGCGCCGCACAGCTTGGCGACTGTTCCCACAAGCGCCGGGACGAGAGCCCATCCAGAAATCGAAGTCATCGTTTTCTGAAACATACCGTTTCACCAACCTGTCCAGTAACACGCAGCATATAGCGTCGGTCGAGTATGCCGAGGCAACTAAGTCAAACACGTTTTCCACACCCCCTCCCTCCCCGTCATCCCACGGTGGCCGTAAAGCGGACATCCGGGGGATCTCGACTATCCGGTAGCCAGGTGAGCTGAGGTCACCCGGACAAGCCGGGTGATGACGGAGAATGATTGAAGGCTATGTCACCGCCTATCCTCGCCCTTGATGGGCAAGGGGTGCGGAGCAATGGTGGAGTGGGTGCGCGCCGCGAGGCGCGACTTAAAGTGGGCCCTTCGGGCCGCACCCTATCCCCCCCTTCGCCAAGGCTACGGAGGGACCTTTCCCATCAAGGGAAAGGAGGAAAACCACCGCACATTTATCCCCGTCATCCCTGCGAAGGCAGGGACCCAGTTCATAAGACTGGGTCCGGCTCCAGAACGCTCCCTCACCGGAAACACCGTGCCCTTCGAACTGGGCCCCGATCTTCATCGGGGTGACGGAGTTTGGGACTTGCGCCACCTTCGCACCGAGATTCAACGCTTGACACACATAAACATATCTTTATATGTGTTGATGCGCCGATTTGATGTTCAGCTTGCGGGCGCGGAAGAAGTACGGCTAAAGCAGAACGGATGTGGTGCTCTCAATCCCCCCGAAGTGCGCCATGATCCGTCTCGGTCGGCGCACACTTCTTCCCGTTCGCGGGGAAGAAAAATGACTGCCACCGCCACGCTCGATCCCAATCTCGAATCCGGACTGGAAATCGACTGTATCGATCTGGAAGCCGGCTTTATTGCCGACACCGGAGAGGAACTCTGTGTCGGTGGGCGCATTATGGGCGCGGCCGACACGCCGGTTTTTGTGGTTCTGGGTGGAATCTCGGCCGACCGCCACGTCACAGACAGCGCTTGCGGCGCTGGCTGGTGGAGCGACTTCACCAAAGACAAGGGACCTCTTGATCCGAGCGAATGCCGTATCCTGTCGATCGATTTTGTTGCGGACGCCTCGGCTCATTTCCCGAGCACCCGTGACCAGGCTGCCGCCATCCTCGCCCTCGCCGATGCAGCGGGCGTGGACCGGCTCAGCGTGATCGGCTCGTCCTATGGCGGCATGGTTGCCCTGGCCCTCGCGACCATCGCTCCCGAGCGCGTCAACAAGGCACTGGTGATCTCTGCTGCGCACAAGCCCTCGGCCATGGCCCGCGCCTGGCGCTCGATCCAGCGCGAGACGGTCGAGCTGGCCATCAAACATGGAAACGGTGAGGCTGGGCTGGATCTGGCCCGTCGCCTCGCCATGACCACCTATCGTACGCCGCAGGAAATCGAGGACCGGTTTTTCGAACCGGACCCTCAAAGCCGCGACGCCAATGGAATTGAAAGCTATCTGGAAAGCCGTGGCGCAGACTTTACCACCCGGATGAGCCCACAGCGTTTCCTCGCGCTTTCCCGCTCCATGGACGGGCATGTCGTGGATCCGTCAGCAATCACGTGTGAAGTGACCTATGTTGCCATACGCGAAGATCGCCTGGTTCCGATCGAACAGATCAAAGCCGCGGCAGATCAGACCCCGAAAGCGCGTTTTCTGGAAATCTCGAGCTATTACGGCCACGACGCCTTCCTGAAGGAAATCGACGCCATTGCCGCCATCCTGAGCGGTTTTACCGGTGCCGAGCGATGAGCGGGGAACGCACACGCGCCATTCGCGCCGGCCTGAACAGCGACAAGACCTGGAATGCCGTCATCCCGCCGATCTCCCTGTCGACCGCCTATCGTCGCGAGGAGGCCGGGGTCAAACCGGCCTATGACTATGCGCGCACCGGCAATCCGGGCCGCGACACCCTGGCCCACGCCATCAGCGAGCTGGAAGGCGCGCAGGGCACGGTGGTCACCGCCTCCGGCATGGCCGCCATCGATCTCCTCTTGCATGACCTGGCCTTTGGTGCCCGCGTCATCTGTTCCCATGACGCCTATGGCGGCACCCGGCGGCTGCTGGATGCCCGCGCCAATAGTGGCCGGCTGGTCCCGGTCTATGTGGATACGGCAGATCTGGACGCGGTTGAAACAGCCCTGTCCGAGCCCGCTGCCCTGGTTCTGGTGGAGACACCATCCAATCCGCGCCTGCGGGTTTCCGATATCAAGGCGATCACCGCCCTGGCCCGCAAGGCCGGCGCCGAGACCGCTGTCGACAACACAGTCCTGTCGCCTGTGCTGCAGCGCCCCATCGAGCTGGGTGCGGACTATTCGGTGCAATCGATCACCAAGATCATCAATGGCCATTCCGACATGGTCGGTGGCGCTGTGTCCTGTCGCTCTGCGACACGCGCCGAGCAGCTGGCCTGGTGGGCCAATTGCGTGGGTGTTGGCGGGGGCGCCTTTGACGCCTATCTGGCCCTTCGCGGTCTTCGCACCTTGCCGGTGCGGGCACGCGAACAGGGCAAAAGCGCCGCGCGTATTGCGCAATGGCTGCAAGAGGACAAACGGGTCGCCCGTGTCGATTATCCCGGCCTGGAAAGCCATCCCGGCCACGCGCTGGCCACAACCCAGCAATCCGGCTTCGGCCAGTTGATCTCAATCGAACTCGCCGGGGGTGATGCAGACGAGACCGTCAACCGTCTCGCCCTGTTTTCCCTGGCACAAAGTCTCGGGGGCGTGGAAAGCCTGGTGAATATCCCCGCCAAGATGACCCACGCCTCCATGTCCCCCGAGGCTCGAGCCGATGCCGACATACCCGATCATCTGATCCGGCTGTCAGTCGGGCTGGAAGATGCCAATGATCTGATCGCCGACATCGACCAGGCCCTCGGCTGAGCACTTCACAGGACACTTTCGCTTAATCGCCCAGACGCTTATACCTTGGCCATACAGCCATCAGGGGGCGTCATGTCGCGCAGCAGCGAATGGATTGAAGCATTCCGGGGACGCAAGCTCGTCGTCTTCGGCGATGTCATGCTGGATCGCTATACATTTGGCGACAGCACCCGCATCTCGCCGGAAGCCCCTGCTCCGGTCTTCAAGGCCGACCGGGTGGACGCGATGATTGGTGGCGCCGGCAATGTTGCACGCAATATTGTCTCACTGGGTGGCGAGGCCGTGCTGATTGGAGCCATTGGGGCAGATGCGGCAGGGCGCGAGCTAAAAGCGGCCATCGACGCAGAGGACGGGTTGAGCGCGGCCCTGGCGGTCAATGCCGAGATGCGCACGGCCGTCAAAAACCGCTTCGTCGCCAAAAACCAGCAAATGCTGAGGGTCGACGAGGAAGATATCGGGGATCAACCCGACAATGTCGTCGCCGACATGATGACGGCCCTCGCCGCTGCGCTGGAAGACGCCAGCGCCCTGGTCATTTCCGACTATGCCAAGGGCGTACTGACCAAGGATGCGATCGCCCGGGCCTGTGCCTTGGCCACCGAGCGCGACTTGCCGGTCGTGGTCGACCCGAAAGCGCGCGACCTCTCGCGTTATCGCGGGGCGACAGTGGTGACGCCGAACGCCAAGGAGACCGAGGAAGCCACCGGTCATTCCTGTATCAGCGATGCAGGTGCAGAAGCCGCTGCCCGCGCCATCGCGGCACAGGTCGACTGCCCGATGATTGTTGTTACGCGCGGCCCCCAGGGCATGACCGTTCGCAACGCCGATGACGGGATCACGCACCTGCCCACTGCCGCCCAGGAAGTCTTCGATGTCTCCGGTGCCGGTGACACGGTCGTGGCCGCACTTGCCCTGGGACTGGGATCCGGTCTCGCGGTCGAGGACGCTGCCGAGCTCGCCAATCGCGCCGCAGGTGTCGTTGTCGCCAAGGTCGGCACGGCCACGGTTTCCGCTGCAGAACTACACATCGCCATGCATGGCACCGGACCCGATGGACGCCTGACTGTGTCGCTGGACGATGCAGCCGCAGCGACACGTGCCTGGCAGGCCCAGGGCCAGTCAGTCGTCTTCACCAATGGCTGTTTCGACCTGCTGCATCCCGGCCATGTCAGCTTGCTGGCCTTTGCCCGGGATCAGGGCGACAAGCTGATCGTCGCCATCAATTCCGACGCCTCTGTGAAACGCCTCAAGGGCCCCTCCCGCCCGGTCCAAGACGAGGACAGCCGCGCCCTGGTGATGGAAGCCCTGCGTTTTGTCGACCTGGTTGTGATCTTTGACGAGGACACGCCGCTGGAGGCGATCACCGCCATCCAGCCGGACGTGCTGGTGAAAGGCGCGGACTACAAGCCCGGCGACGTGGTTGGCGGTGATGTCGTGACCGGCCGGGGTGGCCGGATTGCGCTGGCGCCGCTGATTGACGGCCAGAGCACGACCGCTGCCATCGCCCGCGCCAATGGACCCGAGAATGTCTGAGCCTTTCCTGGTGATGCTGGATCGTGATGGAACGATCAATGTGGACAAGCATTACCTGGCAGATCCGGCAGGGCTTGAACTCCTGCCCG
>CBFHQE010000149.1:0-5527 GCA_965657935.1 Maricaulis sp. | reverse complement strand
GCATGGTATAGAGCCATCGGATCCTCAAGCGCCGGTTTGCCCAGAGCCGGAAGCAGTTTGTCGAACGTCTGCCGGGTCCGCCAGGCCGGTGAAACCAGCGCCAGATCGACCTCCAGGCCGGCCGCGGCCAGTTCTTCTCCTGCGCGCACGCTGTCATCGCGACCCCGTAGGGTCAGACCGCGCTGAAAATCGTCTTCGGCTTCCAGGCGGTCGACGGCCTTGGCGTGACGCATCAGGATGAGAAGTCTGGGCATGCGAGCTGTCCTCAATTTCTGCTTAGCTTGCCTATTACCCCTTGTAATCGCGGGGCGGGAGGCGCACCTAGGTCTACGCTGTTTTTTTTCCCCGGCAAACGCAAGGAGCGCGACATGGGTCTCTTGTTAGGCGATACCGCCCCGAATTTCGACATCGCCACCAATGAAGGTGATATCAACTTCCACGAATGGATTGGTGACGACTGGGTGATTTTTTTCTCCCACCCGGCTGATTATACGCCGGTCTGCACGACCGAGCTGGGCTATACGGCCAAGCTGAAAGACGAATTTGCCAAGCGCAATGCCAAGGCCATCGCACTGTCTGTTGACAGCGTCGAAGACCACAAGGGCTGGATCAAGGATATCGAGGAAACCCAGAATGTTTCCATGAACTTCCCGATCATCGCCGACGTGGACCGCACGGTCGCAGGGCTCTATCAGATGATCCATCCCAATGCCGACCCCAAGGTCACGGTGCGTTCGGTTTACGTGATTGACCCGAACAAGAAAATTCGGGCGACCTTCACCTACCCGCCGAGCGCCGGCCGTAACTTTGACGAGGTTCTGCGCCTGCTCGACAGTCTCCAGCTGACAGATCAGTACAAGGTGGCAACGCCGGTGAACTGGACCGATGGTGATGATGTGATCGTGGTTCCGTCCATCTCCGACGCGGAAGCCGACAAGCTTTTCCCGGCTGGTTATGACCGGATCAAGCCGTATCTGCGGGTGACGAAACAGCCAAACAAGGTCTCCGAACCGGCTGAATAGCACCGCAAATTCATACGTTTGATTGAAGGGGTCGTGCGAGCGGCCCCTTTTTTGTTGGCCTTGCCTGTCGGCGGTTCACCCGGCGTTTTGATCATCCGCCCTTGCCGCGTGTGACAGCGTTTGGCCAGGACGGGAAAAGTTGCGGGGAGGCAGTTGTTCTGGTTGCCTCCCCGCAGGGTTCCGGCCTGAAGGTTCGGGGGGTCAAGGCCGGTTCGGGGTACATGCGTTTCGGTCCAGTGCTTCGTTTGGCCCGACACGTCTTCAACGGTTCCGCGCGGACAATCCGTCGCGGAAATTTCAGCCCCGTCTCAAAACCGGCCTGGCCAGTAAAATTCCGATGCCTGCACGTCTCGTTTCAAACGCTTCAACAGGCCATGGCGCGGGTGAATATAGAGCTGGCCCTTTCGGGGTCCCGATGCCCATTGAAAACGTTGCGGCCAGAGCCAGCTTCCGTCCTTGCCGATCGCGGGGCGTGCCACGAAATCATAGACATGCTCGAGGATATGCATCTGCACGGCATTGTCCGGAGAGATGTTCTCACGCAGCTCTGAATAGATCTTGTTCCACGGGCGTCCGATCTGTTTGCCGAGAAAGCGTTTGAGTGGCGCCAGGTTCTCGTTGAGATATTTGGTGCGGGTGCCATTCGTCTTGCGCTGACGGCGAACGCCGATGCGCGACGGCTGGTCCTCGCCCGCCTCCTTGATCTTCATCCGGTTCAGCTTGCGGGTCCGCCATCCACAGCGGGGGCGTTCCACGATGACCTTGTTCATGTCCTTGCGCATTTGTCGCCTCCTGCGGTGGCGGGCAGGGCCGCAGCCCTACCCTTTCACACAAACCACCTGTTTGAGCGTGTGGACGATGTCCACCAGCTCGGACTGGGCCGCCATCACCGCGTCGATGTCCTTGTAGGCCATCGGCGTTTCATCGATGACGCCGGCGTCTTTCCGGCACTCAACGCCCTCCGTCGCCTTGCGGTGATCAGACAGGGTGAAGGCCTGTTTGGCCGCCGAGCGGGACATCACCCGACCCGCGCCGTGCGAGCAGGAGCAGAAGCTGTCTGCGGCTCCCTTTCCGCGCACGATGAAGGAGCGGGCGCCCATCGAACCCGGAATAATGCCGAGCTCGCCCTCGCGCGCCGATACAGCCCCCTTCCGGGTCAGCCAGACATCCGCGCCAAAGTGATGTTGCTGCTCCACGTAGTTGTGGTGACAGTTCACCGCCGCCTTGTCCGTCCTGAACCGGCCGAGCGTCTTGCGAAGCGCCATGAGTGTCCGATCCATCGTCGCTTCGCGGTTCTCGCGGGCATAATCCTGGGCCCAGCCCACCGCCTCGACATAGTCGTCGAACAACTCTTCGCCTTCCACGAAGAAGGCGAGGTCCTTGTCCGGCACGTGGAAGTCGAGAACACGCCGGGCCAGCTCCTCCCGCGCACGGGAGATGAAGTATTGCCCGATCATGTTTCCGGTTCCGCGAGAGCCGGAGTGCAGCATGACCCAGACACGGTCCTCTTCATCCAGGCACAGCTCGATGAAGTGGTTGCCGCCACCCAGGGTTCCCAGCTGGCCATCCACCTTGTGGGTTCCGATCCTGCGATGTTTCGCCTTGATCAGATTGAGGCGCTCCATCAGGCCGGACGCCTTGAGGCGGGTGCCGGTCGAGCTGGGCGCAATGCGGTGGTCGCCGCCCTTGCCGTTTCCGACAGGAATGGCGGCCTCGATGGCATCACGGGTTTTCCTGAGATTGTCCGGAAGATTCCGGGCCACAAGACTGGTGCGAATGGCCATCATGCCACATCCGATGTCGACCCCGACAGCGGCCGGGATGATCGCGCCCTTGGTCGGGATCACGGATCCGACCGTCGCACCACGCCCGAAATGAACGTCCGGCATGGCAGCGACATGGCGGTGGATGAAGGGCAGGCCGGCAACATTGCGCAATTGTTCAATCGCGCCGTCATCCACCGGCACGCCCTTGGTCCAGGCCTTGATATGTCCACACGATGTTTCAAGTGCTTCGTATTGCGTCGACATGACACTTTCCCCTCGACGAGGGGCCTTTCTGTTTCTGTGCGATGAAGCAAGCCGATATGGGAGGGGCCGTGTTGGGGGCACGACCCCTCCCTTTTGTGTTCCAACCGCCCGGGTGTGGGGGGAGAGGCGATCGGAACAAAAAAACCCTCCTCAAGCAGCGCTTGGGAGGGCGGTTCACCGGGACTGTGGGGGACAGTCTACCGGGTGAGCGCGGTACCCTCCGCGTGCGCGAACTCATTCAGCCAGGTCGGCTGAATAAAGAGGCGATATGTCGTTTGCACTAAACGCATCTTTTTCTCGAGTTCTGCGCCCACGCGGGGCGATCGGTTAATAGGAAACTTGCTTATGAATGAGCATATTCAGCGCGGCAAGTGCAAAATGCGACCTGTGGTATCGAAAGTCGCGTCTGTGGCGAATTTGACACATGATGACGCTATCACAGGTGAGTTGGGGGCTGAAAGTGTGTTGCAGGTGCAACGGCTATCGTTCGGTGGGGCGAGCGAGCCAGCTCATGATCAGATTGAACGCCGCTATTGCTGCTGCGACTAGAAAGAAAACAGCCATAGAAAACCATTTGTCTGCAACTCGATTGAACCCCTCGCGCGCTTGCTCGCGAGTGAGAAGATCGCTGGATCTTGTGGAGATCCGGAAAACGCGATGCGTCGACGGAAGGAAATGGAGAGTTATCGATCCCTCAGTCTCTTCGATCTCACGGAGCGAGTTGTAAAATCCTTTCGGCGGATTGAAGGAGAAGGCTTGCTCTTGCCCTTCAAGGTGAAGGACGACGCGTGAAACAGAATGGCTGCCATGTCGTCCTCCTGTTCCGCCAGTGCGAACGAGCCGCTCTATTTGGCCTGTTGTGCTTTCCAGCTCGCTTTCGAGTGGGAAGCTCGCGCGGCGAGATTCATCGAGAAAGAGCATTGCGACCGCACCCACGATGCATGTTAGCAGACCGATTATGAGTGTGAGCCGCGATGGACGCATCGGTTTATTTAAATATGCGGGGTGTAGAGCCATGCGGAGGTTTCCAAGTGTGTGTGTTGCCACGCCAATTTAAAGGTGTGGAAGAGAATAGATAGTGGGACATTGCTTGACGCTTTGCCCCATCCCCTCTACCTCGCGATGTTTTCCGCAATGCAACATTAGAAAGACCGATCCCATGTCCACCGATCTTGCCCAAAACGCTAAAGCCTGGCCGTTTGAACAAGCGCGCCTGCTGAAAAAGCGGCTGGACAAGCTCGGTCGAAAATCCGGGCCGGTCGTGTTCGAGACCGGCTATGGGCCGTCTGGGCTTCCGCACATGGGGACGTTTGGCGAGGTCGTGCGCACCTCCATGGTTCGCCGGGCGTTTGAAGAGCTGACGGGCAGGGCCTATGAGACGCATTTGATCTGTGTCTCGGACGATATGGATGGCATGCGCAAGGTGCCGGATAATCTGCCTCAGCAGGAGATGCTGTCGGAATATCTGCAGATGCCGCTGACGGTGGTGCCGGACCCGTACGGCACGCATGAGAGTTTCGGCCATCACATGAATGCGCGCCTGCGCGCCTTCCTCGACAGTTTCGGCTTCTCCTATGAGTTCAAGTCGGCGACCGAGCTCTACAAGTCCGGTGCCTTTGACGCGATGCTGCTCAAGGCGGCGGAGAAGTATGAGGACATCATGAAAGTGATGTTGCCGACGCTGGGTGAGGAGCGCCAGGCGACCTATTCGCCCTTCCTGCCGATCCACCCGGAAACCGGTCACGTCCTCTACGTTCCGATGAAGGCTGTCGATGCCAAGGCCGGCACCGTCACGTTTGACGATGAGAGCGGCCAGGAATTCACGGTTCCGGTCACGGGCGGGAATGTGAAGCTGCAGTGGAAGCCGGATTTCGGCATGCGCTGGGCCGCGCTGGGCGTTGATTTCGAGATGTTCGGCAAGGATCACCAGGCCAATGCGCCGATCTATTCGCGCATCTCCCGCATTCTTGGTGCCGAGCCGCCGACGCAGTTCGTCTATGAGCTGTTCCTGGATGAGAAGGGCGAGAAGATCTCCAAGTCCAAGGGCAATGGCCTGTCGGTAGAGGATTGGCTGAAATACGCCCCGCAGGAGAGCCTGAGCTATTACAATTTCGTCAAGCCGCGCCAGGCCAAGAAGCTCTATTTCGACGTCATCCCGCGCGCCGTGGACGAATACATGCAGCATCTGGCCGCCCATGCCGGCCAGGATGAAGCCAAACAGCTGGAAAATCCGTCCTGGCACATCCATGGCGGCAATCCGCCGGCGGAAGCCTCGCCGATCAATTTTGCCTTGATGCTGAACCTGGCGTCTGCGGCCAGCGCCCACAATACCGATGTTATGTGGGGCTTTATCGGCCGTTATGTTGACGGCGCTACGCCCGAGACCCACCCGCTGCTCGATCAGCTGGCCGGATTTGCTGTTCAGTATTTCCAGGACTTTGTCGAACCGGCCAAGACCTTCCGGGCGCCGACGGA
>CBFHQE010000148.1:0-5553 GCA_965657935.1 Maricaulis sp. | reverse complement strand
CAATTCGCTTGCGAACGACCTTTCTCATGCCTCGATCGTGCTCTATCTCGGACGCAACGAATTCTTCCCGCTGGCTCTTGAAGGCGCGCTGAAGCTCAAGGAGATCAGTTACATTCACGCGGAGGGTTATGCGGCTGGGGAGCTCAAGCACGGACCAATCGCTCTGATTGAGGATGATGTCGCTGTTGTTGTGATTGCGCCTCGCGATGCGCTTTTCTCGAAAACGCTCTCCTCGATCCAGGAAGTCAGGGCGCGCGGTGCGCGTGTGATCGCCATAACCGACCCAGCCGGAGCGGAGGAGTTACGAGGCGAAGCGAGTTCGATTGTAGAGCTTCCGAAGGCGACAGGTCTCGCCGCTCCCATCGTTTCAGCGGTCGCTGTTCAGCTCCTCGCCTACTACGTCGCTGTCCACAAGGGCACCGATGTGGACCAGCCGCGGAACCTGGCAAAGTCGGTGACCGTAGAATAACGAAACCTTTCGTGACTTTATCCATTTGCGGCCGGCGTCTATAGGCCGGGGTAGTGCTGCGCTGTGCGCCCAAAATAACGGATGATACCCATGCCCGAAATGATCCCCTTCATCGACCTCAAGGCGCAACGCGCGCGGCTCAAGTCCGAAATGGACCAGATGATCAACAAGGTGCTGGACGAAGGCCGTTACATCCTCGGACCGGAAGTCAGTGAACTGGAAGAGAAGCTGGCGGCGTTCAACGGCCAGGGTCGGGCGCTCAGCTGTGCAAACGGCACTGATGCCATACTGATCCCGCTGATGGCGTGGGGGATCGGGCCCGGTGATGCGGTCTTCGTTCCGAGTTTCACCTTTGCCGCCTCTGCCGAAGTCGTGGTGCTCGCAGGGGCGACTCCCGTATTCGTGGATGTCGATCCCGACACCTACAATCTCTCCGTCGACAGCCTGTCGGCTGCGATCGAGGCGGTTAAGGCGGCTGGCGAGCTGACCCCGCGTGCCATCATCGCGGTTGATCTGTTTGGCCAACCTGCGGATTATCCCCGGATATCCGAGCTCGCCAGCGCGCATGACCTCAAGCTCATCTCTGATTGTGCACAAGGTTATGGCTCGACGCTGAACGGCCAGTCAGCACTGCACTGGGCCGACGTGCTGACTGTGAGTTTCTACCCGGCAAAGCCGTTGGGCGGTTACGGTGATGGCGGTGCGGTGCTGTGTAAGGACGACGCGCTTTATGCCGCCATGAAGTCCGTGCGTGTGCATGGCGAAGGCGCGGACCGGTATGAATACGCGCGGATTGGTTTGAATAGTCGCCTGGATACGCTTCAAGCCGCTATTCTGCTTTCCAAGCTCACCATTTTTGCTGAAGAAATTAGACTTCGTCAGAAGGTTGCGGACGCCTATGAGGCGGGTTTCGCGCAATCCGTGAAAACACCAACCGTGATTGAAGGCGCGCAATCCACCTGGGCCCAGTATACGATTGAAGTCGCGGACCGCGATGGTTTCCGTGCCAAGCTGTCCGAAGCAGGGGTCCCGACGGCGGTCTACTACCCCATCCCGCTCCACCTCCATAAGCCCTATGCGGGCTTCCCGGTCGCGCCGGGTGGTCTTCCGGTAACCGAGGCGATCGCCCACCGTGTCGTCTCCCTGCCGATGCATCCGTATTTGTCTGACGACCAGCTAGAGCGGATTGTGGCGGCGGTGAAGGCTGCGAGCTGAGGCGGGCGGAGCGGCTCGGCCGATTGGTGGTCGAGGTGCAGAAGAAGTATATTCACTCAGTTTGTGTGCTTGCTAAACCCGTGACCTACGACTAAGTCCCCTCTTGCCCGGTCGGTTACGGGTAAAGTTTGCTATAAAGCTGCGATAAGATAAGGGCCCTTATTGCGCGAGATCGAAGAGTGATCATTCCGTGACCGGAAAAATTCAGACTTCCGTTGTCCGCTATGCCAAGCGGTTCCAGGCTCCCCAACCGCGAATTCGGGAGCTAAGTGCCCATCTCCGTGCGCTGGAAGCCGAGAGCATCCACATCATGCGAGAGGTGGTGGCCGAGTTCGACCATCCCGTCATGCTGTATTCCATAGGCAAGGACAGTGCAGTGATGCTGCATCTTGCGCTGAAGGCCTTTTATCCTTCCGCCCTGCCTTTCCCTCTTCAGCATGTGGACACGACCTACAAATTCCGGGAGATGATCGAATTCCGGGATGCATTGACCGAAGCGCTCGGTCTGGAAATGCGTGTCGAGATCAATGAAGACGGCCTGGCGCGGGGTATCACTCCGTTCGAGCACGGCTCTCAGCTGCACACCCAGGTCATGAAAACCGAGGCCCTTCGCAATGCGATGGAGCGTCATGGATATGACGCGGCTTTTGGTGGTGCCCGCAGGGATGAGGAGAAATCGCGCGCCAAGGAGCGAGTATTTTCCTTTCGCGACAGCCAGCAGGGCTGGGATCCGAAAAACCAACGGCCCGAGCTCTGGCGCAATTACAACACCCGCATCACCAAGGGGGAGTCGATCCGCGTATTCCCGCTCTCGAACTGGACCGAGCTGGATATCTGGCAATACATCCAGGAAGAGGAGATCCCCATCGTGCCGCTCTATTTCGCTGAGCATAGACCGGTGGTGGAGCGAGATGGGCAGTTGATCATGGTGGATGATGAGCGTTTGCCGCTCAATCCTGGCGAAACGCCGCAACACCGTATGGTCCGGTTCAGAACACTCGGTTGTTATCCACTCACAGCAGGGATCGAATCTTCCGCGCAATCGCTCGACGAAATCGTGCAGGAAATGCTGACCGCTCGCACATCCGAACGGTCAGGCAGGCTCATCGATCACGATGAAGCCGGCTCGATGGAGAAGAAGAAGCGTGAGGGGTATTTCTAATGAAACATCAGGAAAGACCCGCCCGGGCGGTCGAGAATGCATCAGCTGTGGGCACGCGCGGAGTGCTGCGCTTTTTAACCTGTGGCTCTGTTGATGATGGCAAGTCCACGTTGATCGGTCGCCTGCTCTATGATTCCAAGCTGTTATTCGAAGACCAGGTCAACACGCTGGAACGCGACAGCCGCAAACATGGCACGACCGGCGAGGAGATTGATTTTGCGCTCCTGCTCGACGGGCTTGAAGCCGAGCGCGAGCAGGGCATCACGATCGATGTCGCCTATCGCTTCTTTGCGACCAGCAAGCGCAAATTTGTCGTCGCCGATACGCCGGGCCATGAGCAGTATACTCGCAATATGGCGACCGGGGCGTCGTCGGCCGATGTCGCGGTAATCCTGGTCGACTCTCGCAAGGGCGTGCTGACGCAGACGCTGCGACACACTTACATCGCCCGTATGATGGGGATCCGGCACGTTGTCCTGGCGGTTAACAAGATGGACCTGGCAGGGCATTCGAGTGGCCGTTTCCACGAGATTGTTGCTGATTATCTCAAAATTGCCGAAGGCCTGGGCTTCGACAGCATTATTCCGATCCCGATGTCTGCGCGTTATGGCGACAACCTGACGGGCCGGACTGACACCATGTCCTGGTACACCGGGCCGACCTTGCTGGAATATCTGGAGGAATTGGATGTCTCCAGCAGTCTGTCTTCCGAAGCCTTTCGCATGCCGGTTCAATGGGTGAACCGCCCGGATCTCAATTTCCGCGGATTTTCAGGCCTGATAGTTGCGGGTTCGGTGCGAGTGGGCGACGAGATCATTGTTGCAGCCTCGGGGAAGCCGGCGCGGGTCGAGCGGATTGTTACGGCGGATGGAGACCTTGACCAGGCGGATGCCGGCTTGAGTGTCACGCTGGTGCTGGATCGCGAAATCGACGTGTCGCGGGGTGACGTTCTGGCATCGACCGAGAACCGTCCGGACGTGTCCGACCAGTTCGCTGCGGAAATGCTGTGGATGAATGAGGAACATCTCCTGCCGGGCAGGAGCTATTTGTTGAAAATCGGCTCGATGACCACGCCGGCCTCGGTCTCTGCGCTCAAACACAAGATTGATATCAACACGTTCGAGAAGCAGCCCTGCACCAAGCTGGAAATCAACGAAATCGGGCTCTGTAATATCGCCTGTTCCCGTCCAGTCGTGTTTGACCCTTATCACCAGATCCGTGACATGGGGGCTTTCATTCTGATCGACCGTTTCACCAACCAGACGGTTGGTGCTGGCATGATCCGTTTTGGTCTTCGTCGGGCATCGAATATCCATCGTCACGCGATGGACGTTGACAAGGAGGCGCGGGCTCGCATCAAGGGGCAGACGCCATCTGTGCTGTGGTTCACCGGGCTTTCAGGTGCCGGCAAATCTACGGTGGCGAATATTGTCGAGCGCAAGCTGACCGAGGCCGGCCTGCATACCTATTCTCTGGATGGGGACAATGTCCGACACGGCCTCAACCGAGACCTTGGTTTCACCGACGTTGACCGGGTTGAGAATATTCGCCGCATAGGTGAGGTCGCGAAACTTTTTGTCGATGCAGGTTTGATCGTGACCTGTTCCTTCATTTCGCCATTCCGCTCCGAGCGCCAAATGGTGCGTGAGCTGCTTGATGAGAGGGAGTTTATCGAGGTCTTTGTCGACACGCCGATTGAAGTGTGTATGGAGCGCGACCCCAAGGGCCTCTACCAAAGGGCCAAATCGGGAGAGATCAAGAATTTTACCGGTATGGACAGCCCTTACGAGGCGCCGACCGATCCAGAAATACGTGTCGACACGTCGCGTGTCACTGCGGAAGAGGCCGCGGATGAAGTCATCGCGTATCTCCTCGCGCGACACCGGACGGGATAGATCATGACAACAATGCCAAACTCGAAACAAAACCGTGACGAGCTCGCGCTGGCCATGGGGCAGTTGTGCAGTGACGCTGCTGTTCCGGTCATGGAGATCTATGCCTCGGACTTCGAAGTCCGTTTAAAGGGCGATAATTCACCGGTGTCTGCAGCTGACGAAGCCGCGGAGAAGGTCATCCTTGAGGGCCTCAAATCCATCCTTCCGGATGTGCCAGTTATAGCCGAGGAGAGTTATTGCCAGCAAACCGCTCCGGAAGTCGGATCCCGTTTCCTTCTTGTCGACCCGGTCGACGGGACACGGGAGTTTATCAAGCGCAATGGCGAGTTTACGATCAATATCGCCTTGGTTGAGGATGGAATTCCGGTGGTTGGGGCGGTCTTTGCTCCGGCAATCGGCAAGCTCTTCACCGGTGGGGATACGGCAAACATTTTCTCGGTGTTGGCCGGCGATAGAATAGAGCGATCGGCGGGCGAGGCGATGCGCGGTCGTCCGCGCCCGGAGATGGGCCTGACCGCGGTGACAAGCCGGTCCCACCAGGACCAGGAAACCCTGAAATTTCTGGACGAGCTTGCGGTCGATCAGGCTATAAGCGCAGGGTCTTCGCTGAAGTTTTGTATTCTGGCACAAGGGCTTGCGGACGTTTATCCTCGTTTCGGCCCGACCAAGGAATGGGACGTTGCAGCGGGACATGCTGTTTTGCGCGCTGCGGGTGGCGACATGACCTTGCCGTGCGGAGGTCCCTTTCCCTATGGCAAGCAGGCTGAAGCTTATCTCAACGGCGCCTTTATCGCTTGGGCCGCTGTATCAAG
>CBFHQE010000147.1:0-5649 GCA_965657935.1 Maricaulis sp. | reverse complement strand
CAGTACCGAAGTGGGAATAGGTACGCAGATCATTGCCTTCACGGCGGACCACCAGCGAGATCTTGGCGTGGGTCTTGTACTCTATGAAACCGTAGACGACCTGGACACCCGCGCGCTCGAGATCGCGCGCCCATTTCAGGTTTGCTTCCTCGTCAAAACGCGCCTTCAGTTCAACAAGAGCAGTAACATTCTTGCCGGACTCAGCCGCTTCCACCAGGGCAGCCACAATTGGCGAGTTCTTGGACGTGCGATAAAGCGTCTGCTTGATCGCCACCACATCGGGATCAGCTGCGGCCTGACGCAGAAACTCCACCACCACATTGAAACTCTCATAGGGGTGATGGACGACAATGTCCTTTTCCTTGATGGCCGCGAAACAATCACCGCCGTGATCCATCACGCGTTCGGGGTAACGGGGTTCATAGGACTGGTAGAGCTGGTCCGGCTTGTCGTCGGGGATCAGTTCATTGGTCTGGGACAGGCCGAGAATACCCGAAATCGGAACCACGTCCTGATCCTCGGCATTGAGATGCGCGAGAATGAAATCGCGCAGGTATTCCGGCATTGCCGCGTCCATTTTCAAACGGACAATGACACCGCGGCGGCGCTGTTTGAGAACCTTTTCAAACTCAAGAACCAGATCTTCGCTTTCTTCCTCGACCTCGATATCGCTGTCACGGATGACGCGAAACGCCCCCTGCGCCAGCACATCATGTCCGGGAAACAGCGTGTCCAGATACATCGCCATCACGGTTTCCAGCGGGATGAAGCGGCGCTCGGGACGGCCGCGTTCATTCACCGAACGTGTCGGCAATTCCACAAAGCGACGTACCCCGCTGGGCATAGGGATCAGCGCATACATTTCCTTTGAGGTCTTCTTGTTGCGCAGATGCAGGGCCAGGGCGAAACCCAGATTGGGAATAAACGGGAACGGGTGCGCCGGGTCGATGGCCATCGGCGTGATGACCGGCAGGGTGTGGGACAGGAAATCCCCACGCAGCCAGGCTTCATCGGTCTTCGAGAGCTCTGCGGCGGACTGTACGGACACGCCGTGTTCACGCATTTCGTCACGCAGATGATTCCACAAGGCCTGTTGCTTGCCCATCAGCTCACTGGCGAGCACGTGAATTTGCTCGATCTGCTCGCCCGGGGTCAATCCATCAATGCTGGGCCGGGTCACGCCATTCCGCACCAAGGCACGCAGGCCCGCCACACGCACCATGTAGAACTCATCCAGATTGCTGGCAGAAATCGACAGGAAGCGCAGCCGTTCAAAAACGGGCAAGGCCGGATTCTGCGCCTCTTCAATGACCCGCATGTTGAAGCGCAGCCAGGAAAGCTCCCGGTTGAGGAAGCGGGATGGCGAGGTCTTCAACGCCTCGATCTCGGTATTGTCAACTGCCGGCGAGGTCATCCTCAAACTCCGTTTGATACCAGGTTTCCAGGGTTTCGCGGGCAATCGCCCGCGTAATGGGGGTTTGCTTGACCAGTGCGCGTTTGTCCATGCGCTCCACGATCAACCGCGCCGCCCTGACCGAGCGTTCCATGCGCGGCAGAAGATACTCGATCACACCCTCCTTGACCGGCGCCCGTCGGTCCTGGAGATGTTTCTGCATCAGTGCCGTCAGCATTTCATCATCCGGCTCCGCAAGCGCGACCTGTGGCGTCGCACGAAGTCGGGAAACCAGGTCAGGCAGCTGAGCGCACCACTGCGCCGGCGGGGTCCGGCCGGTCAAAAGCAAGGCGCTGATATCGGCCTCGGAAGCGCGGTTAATGGCGTGAAACAGCGCCTGTTCCGGAAGTGCGCCATCGAGCGCCTCTACCACCAGGGCTGCGCCACTGGGCAGCTCTTCCAGAGTTGCGGCCAAGGTGTCCGGCGTACAGATCCGGGCCTCCATCTGCCAGGCCCAGATATGGCTGAGATGGGATTTGCCCGCCCCCTCAGGACCGATCAGCGCCATGCGGCGGTCGGGCCAGTCACGCCAACGGTTCAGGGCCGCACGTGCGTCCTGGTTGGCGGGGCTTGCGATATAGCTTTCAGGGCTGAAATCGACCTCGACGGGCAGATCCAGCGCCAGTTGCTCAGTCATTCTTTGACCCGTCAGGAACGCCTAGAACGCCGTCCGGATGATCCAGCCCAGCTCCGGCTGTTCCTCCAACACCGCACCACGTTCGGCAAGCTCGGAAATCAGCTGTTCGCGCGCACCGCGAAAATTGACCGTCATCAGCGCGCCATCTCGGGACATCGCGTCCAGGCGCGCATCTTCAACCAGAGAGGTTCCCGTCAGGGCCCCTTGCAAGCTGCGCCATTCGCCAAGACCGCCGTAAAGAACGGTGACACGGAACTCCTCGGTCTCCAGGTCGCGCACGATGGATTGCTGTTTCCAATCCGTTTCACGTTCGAAGACAAAACGGCTTGCAGCATCACGCCAGCCGCCAAACACGGTTTCCGGTCCCCAGGTGGAGACCTCGAACGCGCCGTCAGACGCGATATTGACCAGATAGCCTCCGAACATACGGACGCCGTCCCGCTCTTCGGCGCGCAAAACGGCGATGCGGTTTACATTGTAAGCGGATGCCAGGGCCGCCAGAGCCGGCTCATTCAGGGTCAGCGCGTCGCGAGCGCTCAACAAGGCTTCGCCTTCAGCCGGCACAAACATGGGGGTCAGGGCGTTGGAAAAATTCTGCCCGTTCCAGGCCGCACGCCAGACATTGTCTTCCCACAACTGGAACTGGCCGGCCTGATTGTAGATCGGCAATACCATCATCGGCCGAGACTGGGATTCAACGTAAGGCACGGCATAGCTGGAGAAGATGCGTTCGACGACGCGCGGATCGAAACTGATCGTCAGTTCCGCAAGATAACGTGTTGCGCTGCGTTGCTCGTTCTGGATCTCGATACCGGAAATCATTTCCGCCACCACCGACAGGTCCAGGGCATTCTCCTGAACCATTTCGCCGAATTCATTCATGCGCGGTGTAAAGTCGAACGCCGTCTCGAAACGATCCTCCTCCAAGGTCAATCGTTCGATGAGCCGGTGCACCGCCAATTCCTGGCCCTGGCGCATCGCTTCGGTCTGCGCGGTCAACGCATTGTCTGCGCTGGCATCGATGGAGACATTCGTCACCGTGTACGGGTCATCGGCCTGGGCAACGGAAAAAGCTGTGATGGCCAGGCAAATGGCAGAAACAATAGAACGCACGACGCACTCCCATGACGTTATTTGCATGCACTATACCCTGACACTGTCACGCGTGAAGCCCATGACTTGCTTTGAAAGCCGCTTTGCACTGTACTCCGCGCAAATTTTACAGGCCCCAGGGAATCACCATGTCCAGCAACGCGCCTTCCGGCAAAACCAACGGACTGACCTACGCAGACAGTGGTGTCGACATCGATGCCGGTGACGCGCTGGTGGATCGCATCAAGCCGCTGGCAGCCTCCACACGACGCCCTGGCGCGGCGGCGGATCTGGGCGGATTTGGCGGCGCCTTCGATCTGAAGGCGGCGGGATATGAAGACCCGATCCTGATTTCCGGCACGGATGGTGTGGGAACCAAGCTCAAATTGGCCATCGCAACGGGCAAGCTGGATACGGTTGGCATCGACCTGGTTGCCATGTGCGTCAACGACATCCTGGCCCAGGGCGCCGAGCCGCTCTTCTTCCTGGACTATCTGGCGACATCCAAGCTGGACCCCGCCCGCGGCGCTGACATTGTGTCCGGCATCGCTGCCGGTTGCCGTGAAAGTGGTTGCGCCCTGATTGGTGGTGAGACCGCCGAAATGCCGGGCATGTATGAGGGCGATGATTTCGATCTTGCCGGGTTTGTTGTCGGCGCCGCTGAACGCGGCCGCCTCCTGCCGGACCATGACCGCATGCAGGCCGGTGATGTACTGATCGGCCTCGCCTCGTCCGGTGTGCACTCGAACGGCTATTCCCTGGTGCGCAAGGTTGTCGAGATCTCCGGTCTCGACTGGAGCGATGAAGCACCCTTCGCACCCGGCCAGACGCTGGGCGAGGCCCTGCTCGCGCCGACGCGTCTCTATGTGAAATCCTGTCTGCCGCTGATCAAATCCGGACTGGCCAATGGTCTGGCGCACATCACCGGGGGTGGCCTGATCGAAAATCCGCCGCGCATGACGCCGGACACGCTGGTCCCGGTCATCGACTATTCAAGCTTCGAGCTTCCGCCGGTCTTCAAGTGGATCGAGGAAACCGGTGGCATCGCGCGTGAGGAAATGCATCGCACCTTCAATTGCGGTATCGGCATGCTGATCAGCGTCGCTGAAAAGGACGTCGATGCGGCAATCGCGCAACTTGCAGAAGCCGGCGAGACCGGCATGATTGTCGGCACCCTCCAGTCGGCCTGACAGAGCCCGAAAAGAGATCAAGATGGCGAAGACCAAGATCGCCGTGCTCATTTCCGGGCGCGGCTCGAACATGCAGGCAATTATCGAAGCGGCCCAGGCCGAGGACTATCCGGCCGAGATCGCACTCGTCGTCTCCAATAATCCCGACGCGGCCGGTCTGGCATGGGCCGAGGAACGCGGTATCGAGACCGAAGTGCTCAATCACCGCGACTACGAGACCCGCGAGGAATTCGAGAAGGCGCTGGACACGCTGATCCGCCTATACGGCGCCCGCATCGTCTGCCTGGCCGGTTTCATGCGCATCCTGACGCCCTTCTTCACCGAGAAGTGGCGCGATCTGCTGATCAATGTTCACCCGTCCCTCCTGCCCTCCTTCAAGGGCCTGCACACGCATGAGCGTGCGCTGGAGGCCGGTGTCCGCATCCATGGCTGCACCGTGCACTATGTGCGCCCGGAAATGGATGACGGACCGATCATCGGCCAGGCTGCCGTACCCGTCCTGCATGGCGACACGCCGGACACGCTGGCCGCACGCGTGCTGGAAGCGGAACACCAGCTCTATCCGCAATGCATCGCCCTCGCCTGCTCCGGAAAGGCCCGCGTGGCAGGCGAACGGGTCCGCCTGCAGGTCCGCGAGTTTGGCGCCGACCTGCTGATGAACCCGCACGACTAGGCTGATGCGTATCACCGACACATTGGTGATCGACGAGGCGGAAATCGAGGAGCGTTACATGCGGGCCTCCGGTGCCGGCGGTCAGCATGTGAACAAGACCGAGAGCGCCATCCAGATCCGCTTCAATGCGCAGGAAAACCGAGACCTGACCGCCGATCAGAAAGCGCGTCTGAAAAAGCTGGCCGGGTCGCGCATGACGCTGGGCGGGGAAGTGCTGATCCGGGCCGAAAGCTCACGTTCACGCGAACGTAACCGGGCCGAGGCGCGCGAACGTCTGCGCAACCTCATTGAACGCTGTCTGACAGCGCCCAAGCCGCGCAAGAAGTCGCGCCCCAGCCTGGCGTCCGTTCGACGCCACAAGGAATCCAAGATGCAAAGGTCCGGCCTCAAGGCTTCGCGGCGCAGACCGGCGTCTGACGACTAGCCGAAAACCCGCCTGAGAATGGAGGATGCCTGGCCCAGCGGATCACGACGGATCGCGCGCTCTTCCTGGCCGACATAATAGAATACACCGGCCAGGGCCTTGTCCACGGCATGATCGGAAAGACGGTCAGCAAGATCCCGCGTGGAGGTCCCGCCAATGCCCAGACGCCCCAGGAAAGAA
>CBFHQE010000146.1:0-5720 GCA_965657935.1 Maricaulis sp. | reverse complement strand
GGCGGGCATGGCGCCTATCCGCACACCACCAAAGACCCGATCTACCTGGCGTCCCAGATTGTCGTCGCGCTGCAGGGGCTGGTGTCCCGCGAGCTCAACCCGCTTGAGCCAGGCGTCGTCACGGTGGGGGCGTTCCATGCCGGCACCAAGCACAATATCATCGGCCCAGAGGCGCATCTGCAATTGACGGTTCGCTCCTATTCCGACGATGTCCGCGCGCAATTGCTGGAGGGCATCCAGCGGATCGCGGCCGCGCAGGCGGCGTCCTATGGTCTGGAGCCGGAAGAATACCCGCGGGTCGAGATCGAGGATCCGTTCACGCCATCCCTGTTCAATGATCCGGTGCTCGCAGCCCGCGCCGTCTCGGTCATGCGATCGCGTTTTGGCAGCGAGCAAGTGCGCGAGGTGCCGCCGATCATGGGGGGCGAGGACTATTCCCAGTATCACCGCACCGAACACGAGGTTCCGACCTTCATGTTCTGGGTCGGCGGCACGACCCAGGCTCGGCTGGAGGAGTATGACGCGCGCGGAATGTCCCGCCCGTCCAATCACACGCCGGAATTTGCGCCGGACGACCCGATGACGACCATCACCCAGGCAACGGAGGCGATGACAGCGGTCACGCTGGACCTGCTCGCCCCGGTCGATGGGGCTGCCGGTGGAAACTAGACGGGCCTTTTCCGGGGCCCGCTGGGAAAAGGATGTGGGCTATTGCCGGGCCATTCGCCGCGGCGCCCATGTCTGGGTCACAGGCACGGTTTCGGTTGATGGTGAGGGTAATCCTCATGCCGTTGGCGACCCCGGTGGCCAGGCCGAACGTTGTTTCGACATTATAGAAGGGGCGTTGGAACAAGTGGGGGCGCGCTTCACCGATATCATGCGCACCCGCATGTTCGTCACGGACATTTCCATGTCCGAAGCCTTTGGTGACGTTCATGGCCGTCGCTTCAAGGACAATGAACCGGCCACCACAATGATCGAAGTGTCCCGGTTTATCGGGCCTGAATATCTTATCGAGATCGAGGCTGATGCCTTCGTGGCTGAGGAGGGCTGAACGTGACTGGATACAAACTCTATTTCTGCACCCAGACCCGGTGCCGCACCGCGTTGTGGATGCTGGAAGAGGTCGGCGCGCCTTACAAGCTCGTGCCCGTCAATGTGCGCGATGAGATTGAGAGTGAGGCCTTCGCCGCGATCTCGCCGATGCGCAAGGTGCCGGCCTTGATGGCTGGCGATGAGCTTATTACCGAAACGGCAGCGATCTGTCTTTTTCTGGCGGATGCCCACCGTGATGCCGGCCTGGCACCCGGCGTGGGTGAAGCCGGAAGAGCGAGCCTGATCCGCTGGATGTTTTTCGGCTCCGCGGTCATGGAGCCCGCGAGTTTTGACCGGGCCTCGGGGCGCGATGCTCCGGCGGGCGCAATCGGATGGGGCAATTGGGACCGCGTGCTCAACACGCTTCGCCAGGCGCTCGAGGGCAAGTCCTACCTGGTCAATGACCGTTTTAGCGCTGCGGATATTGCGTTGGGCGCAACAATGGGCTTTCTGATGAATTTCAACATGATGGAGAAGGACCCGCTATTCGTGTCCTATGTCGAGCGCCTGACTGCTCGCCCCGCCTTCATCAAAGCCAGTGAGATTGATGCCCGCCATGCCGAACCGGCATAGCGGCCTACAGGAGTACCCTTCATGTCCCTAATTCCTGCTGATAACGCTGTCGCCAGCGTCGCAGCCCTGTTTGTCATCGCGGCGGCCGGCTTTCTCATGGAGAAAACGCGGATTGGTGCGCTTCTCACCGGAGCGGTCTGGGCGATCCTGTTCGCCATCCTCGCGTCGAATATCGGGTTGATCCCACAGAACTCCGCCGGTTACAGTTTCGTCTTCACCTATTTTGTACCGATCCTGATCCCGCTTTTCCTGATGAAGGCGGATCTCAAGAAGATTTTCTTTGAAACCACGCGGATGACGCTGGCCTTCCTGCTGGCAGCGGTCGGTACGGTTGCGGGTGCTATTGTCGCCTTCTCGCTCGTCGACATCGGTGACAATCAGGCCGCCGCCGCGGGCACGTTTACAGCGACCTATATCGGTGGATCGGTGAACTACGCAGCTCTGGTTGACCTGACAGGTCTGCGGGAGAACGACCCGAGTTTCGTGTCAGCAGCGACAGCGGTAGATAATCTCTTTTCTGGCCTGTTCTTGGCTCTTCTTGCAGTGATGCCGGGTATAGCGTGGATCGCCAACAAGTTCGTTCAGCGCGATCACTCCGAAGCGGAGACTGTCACCGAGGAGGAGGGCAAGCCGACTGCGATGACACTCACGCTGTCAATGACCTTTGCCCTTGTAGTCGTCGCGCTGGGGGATTGGATAACTGCAATGGGGAATGCGTATTCGGTCGCCAATTGGGCTCCAGATGGTGGATGCGTCATCCGCTCCAACGGTAGCAACGCCTGCCATGTCTTCAGTGACTGGCGCTATGCGATCATCACGGTGCTCGCGCTCATTCCAGCCACTCTGATTCCGAAGAAGATGGCCAAACTGCACGGCGGCTATGAACTGGGTATTGGCCTAAGCTTCGTGTTTTTCGCAGCGATCGCGGCAGGTGCGGACGTGGTTGGTCTCGTTCAATCTGCCCCTCTGCTGATCTTGATCATCGCAATCCTGCTCACGGTTCATGGCATCGTGACTTTCGGTCTGGGCGCGATTTTCAAACTATCCCTGCCGGAGCTGATCACAGCGTCCAATGCCGCCATTCTCGGCGCCACAACGGCGCCGGCCCTGGCCGCGGCCAAGGGCTGGAAGGACCTTGTCACTCCCGGCGTGCTGGTCGGCGTGTTCGGCTATGCGCTGGGCACGATCATCGCCACGGCGGTTTACCAGTTCTGGCCCGGCTGAACTCGGTTTGGACCTGGCGGGACGCCCGCCAGGCCAATCTCTCTATCGATCCCTGAAAGCCTGGCGCATTAAGTGACCGTCATGTTGTGGTCAGCATCTTGTGCACCTCGATGTGATTATTCTGCATCCAGAAGAGGCGCTTCGCGCATCTAGGGGGCAGCAGGGACATTTTTGAGGGAATAATCATGCCGACCAAAACCACGCTCATCGCGACTTCAGCGCTTGTGATTGCCGGTGTCGCCGGTCTCGCAAATGCTGCGACGACCAGCTCCGCCACAACGCTGCAGGATGGCAGCCGCTATGCTGGCGCAGATGCGGTTCGTATCGCCAATTTTGCCGGTCGTATCGAGATCCGTACGGGCGGTTCCGATGTATCCGTTGCTGTCACCAATTCCGGTGGTCATGTCGACACGCCGACGGTCAATCAAAATGGCGACATGGTCGTCATTGATGGCGGCCTGAACATGCGCCGCATGCGCTGTAACAGCCGCAATAATCGCTACCAGGTCTGGGAACAGGGCGAAAGTCGCGAGTCGCTTGACGAATACCCGATGCTGACGATTACCGCTCCGGCCGATCTGGCGCTCGAGATCGAACGCAGCCTGTTTGTCGGCACAGCCGAGGACATGGCGTCGATGGATATCGGCATGTCCAAATGTGGCCGCTTTGAAGCTGGCAATATCGCCGGCGACGCGGAGATCGGCATTTCCGGATCCGGTGATGTGCGCCTTCGCAATGTCGGCGGCACCGCGGACATCGGCATTTCCGGTTCCGGCGATGTCTTCATGGGCACAGTTGGCGGTATGATGGATATCGGCATCTCCGGCTCAGGTGATGTTGAAGCAGGCCATGTGGATGGTGATGTCGAGATCGGTATTTCCGGTTCCGGCGATGTCGAGCTGGGCGATGTCCAGTCCCTGAGCATTCGCATTTCCGGCTCCGGTGACATTGTTGCAGACACCATGAATGGCGCGTTCAGCGCCGGTATTTCCGGCTCTGGCGATATTCGGGTTCGTGGCGGTCAGGCCCAGCCATTCGAAGCCCGTATCAACGGTTCCGGGGATATCGATTTTGGTGGCACGGCCACCAATGTCTCCGTCAATGAAAACGGTTCCGGTGATGTGGAAATCAACGAGATCGAGGGATCAATTGACTGGCGTCGCCACGGTCGTACCGTGCTGCGGACCGGCAATTCCCGCTAAGCCTGCTCGGTTGGCCGGTTTCTGACCGGTCGCCATTTCGCAGCCTCGTAGAGTGTGATCGCTGCAGCGTTGGAGACATTCAGGCTCTCGATCGCATCGCTCATCGGGATGCGCGCCAGAACATCACAGGCCTCTGCCACACGTGGGCGGAGGCCTTTGTCTTCCGAGCCCATGACAAGCACCAGTCCCGCGCCATGCCCCTCTCCATCCGGACCGGACAGGGCGTCGGCCAGGGCGGTCTCGCCTTCGCCGGCCAGGCCAACAACGAAGCGGCCCTTCTTGCGCATGTCCAGCAGCGTATCGGCGATATTGGTGACACGGATATGCGGCACCCGCTCTGCCGCACCGACAGCGCTTTTGCACACCGTGCCGAACAGGGGCGGGGACTTGCGGTCCTGCATGAC
This sequence comes from Maricaulis sp., assembly GCA_965657935.1. GTDB lineage: Bacteria > Pseudomonadota > Alphaproteobacteria > Caulobacterales > Maricaulaceae > Maricaulis. Next base: position 1,222 of record CBFHQE010000146.1, on the reverse strand, counting down.
CATGGCGCGAATGCCGAACGCGGCCGCAGAGCGCATGATGGCGCCGACATTGTGCGGGTCAGTGACCTGGTCCAGTACGAGCACGGTTCCGTGGGTTGGATCCAGCACGGCATTGATCGGCTCGGGATCGAGCGCTCTGGCCTCGGCCGCGAAACCCTGGTGCACGGCAGTGTCGGGAAGCTGGCGGTCGATCTCGTCCGGCTTTGCGAGTGTGTGTGGCGTGCCTTCGGGAATTTCACGAGCGGCATTGAGCGTCAGGCGCAAGTCGAGAATTTCCCGACGCGGGTTTTCGATGGCAGCGAGCACGGCGTGACGCCCCCAAATCCAGCCCGATTGGCTTGCGCCAGCAGGCTTGGAGCGTCGTGTGTAATCAGTGCGTTGGCGAGTGTTGCGGTCTGATGGCTTCGTCATTATAGTCCGCGCTCCTGTTTCAGGGCGGTGTCTTGATTGGGCGGCTGCATAACATGCCGCAGCAATTACTGAGACCCTTTGTTGCAGGTCCGGTGAAGCCCGGCTAAGTCGTGTTTCACACACCCTGTGGAGGGGTGGTCGAGTGGTTAAAGGCACCAGACTGTAAATCTGGCCGCGAGAGCGTACGTTGGTTCGAATCCAACCCCCTCCACCATACTTCGCCCTCTGGGCTCCGGCTGGCGAGCCGCACTCAACAGAATGGGCGAAGAGATGCCCGCCGAAGCCGCAAGGCGCAGGCGGGTTGCGTGACAGGGGTCACGGTCAGCTTTCATCATGCTTTGTAAGGTGTCTCCGTGGGAGGCGCGAATGTACTACGTCTATCTGTTGCGTAGCGATGGAATGTCATCTCATCGATATGTAGGCTTCACCAACGATGTCGGGCGTAGGCTGGCCGAGCACAATGCGGGCAAGTCGAAAGCCACGCGTTATGGCGTGCCGTGGCGGGTGGTGACGATGATTGGCTTTGATTCTCGCGACCGCGCGCTCGCGTTCGAGCGGTATCTCAAGTCCGGCTCCGTCAGGGCGTTCGCCAACAAGCGCCTGTGGTAGGTTTGCTGAGCTTCTTGATCTCACGGCAATTCGCTACGCTCACGCCTCCGATGGGGCGGCCTGACCGGCCGACGCGCGGTCGCGCTTGCGAAGCCTGCAGCTCCGATCAGCGCTTTTCTTTTCACCAACCCAACCGTCATCACCCGGCTTGCCCGGTTGACCTCAGCTCGCCTGTCGACGGAACAAAACCGTCACCCTGACG
>CBFHQE010000145.1:0-5900 GCA_965657935.1 Maricaulis sp. | reverse complement strand
GAGATCAGAACCCTTGATGCCACCGATCCCCTGCGCAAGACGCGCGACCTGTTCACTATTCCCGATGGCGTGATTTATCTGGATGGCAACTCCCTGGGGGTTCTGCCCAAGGCAACACCCGACGCGATGAGCGATATGGTGCATCGCCAGTGGGGTCAGGATCTCATTCGGTCCTGGAACACCAATGACTGGATCAATGCGCCCCGCCGCCTGGGCGACAAGATCGGCCGACTGATCGGCGCCGCACCGGGTCAGGTGGTCGCGTCCGATTCGACATCAGTAAATGTATTCAAGGCGCTATCAGCAGGATCTCAACTCAATCCTGATAAGACCGTTCTGCTATCCGAAGCCGGGAATTTCCCGACCGACGCTTATATGATGGAAGGCCTGGCGAGCGCCTCAGGCAACTCGCTGAGCGCTGAGCTTGTGGAGCGGGACCAGCTTCTCGAGCGCCTGTCGAAGGGTGATATCGCCGTTCTGCTCCTGACCCAAACGCACTACAAGACCGGTGAGCTCTGGGATATGGCCGCAGTGACCCGGCACGCTCACGAGGCCGGTACGATTGTCGTCTGGGATCTCAGCCATTCCGCTGGAGCCCTGCCAGTGGAGCTGGACGCCTGTAACGCCGATTTCGCTGTCGGTTGTGGCTATAAATACCTAAATGGCGGCCCCGGCGCGCCAGCCTTTATCTATGTGGCGGAGCGCCATCAGGGCAAGGTCATGCCTGCGCTTTCAGGCTGGATGGGTCATGCCGCTCCCTTCGCCTTTGACGACCGTTATGACGCTGGCCAGGGTATTGATCGTTTCCTGTGCGGCACTCCGGGCATTCTCGGCATGTGCGCGCTGGAAGTCGGGCTTGATATCTTCGCTGACGTCGACATGGGTGTTCTGCGCAAGAAGTCGCAGACACTTGGCGACCTCTTCATCGAGCTCGTCGCGGAAAACACCGCCGGCTTCGAACTCGCCTCACCAAGCGATGCCCGTCAACGCGGCAGCCAGGTATCGATCCGGCACAGGAACGGGTACGCGATCATGCAGGCGCTGATCGGTCGTGGTGTCATCGGCGACTTCCGGGCACCGGACATTCTGCGCTTCGGTTTCACTCCGCTCTACACCCGTTACAGCGATGTCTGGAATGCAGTTTCAGAGCTTGCGGACATCATGAACACCCAGTGCTGGCAGGACGAAAAATACGCCGTCCGCGCGGCTGTGACCTAGGAGACTTTGATGAGCCCGGTTTCCACCCAGCAATCCGGTTCGGTACTGGTCATCACGATTGACCATCCGCCGGTGAATGCGCTCTCCCATTCCGTTCGGGATGGCATTGTGAACGCGCTCAATTCAGCGCCGACAAACACGAATTCTGCCGTATTGCAGTGCGCCGGCCGGACCTTCTTTTCCGGGGCAGATATTTCCGAATTTGGAAAACCACCCAAATCTCCGAGCCTTGCTGATGTGATAACCGCGCTGGAAAACGCGCCCTTCCCGGTTGTGGCGGCGATCCATGGGCAAGCTCTTGGTGGTGGGCTGGAAATCGCGCTGGGATGTGATTATCGCATCATGGATTCCAAGGCGAAAGTCGGACTGCCGGAAGTCAATCTCGGTCTCATTCCGGGGGCCGGCGGAACGCAACGACTACCGCGTGTCGCCGACATGGCACTTGGACTGGAGATGGCCAGCCAGGGCAAACCGATTCTGGCAGCCAAGGCCCTGCAAGCCGGGATCGCTGATGCCGTTTCGCAAAGCGATCTTGCGGCTGAAGCGCTCAGTTTTGCTCGATCCAAGACACGCGAGGACAAACGCCCCACGCGCGCAATGCCGGCCCCCGAAATCGATGACGCAGCTCTGCAGCACTGGCGCGCCCATGCCGCTAATCGGCAACGCGGCCAGAAAGCCCCGCTTGCAGCAATCGACGCTGTCGAAGCCAGTGCTACGCTGGATATTGACGCAGGACTTGAGCGCGAACGTGAATTGTTCGGCGACCGCATGTCGGACACCCAGTCAGCAGCGATGCGTCACCTCTTTTTTGCCGAACGCAAATCCTCCAAACTACCGGGCGCGCCAACAAGACCAATGGCCCTGGAGCGTGCCGCAGTCCTTGGCAGCGGAACGATGGGCGTCGGTATCGCCGCTTCGCTCTTGTCTGCAGGCCTCTCGGTAAAGCTCCTGGACATGTCTGATCAGGCGCTGCAGGCCGGTTTCAACCGCATCAAGGGCATCTTCCAGAACGACGTCGCCAAGGGACGGCTGAGTGAAGCGGCCTGCACAACCGTTCTGGAGCGATTGAGCGCCACCACGAAATACGCGGACCTGTCCGATGCGGACATCGTCATCGAGGCTGTGTTCGAGGATATCGAGATCAAGCACAAGGTCTTCGCTCAATTGGCCGAAACCGTCAGTGAGCAGACCATTCTGGCGACCAATACATCCTATCTCGATGTGGATGCCATCGCTGACCGTCTCCCTAATCCGGAGCGCGTTCTGGGACTCCATTTCTTCTCCCCCGCACACATCATGCGGCTCTTGGAAGTCGTGCGCGGTGCGAAGACGGATCCTTCCGTCCTGGCCTCCGCCATGCTTCTGGGCAAACGCATGCGCAAGGTGGCTGCAGTGTCAGGCGTCTGCCACGGCTTTATCGGCAATCGCATGCTGTCCTGCTACGGCCGGGAAGCCGGGCTGATGTTGCTGGAAGGCGCGTCTCCACGCCAGATCGACAAGGCCCTCACCGATTTCGGAATGCCGATGGGACCCTTCACCATGGGAGATATGGCCGGACTGGATATCGGCTACATGAACCGACAGAAACTCGACCCGGAACGCCTTGAGCAGCGAGCATTCCTTGTCCATGACCGCCTGGTCGAAATGGGCCGCAAGGGACAGAAGACCGGAGCCGGATTCTATCGGTATGAAGAAGGCAATCGCACCCCGCTGGATGATGAAACGCTCGACGAGGTCCTCGGGACAGTTCGCGCGGAGCGGGGCGCAAGTCTTCGCGATTTTGACGCCGACGAGATCGTCGATCGCTGCATGCTCGCTCTCATCAACGAGGGCGCAAAAATCCTTGATGAGGGCATTGCCTGGCGGGGCAGCGATATCGATGTGGTCTACGCCAACGGGTATGGCTTCCCGCGTTATCGAGGTGGACCGATGTTCTACGCGGACACTTTGGGGCTGGACAAGGTCCTGGGCAGTATCCGTGCCAATACCGAGCGGTTTGGCGATCGCTGGTGGACGCCTTCAAACCTGCTTGTACGCCTTGCGGAGAATGGCGGGCGCCTTTCCGCCCATGAAATCAATTCAGGAGCTTCATCATGAAGATTGCTTGTCTGGGCGGTGGCCCCGCTGGTCTTTACTTCGCGATTTCCATGAAGTTGCGTGATCCGGAATGCCAGATCGATGTCTATGAGCGCAACAAACCCGGCGACACCTTTGGCTGGGGCGTGGTTTTCTCCGATCAAACGATGGAGAATCTGGAAGGCAATGATCCTGTCAGCGCGTCTTCGATTGGCGACAGTCTGGCCCACTGGGACGATATCGACGTGCATCTCGGCGGTTCAGTGGAAACATCAACCGGACACGGGTTTTGTGGGATCGGTCGCAAACACCTGCTCAACATCCTTCAGGATCGGGCGCGCGAGCTGGGCGTCAACCTCCACTTCAACGTCGAAATTGAACCTGATCAGGAACAGTTTTCTGATGCCGACATCATCATTGCGTCAGACGGACTCAATTCCAAGATCCGAAGCACCTATGCTGAAACCTTCAAACCCGACATCGAGATCCGCCAGAACAAATTCATCTGGCTGGGCACAAACAAGGTGTTTGAGGCTTTCAACTTCATCTTCACCGAGACCGAGCACGGCTGGGTATGGGCCCACGCCTACCGTTTCGATGATGAGACTTCGACCTTTATCGTCGAGTGCGAGCCGGAAACCTGGGAGAAACTGGGTTTTGATCAGCTGGACAAGGATGAAACCTGTCGCAAATGCGAAGAAATCTTCGCGGACTGGCTGGACGGAAACGCGCTCATGTCCAATGCGCGGCATCTGCGGGGTTCGGCCTGGCTCAACTTCCCGCGCGTGCTCTGCGAGAACTGGGTACATGACAATATCATCCTGCTCGGCGATGCTGCGCATACCGCGCACTTCTCTATCGGCTCGGGCACCAAGCTGGCGTTCGAGGATGCCATCATGCTGGCAGACGTTCTGACATCAACTGAGAAGCCCCTCAGCGAAGGCCTGCATGACTATCAGGAGGCCCGCAAAGTCGAGGTCCTCAAGCTTCAGAGTGCGGCCCGCAATTCCACGGAATGGTTTGAACATCTCGACCGATATCTCGGTTTCGAGCCAAAACAATTTGCCTATTCCCTGCTGACCCGTTCGCAGCGTATCAGTCACGAAAACCTGCGACTGCGCGATGAAAACTGGTTGGGCAGCGTTGAGCGTTGGTTCGCCGCATCGGCCACGAAAAACGTCGAGACACCGTCTCGACCGCCCATGTTTGCACCGTTCGAGCTGCGGGACATGCGGTTGGAAAACCGCGTTGTTGTATCGCCGATGTGCATGTATTCGGCAAAGGACGGTACGCCCAATGCTTTCCACAAAACCCATTACGGCGCGCGGTGTATGGGCGGCGCGGGTCTGGTCTATTCGGAGATGACCGATGTCAGTGCGGAGGCCCGCATAACACCGGGTTGCGCAGGCCTTTATACAGACGAACACGTTGCCGCCTGGCGTGAGATTACCGATTTCGCCCATGCTCACAGCGCGGCGAAAATGGCCATCCAGCTCAGTCATGCGGGCCGCAAGGGGTCGACGCGTATTGGCTGGGAGGGTTACGACCTTCCACTGGAGCGCGAAAATTGGGAAATCCTCGGCCCCTCACCGATTCCATGGGCTGACGGCAATCAGATTCCACGGGAAATGACCCGCGCCGACATGGATGATGTGAAGGCTGACTTTGTGTCGGCTACCAAACGCGCGCTCGATGCCGGTTTCGACATGGTGGAACTGCACTGTGCGCACGGATACCTGCTCTCCAGCTTCATCACGCCAATTTCCAATCAACGCACCGACCAATACGGCGGAGCACTGATAAATCGCATCAAGTTTCCCCTGGAAGTCTTCGAAGCGATGCGCAATGCGTGGCCCAGCAACAAACCGATGGCTGTTCGACTGTCGGCGACGGACTGGCTGGGCGAGGACGGAATTACCGGTGATGACACCGTCATGATTTCTCGGGCCTTCATCGAAGCGGGTGCGGACCTGATCGACGTTTCAGCCGGACAGACCAGCCCTCTGGCTCGTCCGGTCTATGGCCGAATGTTCCAGACGCCCTTCTCCGATCAGGTTCGCAATACGCTTGGGTGCGCGACAATGGCCGTGGGCAATATCTTCGAACCCGATCATGTCAATTCCATTCTCGCCGCGGGACGCGCCGACCTTGTCGCCCTCGCCCGCCCGCACCTGGCTGATCCGAACTGGACCCTGCGCGCGGCTGCGCAACTCGGGTATCGCGGCGTTGTTGCGCCCAACCCCTATGTCGCCGGCTTCCAACAGCTTGGCCGAAACCTCAAGAAAGCCCAGGAAATGGAGCAAAGAGCATGAGTGCTTTGAACGGACGCACAGCGGTTATCACAGGTGGTGGCACCGGTATCGGTATCGCCTGCGCCAAGGACCTTGCAGCCCAGGGCGCCAAGGTCATCCTGATGGCCCGCAACCTGGAACGTCTCGAAGCTGCCGCGGCGCAGATCGAGGGCGCCAGGGCGATCAAGGTCGACGTCACGGATGATGCGAGCGTGGAGCAGGCTTTCGGCAGGGCGAGAGCCGATGGCCCGGTGGACATTCTGGTGAATAATGCCGGTATTGCGGCGGCCTCCGCCTTCCACAAGACCTCACTTG
>CBFHQE010000144.1:0-5971 GCA_965657935.1 Maricaulis sp. | reverse complement strand
GTGACCCGGCGATGCAGGGCACAAATCAGGGTGAACAAGCGACGGGAAGTGTCAAAATCGACTTCGATCTTGCCGGTCAGGCGGTCACGCAACAGGCTTGAACCTTCATTGTGCACGCCGCGACGTCCCATATCGATGGCTTCGATCTGGGCCAGCGGCGCGTCGCGAACGGCTTCGTAATAGCTTTCGCAGATCAGGAAATAGTCCTTGACGATCCGGCGCAGCGGCCCCAGCGCAAACACAAAGGCATGCACCGGCGTATCGTCTTCCTGACGGACGTCAAAGACCAGACGATCATCCTCAATCGCCAGACGCAGCGCATACGGCCCCTGCCCTTCGGCTTCAGGACGGAAATGATTGCTCTCCAGCAGATCCGCGATGGCGACCCGGCGCTCATGATCGGCATTCACATCACCCGGCCCCAGGCTGGCGGCCTCCAGGTCGATTCGAATGATGCGATGTTCGCTCATGATCACTTCGCCTCGTGTTCTGGCCGGCTGGATGCCGGCCAGGGCGCGGAGACGTCGACCATCACCGCATCCAGGCATTCAACACCGAGCCGCAATTCACCACCACCGGAAAATACAAGGACGACATCCCCGGAAGGGGCGTCAGTCGTCTCGAAACTGACCGAAAGCAGATTGACCACTGCGTCATCCGCGCCCTGACGCAGGTTTTGCGAACGCGCCGCTGTCACCTGGGCAAACTGGAGGCCTGTGCGGACACGCTCATTGCGGCGACCGCCCTCCCACCGAAACCGGTTCAGGGCCAGAGTGAAGGTGCGTGCCGTTTTTGAGAACTCGAAATCGCCCAGCTGCGCCACGGCATCCTGCAGGGTCGCGCTGATCGTCTGAAGGTCATTTTCGTCCAGCGCGGACAGTTTCAGCGGCAAGGCAGGCCTGGGCAAGGAGTGCTCCTATTCGGATTCCCGGCGAATCTGGGCGCCACATTTGGAGAGTTTCTCCTCCAGGCGCTCGAATCCACGATCAAGATGGTATACCCGGTTGACCACGGTTTCCCCTTCCGCCGCAAGTCCGGCAATGACCAGCGAAACACTGGCGCGCAGATCCGTGGCCATGACTGGCGCGCCCTTGAGACCCTTCACACCGCGCACGATGGCTTCATTGCCGTGCACCGCAATGTCTGCTCCCAGTCGCGTGAGCTCGGGGGCGTGCATGAACCGGTTTTCGAAAATCGTCTCGCGAATGACAGAGGTTCCCTCTGCCATCGTCATCACGGCCATGAATTGGGCCTGGGCGTCCGTCGGAAACCCCGGGAAGGGCTGGGTTTCGATATCCGTACCGACAATCTGCGAACCATTGCGGGCCACGCGGACGCCCTGATCGGACGGCGCGACCGTGACACCGGCATCGCTCATCGCGCGCCACAGCACCTTGTTGTGTTCCCAGCGCGCACCTTCCAGCTCGACATCACCGCCCGCTGCGGCGACGGCCAGCGCATAGGTCGCCGTCTCGATGCGATCGGCGACAACCTGGTGCCGCACGCCGCCGAGCTTCTCGCGGCCCTGGATCCGGATCGTGGAGGTACCAGCGCCTTCCACCTCAGCACCCATAGCTGTCAGACAATCGGCAAGATCACCGATTTCCGGTTCGCGCGCGGCATTGTCGATAACGCTTTCGCCGCGGGCCAGAGACGCCGCCAGCATGGCGTGTTCCGTCGCCCCAACCGAAGCGAAGGGCAGCTCGATTTCACCGCCAACCAAACCACCCTTGGGCGCTGTGGCTTCAACATATCCTTCAGCCAGTTCAATCTGCGCGCCCAGCGCTTCAAGCGCCTTGAGATGCAGGTCAACCGGTCGCGCGCCGATTGCACACCCCCCCGGCAGGGAGACCTTGGCCTTGCCTTCGCGCGCAACCAGCGGCCCGAGCACGTTAAAGGTCGCGCGCATTTTGCGCACAAGATCATAGGGCGCATACGTGTCGGCAATCGAGCCGGCATGCAACGTCATCTCTGCGCCTGGCCCCTCCTCAACGGAGACACCAAGACGGGCCAGCAAATGGGCCATGAACCGACCGTCCGCCAGACGCGGCATGCGTGTCAGCACGACCGGCTCGTCGGTCAGCAAGGCTGCAGCCATAAGTTTGAGTGCCGAATTCTTGGCACCAGAAACACTGATGCGCCCGTTGAGCTTCGCGCCGCCCTGGATGACGATACGGTCCATCTTAACTCCTCACTTCAAGATACGCGGCAAAAAGCCCGGCGAGTCTGGCTGGATTATGACCTGTCCGAGGGCAATTTAGAGGCAGAATTGTCAGTTGTGTCCCCATCCTGATCAGTCGGGGCTGCAGATCGGCCCGCCTTGCGGCGACGCAGATTGGCCCGCAGCGCTTCAGCCAGGCGGTCTTCGCGCGTGCCGACAGGTTTGGCACTGCGGGCGGGTTGAGGTGTTTTCGGTGTGTCGCTCATGCGATTTGTCATGTCGAATGCAGCTGGTTACGTCAAGACACTCTTGGCGCGCGCGACCTTGCGTTATACGCCCGTCTCTCGTTCGCGATCTCGCGAGCCGGCGCCGCGGTAGCTCAGTGGTAGAGCGCACCCTTGGTAAGGGTGAGGCCGAGAGTTCAATTCTCTCTCGCGGCACCATTTTCCCAGACATTCCCCCGGTCTTCGCAAACCAACGCCCGGACTTGATGCGCATGAAGCCCGACTTGATGCGCATAAAAAAGGGGGCCTGCAAGCAAGCCCCCTCGTTCAGACATTGTCTGGCTTCGTTATGTGTCGCTGAACCCTCTCAGCGGGAATACTGCCGGCCTAGCGAATGCCGAGTGGAACATTGGCGGCCGTGAAGTGCAGGTATCCGGCCTCAAGAACGCGCTCGCGCAGCAGGGCTTCACCTTCGCTGACAGCCGCCTCCAGACACGATTTACGCTCTGAACGCAAAGACAGTGCTCGTGTATCGGTGTTGGAACAAACCTGATCTGCCGCGCGCAGGATGTCGGCGCGAATGGAGGCCTGACCCGCTTCGGTCGCCAGATCTGCCGGATGGAAGTCGACAATCTGGGTTGGCTCTGCGGCATAGGCACTTGCGCCAGCGAATACGGTGGCAGCAATGGCGAGGGGGAAAATTGCACGTTTCATTAGGGGGACCTTTCTCTGTACCAATCAAACGATCCGCGCCCTACGATCTCTCGTCGTCTGTCTGCTGAACCGTTGATTGGACTATCGATCACCCCGCCTAACCGTTGCATGTCAGCCGCATTAGACATTTGAGAGCCATTGTTGAAGTTTGGAAAAGGTTTTGCACAGGTTCATTTAATGTTGGCGCCCCGACCTCTGCGCGGCACCGCTTGCGCATGGCGCCTAGACCCGCGCATTACCCGCCGCTAAAACGGCAGTGGGGACCTGAGGGGAAGTCATGAAATCCGATCTGATGCGTGCCGGCGGATTGCTGGGTGCCACCATAGTGATGGCTGGCGGAGCCGTTTGGGCGTCGCCACACTTGGGCTTGGTCGCGACCTCGAACGGGCTCAACGAGGAACGTCTGTATTCGATCCTCAACATGACAGAGGACCCGACCGTCTGGGCCGCCTGCCCGCTGGATCAATCTGGGCTGCGCGCGCAAATTGAAAGCCGCCTGGCAGACAACAATCTTGCGCCTGTCTTCAGCCCTATTGCAGACGGCCCGGACGTCATGATGCATGAGGTGGAAGCTCGTCTCGCCGAAAATGATGCCTGTGACTGGACGATCCGCGTGAATTATCAGGGGAACAGTCATACGCTGGTGCGATGACTGCGTTTTTCCCAAACATTGCCCCCTTCAACACTGGGCGTTTTGTCTCCGGCGACGGGCATGACCTCTTCTGGCAGGAATGCGGAAATCCGGATGGCGTACCGCTGCTCTTCCTGCATGGCGGCCCGGGTTCGGGTTGTTCGCCCAAATACCGGCGCGTGTTCGACCCCCAGCGTTTTCGCATCATCTTGCTGGACCAGCGCGGCGCGGGGCAATCTCGCCCGGTCGCGGGCCTCGCGAACAATACCACCGCGCATCTGATCGATGACCTGGAGGTGCTGCGAGGCAAGCTCGGTCTGGAGCGGTGGGTCGTCTACGGTCCCTCCTGGGGCTCCACGCTTGCCCTCGCCTATGCGCAAGCTCATCCGCATCAAATCAGCGGCCTGGTCGTGCAGGCAGTCTTTCTGGGTACGCGGAGCGAGCTGGACTGGTGGCACAGTCCGGACGGGCTGCAACGCTTCTTCCCGGATGCCTGGGCAGATTTTATCGCACCAGTCCCGCAAAACGCCCGCTTCAGCGCGACAGGCGTGATGCAATGGTATCTCGATGCCATGCGCGAGGAACAGGCCGCCGGTTATCCGCTGCTGGCTGACCTCGCAACAGCCAGCATCGAAGAATTGCGGCGGTCCGCAGTCTATCGCTGGACTGAATATGAGGACAGAACATCCTATCTGGAAAACACGCCGCAAGCTGTGCTGGAAGGCCTGCGTGATCGCGGTGCTGATTTCATCGCCTCGCACTCCTTGATCGAGGCGCACTATTTCAACAATGGGTGTTTTCTGGAACCGGACCAGCTGATCCGGGATGCACACCGCCTCGCGAAAATTCCAATGGCAATCCTGCACAGCCGGTATGACATGGTCTGCCCGCCGCAATCTGCCTTCCGCCTGTCAGCGGCCTGCCCGCACGCGGATTTTCGCCTGGTCGCTCTTAACGGGCACGGGATGACGGAGACGACACAGTTGGTTTTGCGAGAAATCATGAGTGGGTTCGACCGCTAGTCCGGAGCAACCGGAACCACCGCGTGGATTGCCACCCGCACAGCGCCACCGGAAAAATCCCCGCCATTGGCTGTCAGCACGACCGGCGTGTCGATGTAAAACGCTTGCGGCCCGATCACCCCAACATTCGATGCACCCTCTGTTATGCCGAGTGATCCGCCAAACTTGGACGTCTCCCCGGCAATGCCACAGTCGAAACTGGTGGCGCCGGTGATAGCGCTGCTGGTTCTCACCGAAACGCCAAATACAATGGCGCGATCGGGGATGGTGATTATCGTCTGAACACTTCCTCCCGACAGAGGCGACACCACATCCTCCAGCAGTACGGCCTTGGTTGCCGCGCCCAGGTCCCCCGTCGCCAGGACAGTCTCGCCGCTTTCGAAATCGGCACACCAGCCCTGTGCACCATGGGCACACGTTATACCTTCATCACGCACCCAGGCCTGCCAGCCGGTCCGTGGCGCTATTTCACTCCAGAACCCGTCCCGCCAGACTGCCAGCGAATGAGTCGACATGCCCGACCACTCAGCCCCGCTCGCGCCCGGCGGCAGGATCCAGACCTGGCCGTCTTGGGGCGATGGAGGCTCGGTCGCAATGGTCCGGCTCTGCACACACAGCTGGACCAGCGCGTCCAGTCGCAACAGGCTCTCATTCACGGTGACATGTTTCTGGGCCTGATCCGGCATGACGAGCGGAAGGGACAGGCGCGGGCTTTGTTCGGACATGACGATCTCCTTGCTGTATGCAAAGCATGCAGGGCGGCCATGCGAGGTGGAGAGGGCCGCGCGCTATCCATGCGCATATCGCGCACTTGACGCAGGCCCCTCTCATGCCTTTTCTCCGCCCCAACAGGATCATTGCGCCGCGAGGAATTTGTCCGATGAGCGAGACTATCCACACCCTGTCCGAGGGATTTGCCGCCAAGACCGCCGAAGACTGGCGTCCGCTGGCCGAGAAAGCCCTGCGCGGAGCGAACTTCGACGAGACTCTCGGTCGCGTCAGCGCGGATGGTATTGATCGCGGCCCTGCCTTTTTCCAGCGGGCGGACAACGCTGGCGCCGCAGACAGCCAGGAACGCGACCTGCACCTGCCCTGGGGCATGCGCTCATCCATCGTGGAAGCCACACGTGAAACCGCTAATGAAGCGGCCCTGGCGGACCTGATGGGGGGGGTGTCGGAGCTGGAACTCAATCTCGATCCACGTGGCGAAACAGGTCTG
>CBFHQE010000143.1:0-6025 GCA_965657935.1 Maricaulis sp. | reverse complement strand
AAGATCGAGCAGGAACGCGGCATCTCGGTCTCGGCCTCGGTGATGACCTATGAACACCGGGCCTTGTTGTTCAACCTGCTCGACACGCCCGGTCACGAGGATTTCTCGGAAGATACCTACAGAACGCTCACCGCCGCCGACAGCGCGATCATGGTGCTCGATGCGGCCAAGGGCGTTGAGCCGCGGACCCTGAAACTGATCGAGGTCTGTCGCCTGCGTGACATCCCGATTGTGACCTTCATCAACAAGATGGACCGCGAGGCGCTGGATCCCATCGATCTGCTGGAGGATATCCAGGAAAAGCTGGCACTCGATACGACGCCGATGCAATGGCCGGTCGGATCCGGCAATCGTTTCAAGGGGGTCATGGACCTCAAGACCGACGCTTTCCACGTCTATCAGCGACCGGGCGAGGAACGCTCTCCGGGTGAGCCCAGCGAGATTGTCGACATCAATTCCAACATGATTTCCGATGTCCTCTCCGAAGAGGAACTCGACGAGGTCAGGGAAGGGGCCGAGGTCGCGCGCGAGCTTTGCCCGCCTTTCAAGATGCAGAGTTTCCTGGAAGGCCATCTCACGCCGGTCTTCTTCGGCTCGGCGCTGCGCGGGTTTGGCGTGCATGAATTGCTCGATGGTCTGGCGGACCATATTCCCGGCCCGGCTGCGGTTGCGGCCGACATCAATGGCAAGCCGGGCGAGGTCGAGCCGGGCGGCAAGGAAGTCGCCGGATTTGTCTTCAAGGTGCAGGCCAATATGGACCCGAACCACCGCGACCGTGTGGCGTTCGTGCGCCTGTGTTCGGGCAAGTTCAAACGCGGGATGAAGCTCAAGACCGAGACCGGCAAACAGCTGACGGTTACTTCGCCGACGCTGTTTTTTGCTCAGGACCGTGAAATCGCTGACGAGGCGTTCGCGGGGGACGTGATGGGCGTGCCCAATCACGGCACACTGCGCGTCGGTGACAGCTTGTCGGAAACTGGCAAGGTCCGTTTCTCCGGCATCCCCAATTTCGCCCCGGAAATCCTGCGTCGGGCCCGCCTGGCGGATCCGCTGAAGGCGAAACACCTCAAGAAGGCGCTGGAAAGCCTGGCCGAGGAAGGTGTGACCCAGCTCTTCCGTCCGGTCATTGGTGGAGATTTTGTCGTCGGTGCCGTGGGCGCCCTCCAGATTGACGTCATGCGCGAACGTGTGGCTGCAGAATATGGTCTGGAAGTCACCTTTGAGCCGGCGCCCTATGAAACCGCGCGCTGGCTGACCGGTGATGATGCCAAGATCGAGGCCTTTGCAGACCGGCACAAATCTGCGATTGCCGAGGATATCAACGGTGATCCCGTCTTCCTGGCCAAGAGCGCCTGGGAAGTCTCCTATTCCGAGGAAAAATTCCCTGATCTCACCTTCCACCGGGCCAAGGAGCGTAGCTGATGCGATCGTCGTCCTCTCAGTCTGAAGTCATGAGCGAGCTGGAGCGGCTCTGGACCATTACGGTGGATGTCTGGAACACGTCATTCCTGGGCGTCAGCGTCGGGCATGGCATTACCGCCGTGGTGATCCTCTTCCTGGGGCTCAGCCTGCGTTCGGCCATTGCCAGCTGGATCGTCGCCTCCCTGCGCCGTCTGGCGGAAAAAAGCGCCAACAAGCTGGACGATGCCGTCGTCGACGCGCTTGCCGGACCGCTGAAACTGGTGCCGGTGATCATCGCCCTTTTTTTCGCGCTCAGCACGCTCCAGGCCGGATCTGACGACGGTTCATTTTTCATCGGGGATGGCGAGAACCTTATCCGCACCCTGATCACGATCGCCATTTTCTGGGCCCTGCATAATGCGGTCGATCCGGTCATGCACCTGTTCAAGGGCCTGCAGAACACACTGACCCCGCTGATGCTGGACTGGATGAACAAGGCCCTGAAAGTCCTGTTCATCATTGTCGGTGTTGCCGCCATTCTCGAATTGTGGGGGATTTCCGTCGGCCCGATCATCGCCGGCCTTGGCCTGTTCGGTGTGGCGGTTGGACTGGGAGCTCAGGATCTGTTCAAGAACCTGATCGCCGGCCTCCTGATCCTGACCGAGAAACGCTTTTTGCCGGGCGACTGGATCAAGGTGGATGGTGTGGTCGAGGGCACGGTGGAGGAAGTCAATTTCCGGTCCACCCTGATCCGCCGTTTCGACAAGGGTCCGGTCTATGTGCCCAATGCCAAGCTGGCCGATAATGCCGTCATCAATTTTTCCCGCATGACGCACCGCCGGACCTACTGGATCATCGGCGTGCGATACGATGCCAGTGTCGAGCAATTGCAACAGATCCGCGATCAGGTCCTGGACTATGTCCTGAGCCATCCTGAATACGCGCACCCGCCGGAAGTCTCGACATTCATGCGCGTCGACAAGTTCTCGGACAGCTCCATCGACTTCATGCTCTACTGTTTCACCAAGACGACAAATTGGGGTGAGTGGCTGCGGCTGAAGGAAGATCTGGCTTTCAAGATCAAGGAAATCGTCGAGGGTGCCGGCACCGATTTCGCCTTCCCGTCGACGAGTGTCTATCTGGAACAGGGCGCGGAAGTGTTCAATCCGCCGGGGTCGAAGTCAGAGTAATTTAAGTCGGCTGTTTGGGCGCGCGCGTTCTGCCGGCCCTGCCGGGCCGCACCCTATCCGCCCGCTTCGTGGGCACCTTCGGCACTTCGAACATGCCCCCGGGCATATTCTCGAGGGCCTTAGCCCATCAAGGGAAAGCGGAGTGAGTAGAGCTGCTCCTATCCACGTCATCCCTGCGTAGGCAGGGGGCCGGGATGAAAAGATTTTTGTTTCCTACCCTTCACCACTTTGTCCGTCATCCCACGGTGGCCGCGCAGCGGACAGCCGGGGGACCTCGGCTACCCTGTCGACAGGCGAGTTGAGGTCACCCGAACAAGCCGGGTGATGACGGTGTTGTTGTTGGATGATCAGAATATCCTCGCCCTTGATGGGCGAGGGGGACGATTGCGCAGCAAGGTGGAGTGGGTGCGCGCCGAGCGGCGCACTTCAACGTCGCAACGCACCCGATTGGACACCCCCCGATACGCGAACTAGTCTCCTGCGGGACTCGCATGGCGTGAAACCGTGCGAACATCACCTTGGGGAGGGCAATATGCGTAAGTTTCTGATGGCCGGTCTGGCCGCTGTGTGTCTGACGGCTCAGCCTGCGGCGGCGCAGGACGAGGGCGGAATTCAAACGCTCCAGCTCGAGCAATATCTTGAGTGGGAGCAGGCCGGTTCGCCGCAGATTTCTCCCGATGGAAACACCATAATCTATACTCGCCGCCGCGTGGATCCGGTCAATGATGGCTTTACCAGCGAGCTCTGGATCATGGAAGCGGATGGCGATCGTCACCGGTTCCTGACCAATGGTGGCGCGGTGAGCTGGTCGCCGGACGGTCGGCGCATTGCCTTCATGCGCGCCGTGGATGGCAAGCCACAGGTCTTCACGCGCTGGATGGATGCGGAAGGTGCGGAGAGTCAGGTCAGCCACAGCCAGCACAGGATCAAGGCCATCGAATGGGCGCCGGATGGTGAGCGCATCGCTTTCCTGGGCGAAGTGCCATTGTCGCCGGCCATGTCGATTTCGCTGCCCGGACGTCCCTCCGGCGCAGACTGGACTGCCGACCCGATGGTCACGGACGATCTGAATTATCGCATCGACCGCCAGGGACTGAAGACGGGTTATGACCACCTGTTCGTCATTCCATCGGACGGCGGCACCGAGCGCCAGCTGACCGAAGGGGAGTGGGATGCCTCCATGCGAATGTCCGGTGTCGGATCAGGAAGTTTCGCCTGGACACCGGATAGCCGCAACATCGTCTTTGACGGCAATCGCGAGCCTTCGCCCACGGGTGACAGCAGGCGTTCCGATATCAATATCGTCAATGTGGCGACGCGCGAGATTACCACCCTGACCACCGATGGCGGTTTCTGGGGCAATCCGACGGTCTCACCCGATGGAGGCACCATCGTCTATTCCGGCTTTGCCGTGGACGATGTGAATTACCCCGCCACGCATCTGATGATGATGAATATTGACGGGTCCGGCATCACGACCCTTCGGGCGGACCTGCCCGACGGGGCCGGGCAACCCATCTGGGCCGGCAATAATCGTGGTGTCTATTACTCGATGAATTATCACGGCTCGACCGAGCTGAACTATACCTCCACCTCGGGTGATACCCGTGTGATGACCGAGGGCATGCACCGGTTCAGCCTGTCATCGATGAGCCGCAGCGGCCGGGCCGTCGGCACGATCTCCGCACCCCAGACCACCCGCAATGTCGGCGTGGTTGGCCGGGGCGGTGATATCGATGTGATCACCGACCTCAATGGCGATATTCTCGACGGCGTGACCCTGGGCGAGATCGAGGAGATCAACTACGCCTCGGCCGATGGCACCATGGTGCAGGGTTGGGTGATTTATCCGCCGGATTATGACCCGTCACAGACCTATCCGATGGTCATGAATATCCATGGTGGCCCGCACGCCATGTACGGTGTCAATTTCAACTTCCGTTTCCAGGAATGGGCATCACAGGGCTATATCGTCCTGTTCACCAATCCGCGCGGCTCGACCGGTTATACGCCGGAATTCGCCAATGCCATCGACAATGCCTATCCGGGGCGTGCCGATCTGGAAGACCTGCTGGGCGGTGTCGACCATCTGGTTGAGCGGGGGCTTGTGGATGAGGAACGCCTCTATGTGACCGGTTGTTCCGGCGGTGGCGTGCTGACCACCTGGCTGGTGGCTCACACCGACCGTTTTGCCGCGGCTGCATCCTTGTGCACGGTATCCAACTGGATCAGCTTCACCGGTCAGGCCGATATCGCGGCCTGGAGCTTTAATCGTTTTCGCCCCAATTACTGGGAGGATCCGACTGAGTGGCTGGAGCATTCCCCGGTCATGCATGCGCATCGTATCACCACGCCGACGCTGTACATGACGGGTGCAGAAGATCTGCGCACGCCTCTGGCACAGGCCGAGGAAGTCTATGCCAACCTGGTGCGCCGCGGCGTGCCGTCCATGCTGATTTCGATGAACCGGGAATATCACGGTACATCCAGCGTGCCGTCCAACCTCCTGCGGACCCAACTCTACCTGCAGGGCTGGTTTGATCGTTATCCCGGTGATGAGGAAGAGGACGAGTAATCCCGCATTTGCCTGTTATCCCGGATCTGCGCCCCGCTTTTGCGGGGCCGTCGTCCGGGATGACAAAACTGTTTTGGGGATAGACGCGCCCTAGGCCGCCACATCCCGGCGCATGCGCCAGAAGCGCATGGCGCGCTCTGAATCTTCTACGGTGATGCGGTCGTAGAGCTGACCCAGCTCCTTGGCATCGTTGAAGGCCTCGGCATTGGCAGATCCGCGCAGGACAGCGAGGGTCACAAACAGCGCCTTGTCGAAACCGGCGGCCTTGCAGATCAGGGCCAGTGGATCGATGCAATCCTGTTCGATGGCCCGGCGTGCGGCGACCAGATCCACGCCGGCCATTTCCGAAAACCCGACATGGAAGCGGCTCATTTCGCGCTCGCGCAAAAGCCGGGCGAGCAGGCTGCCATCGAGCTTGCGGCGGACCTGTTGCGCGCGGATATATTTTCGGGCTTCCTCAATCTCGCGATCTTCCTCAAGGCGGGTGGCCAGGCGCTGGCGCGAGGCCTCCATGGCTTGTTCCAGAACGACCGGGTCCACTTCGTCGAAACGCGCGACGATGCGCTCGCGTAGCCGGTTTTCTACCGTCAACATCAGATCGGCCAGGATATCGTTTGGCGTATCGGGACGCTCAACCAGGGGCTCTTGCAGAACAGCGGATGTCTCGGCGCGTTCGGACACGACTTCAAACGTCTGGTGCGAGATTTCCGCGCCTTCATTGCGCACAAGCGTGGCAACCGTGTGATCATCGCCGCGCCGCACAATCGTGTCGGAAATGCGCTCGGGAACCCGCCCGCGCTGAGAGATGGCTTTCAGGTGGGTTTGCTCGCCCGTTTCGGCAAGGGAGAGAAGATCGCCC
>CBFHQE010000142.1:3663-6207 GCA_965657935.1 Maricaulis sp. | reverse complement strand
AGATCGAGGCCTTTGACAAAATCCGCGTTCCCGTTCGAGGTCAGGGCGCGAACGGAGACGCCCTCGACCGGATTGGCCTTGAGCAGCCAGGCCAGCGCGATGGCAGTCTTGGAGGACGCCGAGGTCAGCGAGATGGAGCTGGCACCAAAGGCGTTCTCGTCACGCAGGAATGTCGCCAACAGGAATGAGGTGATAAACAACGGCTGCAGGACCATCTGGGCGGCCTCACGGGCGGGCGACCAGAGCGGATCGACGGCGCAGCGGACATATCGGTTATAGGCCGGTGGCAGCTCGGCTCGGTGGGCGGTGAAATCGATAAAACTGCCCTCCTCCACCTTGCCCGGACGGACGATCAGTTCGGACCCGGCCGGGAAATAGCCATAGATGCGCTCCCCCACGGTGAGGTCGGCGCAATTTGACTCTGTGACTTCAGCAAATCCCCAGACCGGAAGGCGTCCGCGGTCATCATGACCCGGGAAAAAGTCCCAATAGCGCATGACGCTACCGAAGGCCGCATAGGTGATATTGTTGGCTGTGACGGCAAAGCGGCGCACGGCGAGACGGGTTTCCCCCTCCTCCAGCGTGCGTGACGGCTCCTCGACAAGCGTGACGTCAGCGATGGCCTCGCGGGCAATGGACAGCGCCCAGTTCATGATCGACCCCCTTATTTTGTTTTGTTGTAGAGACATTTATGGACAGGTTCGCTGATCTGGCAAGCATGTCCGGGCAATGAAAAACGGCGCCCCGTCGGAGCGCCGTCCATCATTCGGTCCAGGACTAGTGATTATTCCGAAAAAGCAACGAGTGTTGCAGTGCCGGCATTGCCTTCATTGGTCGTGTAAGTCGTGGACGACCCAACTTCCTGGCTTGCTTCCGCGAAGGTCACGCAAAGGCCGCTGGATGCGCAGAGCTCATTCGTGCCCTCGTCCCAGGTATAAGCCTCCGGCGTGCTGCCGTTCACGGACGCAGTGCTTGCGGTGGTGTCCAGGACCAGCGTGAAGTTCTCGCCGCTGTCACGGGTCAGTTCGATGACGATTTCGCCAGCCAGAGCCGGTGCCGCAGCAAGAAGCGCAACAGCTGCGCCTGCGATCAGTTTTTTCATAATCTCTCTCCCCTTTTTGAGATCGTTTATCGACCAGAACGATCTGGTGGCGTAATCGTTAACAGCTCCATCTCAGGAGGCAATGCGAAATTCGCCCAACAAGGGAATTGATCTCAT
This sequence comes from Maricaulis sp., assembly GCA_965657935.1. GTDB lineage: Bacteria > Pseudomonadota > Alphaproteobacteria > Caulobacterales > Maricaulaceae > Maricaulis. The sequence goes on along the minus strand of CBFHQE010000142.1, from coordinate 4,988 downwards.
CAACCTCTCGTCAGAAATGCGGCGACCACATCATCAAATAGGCCGCGAAGACACCGAATCCTGTTGCTAGCGCTCCCAGCAAGGTCACCCCCGCCATGCTCCATTTGAACAGGCCGGACCGGCTGTCGCTGGCCCACTGGTAAAGCGTCAGCACGGCCAGAGGAACGAGGTAACAGGCAAAGGAGATGGCGATATCGGCCGGTCCGTCCAGCTGGCTCGTATTGCCGACCGGTCCCTGGTGCATCATATACCAGCCCATCAGGCAGATGCGGAAAAACCAGACTCCGTTGGCAACGATAAACAGCCGCATCGCCCAGCGAAGGTGCACATCAATCCTGCGCTTGATTGCATAAAACAGCGTCAGGCCTGCAAACACCACGATCAGATGAGCGTTGAAACTGACACCCAGCGCCCCGATGTCACTCAATCGCACGCCCTGGGCCCAGGTCATGAAATAGCCGCCGATTGCGAGGGTCAACGCGATCAGGATGAAGACCCGTCCCGTCCAGCGGTGCAGGGCCGGGAAGCGTTTGCGCAGGGGGGGCGTCAACTGCAGCGTGCCGCCAACAATCATCACCATGGCGAGGAGGACATGACTGAGGAAAAGTAGATTGCCGATGAAATCACCATCGACATATCCGCTGATCAGACCACGATCATTGATCGTCCCATAGTCGCCCGTCAGCGATTTGCGCCCGTAATACATGGCGATGTAGTAGACGAAGATCCACTGCCCGATCGTCGCGATCAGGAACCACAACACTCCGGCGGACTTGAGCATGCCTTGCGCCTTGCCGACATTTTTTTGCGCGCTCGCGACATCATCCATTTCACTTACCTTTCCTGCCAGAACCCGAGCATGAAGACATCGGGTCACCGGATGGAATTGATGCAAGACCGGTCTGGCAGTCCTGCCGATTTGGAAATCGACCGCAGTTTTTGCAGGGGATTGAGCGACAGACTGTCACCCTTGATCCGGCCTCGCGTTTGCAAGAGTGTGCGCAGCCTTGATGGAGTGGCTCATGTTGATGCTGGCAAATACGATCAAACTGGCCGTGGCCAGCGGCTGTCTGGTCTGGGTCTTGTGGGTGTTGCGCCGGGGACAGTTCAGCATTCTGGAGACCAGCTGGGCGGTATTCTGCACCTCGATGGGACTCGTCCTGCTCCACGAAGTCTTCTCGGATGCATTGGGCCGTTATGCGCTTTTACTCGGGATGGCCGGCGGAGCCACCTGCAGCGTGTTCTATCTCTATGCACGCGCGCTCTTCCGTCCGGCCGCACAAATTGGCTGGCCACACCTGCTTCTCGTCGGAGGAATATTTCTT
>CBFHQE010000142.1:0-3653 GCA_965657935.1 Maricaulis sp. | reverse complement strand
CTCGGTGATCAACCGGGCCCTGCTGTTTTTTGGCGACCCCGTCTGGATCGCCAGCGACGCCTTCAACGTTCTCGACAACACGCTCGGCAGTTTCCAGATTCTGCTGAGCTCCACCGCCCTGCTTCTCAGTTTCGCCGAAGCGGGCCGTGGCTTTGCCCATACCCGGGGCTCGGAACGCCATCTGCGTCTGGCTTTCCTGGGTGCATTCGGCATATGCGTAACGGTGTGCATGGTCCTTCCCGTGCGCGAGACTTTCTCGGCAAATGCGGAGTATCTGGCGCAATCGGTCTGCGCCTTGAGCATTTTCGCAGTTTCATCGGTCGCGCTTGTCTTCCGCTTGCAAAACCCGTTGACCAAAACCGGGGAACGCCTTTTGGCCCGTCAGTCCGAGATGACGTCTGACGATGTCGCGCTCGGCCAGCGGATCGAGGCGCTCTTCCGCGACGAGGGCCTCCACCTTAATGCAGAACTCAAAGTCGCGGATATCGCCCGCCACCTGATGGAACCGGAATATCGCATCAGCCGGGCAATCACTGCCGGGCTAGGCGAAGCGAATTTCAATCGGCTGGCCAATCGTTATCGCATCGACCATGCGCTTGCACTGCTCGCGGACCCGGACCGCTTGACAGCCCCAATTCTCGACATCGCCCTCGACAGCGGATTCGCCTCCCTTGGACCGTTCAATCGCGCCTTCAAGACCCGCACCGGCCTGACCCCACGACAGTACCGAAACCAGTGTGTCTGGAATGACAAACAGGCCGTCAGCGCGGAATAGACGGCCCAAAACCGGCCTGCTGTCGCCTTCGTGACGTGTTACAATCCACCAGAACTGAACAGGATGTAACGGTCGAAACTCGATAGAGGCGATCGTATTGGAGCTGTATATGGGATTGAAATCCTTGCGCCTTGGACGCGGCTGGTCACAAGCCGAGCTCGCCGAGATCAGCGATCTCAGCGTGCGCACGATCCAGCGGATTGAAAAAGGCCATACGCCCAGCCTGGAAGCGATCAAAGCGCTGGCATCCAGCTTCGCTCTCTCTGCCGCCGAGTTTCAGCAACAACTGAACCTGACCGGGAGAAAAAACATGTCCGATCCACTCAGTCAGCCAGAAATGGCGCGGGGTCTTATCGCTCCAGAATTCGAACGCCTGTTCTGGCACGCAATGATCTTTGCGGCCGTCATGGTAGTGCTCGCCTTCGTCGCCAACCTTCTCGGCATCACTCCGCGCCTCGCCTGGGGCGTGGGCATGTTGTGGGCCGGCGCTCTGTTCGTTCAGCTGGCCTGGGTGCTTTTTAATCGCAGGGCAAAAGAAAACGGCGCCCAATAGGGGCGCCGTTCTTTTCAGTCCGTTCGTGAGGCTCAGGCTTTTTCGGCCTTGTCCCTGGTCTTCTTATTGCGTGGCAACAGGCGATCACCCGGCGTGATGTGGAAATCCAGACGTTCCGGATCGGCATCGTCAACCCGGACCTTGACCAAGCCCCCCTTCTTGAGCTCCCCGAACAGGATCTGGTCTGCCAGAGGCTTCTTGATGTGTTCCTGGATGATCCTGCCCAGCGGGCGGGCTCCATAACGGCTGTCATAACCGCGCTCGGCAATCCACGCCGTCGCATCCGGCGTCAGTTCAAAAGTGACGCCACGATCAATCAGCTGAGCTTCAAGCTGCAGAACAAATTTCTCCACCACGCGGGAGATATGCTCCGGGCTGAGCGGCGCGAACGGGATGATCGCATCCAGACGGTTGCGGAATTCCGGCGTGAACAGTCGTTCCACAGCCTGATCGGCCTCGTCCAGCTTCTTGCCACGGCCAAACCCGATGGCCTCTTTCTGGGCATCCGCAGCACCGGCGTTCGTCGTCATAACCACGATAACATTGCGGAAATCGACCTTCTTGCCATTCGAATCGGTGAGCGTGCCATTGTCCATGACCTGAAGGAGAATGTTGAACAGGTCCGGGTGCGCCTTTTCGATCTCGTCCAGCAAAAGGACGCAATGCGGATGCTGGTCGATGGCGTCAGTCAGAAGTCCGCCCTGGTCAAAACCGACATATCCTGGCGGCGCGCCAATCAATCGCGATACGGCGTGACGCTCCATGTATTCGGACATGTCGAAACGGTGCAGCTGAACACCCATGATATCGGCCAGCTGTTTGGTGACTTCTGTCTTGCCCACGCCCGTCGGGCCGGAGAAGAGATAGGAACCAATCGGCTTGTTCGGCTCGCGCAGCCCCGCACGGGACAGCTTGATGGCGGTAGACAATTTGCCGATCGCCTCGTCCTGACCGAAGACCACGCGTTTGAGATCCGTGTCGAGCTGTCTCAGCTGGGTCTCGTCATCCTTGGAAACGGATTTCGGAGGGATACGAGCCATTGTTGCGACAACCGACTCAACATCCTTGACGCCAATGGTTTTCTTACGCTTCGACGCCGGCATCAAACGCATTTGCGCGCCCGCCTCATCGATCACATCAATCGCTTTGTCGGGCAATTTGCGGTCGCCCATATAACGGGCGGACAGCTCGACGGCGGACTTCAGCGAATCATTGGTGAAACGCACATCGTGGAAATCCTCGAAATAGGATTTCAGACCCTGCAGGATTTTGATCGCATCCGGGACGGACGGCTCGACAACGTCGATCTTCTGGAAACGACGTGCCAGGGCCCGATCCTTTTCGAAATGCTGGCGGTATTCCTTGTAGGTCGTGGACCCCATACAGCGCAGCTCGCCGGATTGCAGGGCTGGTTTGAGCAGGTTGGAGGCATCCATCGCACCGCCCGAGGTCGCACCCGCACCAATGACGGTGTGAATCTCGTCGATGAAGAGGACCGCATTATCCTTTTGCTCCAGCTCCTTGACGACCTGTTTGACGCGCTCCTCGAAGTCACCGCGATAGCGAGTACCGGCCAGCAGTGAACCCATGTCGAGCGAGTAGATTGTCGCCGTGGCCAGAACCTCGGGGACTTCATTCTCGACGATTTTGCGGGCAATGCCCTCGGCAATGGCGGTCTTGCCAACACCAGGATCACCGACCAGTAGCGGATTATTCTTTCGACGGCGGCAAAGCACCTGGACGCAACGCTCGACTTCGCTGTCGCGCCCGATCAGCGGATCAACACCGCCAGCCTTGGCCTTCTCATTCAGATTGACGGTGTAGGCAGTCAGCGCATCACCATCCTTCTGCTTCTCTTCCGGCTCCTCGGTCCCGCGGACAGCGCGCGGCTCGGCAGCGCTCGCCTTGCGGCCGATGCCGTGGGAGATGAAATTCACCGCGTCGTAGCGCGTCATGTCGCGCTCCGCGAGGAAGTATGCCGCGTGGCTTTCGCGCTCGGCAAACAGGGCGACCAGCACATTGGCTCCGGTCACCTCTTCACGACCGGCATTCTGGACGTGGATGACGGCGCGCTGGATCACGCGCTGGAAACCGGCAGTCGGTTTCGCGTCCTCTTCATCGTCCACAACCAGCTCACCGAGCTCATTATCGATATATTCAACGAGGGTTGCTCGAAGTTCATCGAGATCAACGTCGCATGCCTTCATCACGGAGCTCGCGTCCTGATCGTCCACGAGGGCGAGGAGGAGATGCTCCAGCGTCGCAAATTCATGCCCACGCTCATTGGAATAACCTAGAGCGCGGTGCAGGGAGTCTTCCAAGTCA
>CBFHQE010000141.1:0-6223 GCA_965657935.1 Maricaulis sp. | reverse complement strand
AGGCGAAAGCCCTTGCCGCAGTTCAACCCTTCAGGATCTGGCACCAGCTGGCTTGATCGCGCCTCGAAGGCAATGACGATAGCCACCCTCATCACGGACAGCATACCAAATACTGGCTCGCTCAACTGGAACGAAAACCTGGGCAGGGCCGGGGTCCGGGGATGTTGATGGAGACCATCTACCCCGCCTTGATGAATACGTTTTCGACGGTGCAACCAGCACACAGGCCAACCGTCAACCAGTCGGCGGGCATCACTTCGCTCACCTATCGAAAACAGGCAGACGACACTTCGCGCGACGCCGGGAAGCAAACCCGGCTGAAAAGGCTGTTGCCAGCCTAATGATCAGCGCAACGCTCTGACAGGCCCAAAATCGCATATTGCAAACAAATATGATGCCTTTCGCAATGAATATTTCTCATTTTGAGAAAACAGACAAATAAAAACAAATTTTTCTACTTTCAATATTGAAAGCGAACTTTTTCCGACCGCTCAATGCTTGATCACATCCATCGTCGGTGCCGCCCATGTTCAGACTCAGCTCCTACACCATCCTTTCAACCCCTCTCCCGAGCGGCGGTTACGTTCTGATGAACGGGCTTTCGGGTTCCATGGATTTCATTTCCGAGCGTATCGGTGCGCCACTGGCCGACGCGCTCCACCCCCGCAATGAAGCGGCTATCGAGGAAGTGATTGGAACCTTGCCGCTTCCACTCAAGAAAGAATGGTATGATCGCGGGCACCTGGTCGAAATGTCCCGCGCCGAAGAGCAGGAAAACGTGGTGAACCTTGCCGGCGCACTCCACGACGCCCTGCATTCCAAACCTGCCTTCATGATCGTCCCCAATCTCGACTGCAATTACCGTTGCACTTATTGCTTCGAGCGCCCGATGCAAAAACACGCTCAAGAGCGCAAGCGGTGAAATTTCCCACCACAAGGGGAATGTGGTGATGAGCCGGGAGCAGGCGGATGCAGCTCTGGCGGCGATTGCAGAAATCAAGAAGGCCCGCGGACAACTCCCAGGCGGGCAGATCGTGCTCTACGGCGGAGAGCCGTTGGATCGAGCCAATTTGGATGTTGTCACGCACATCGTCCGTAGCGGTCAGACCGCGGGGCATCACTTTGCCTGCATTACAAATGGACACGACCTGGAAGCCTTCCTCGATCTCATCGGGTCCGGTGGCATAGAGCAGGTCCAGATTTCGATAGATGGCCCCAAGGATATCCATGACAAGCGCAGGGTTTACATCGGCAAGGAGAGCTCGTTTGACAAGATTGTCGCGAACATCGACCTCGCACTCGAGCAGACCGATGCCCAGATCCAGATCCGCGTGCACGTCGACCCTTCAAACATTCACCACTTCGACACGATCATCTCGGACTTCGCATTGAGGGGCTGGATCGATCATCCGCAGGTGATCATTTACGCCAACACCGTCTACGACAAGGACGTTGAAGGCACTGTCCATGCCGAGATTGACCACGGTGATATTGTTACCGCCCTGAACGACCGATGCCGAGAGTTTGACAATGTCTTCACGAGCGCGCCGGCCATCCATGCTGAACGCGCCATGGGGCCGGTATTCAATGAAAACGCTCGGTTCGGCCTCAAGAGCACATTTTGTTCGGCCAATACCGGGAATTTCATCATGGCCGCGGACGGGCACGTCTATGCGTGCTGGGAGTCAGTTGGCAAGGCCTGCAGCCGCATCGGCGCCTATGGTCCGGACAAGAGTCTCAGCCTGGACGAAAAGGCAACCGAGCGCTGGTTCTCAAGGAGCATTGAAACCCTGCCAACCTGCCAGAGGTGCCGCTATGCACTGGTTTGCGGAGGTGGTTGCGCGCAATACGCGGAGTACAACACAGGCGACATGTACAACGCCTATTGCGATGATTTCGAACGCACTTTCAGGGCGGCTCTCTCTGAACACTCTGAGCGCCAGATTGCTCATGCACTCGCATCTGCACCGTCAGAAAAATAGTTCACTGCCAAGAATAGTTCACTGCCAAGGAGGAAAATCATGACTGACAAATCAAGGCGAGATTTCGTGGTGGGCGCATCCGTCGCCGCGGGGGCCGCGGCGCTCGGGAGTAGTGCGGAGGCCCAGATGCGGCAACCCCAGCGCCAAATCGATCCAAGCGCGCTGCGGGCCATCCAGAACAACAGCGCGGACAGCCTGGCCATCAATCCCCAGGCCAGAGCAATGATGCCGGGCGGCACCCCTGTAGACCGCGCCGAAATCCTGACCCGGCTCGGCCTCAACCCGAACACGCCACCGGATGCGTGGCTCGCCATAGTGGGCTGCGGTGTAAACGCCTCCGCACTGAGTTCCCAGCAGATCGGCGTGCTCGACCGCGCTGGCGTTACAAACTCGATGCGGGACATTCAACGGCCGCTAAACAATAATCGCGGCAGAAGGTACTGACCTATGCCCGATGATGCACGCCCGGTCTCGACGCTTCTGTCCCTGTCCCGAGACCGGGCGTCGCATTGGCTGGAATGCCGACTCGATATGCTTGTGCCACGCGACTGCAGGCATTCTCCCTGCGAATACCATCAGACCTGCCTCGCAGACCTGGCCGTCTTCTGCATAGCGAATGACGCTTCCGAGGGAGTGTCGGGACTTGTCCGGGCCATTTGGAACGCATTGTCTTCCGCCTACAGTTCAACCGGGCTGCACCTCTTCCCGGAGACCGGACACCCGCTTTGCCTCCCTGCACACCTCATAATGCGGCGCGCGATCGGCTTCGAGACAAGCAGACGGATCTTGCCTGACACATTCGTCGAGGCATGGATGAACCGCCCGGAAGCGATCTACTCAGCGCGGTCGCCAATGCGTTTCGCCGAACTCAAATGGGCCATGGAAGGACATGGACTCCACTCGCCCCTTCCCTCCTGGAAACACTTCCGTCACCTCGCGCACACGGAAGCCTTGTTCACACACGCCAATCGTCCAGCCCTGTATGATGCAACACACTGGATCTATTACCTTACGGATTTCGGCAACAGGGATTTGTCGTGGGCCGGCGGCACCCAGATCGCGTGGAGCGACGGGCTGGTGGAGCGAGCCCTGAGCCAGCTCGAACTTGTACTTGCGGTGGAAGACTGGGATCTCGTAAGCGAAATAGTCCTCGCCCTTCTCCTGGCCCGGGCCCAGCAAGTTGACCCCTTTATAGAGCGTGCACTCCATCATCTCGCGAGTGCTCAGCTTGAAGATGGCTCATGGGGACCCAACAACTCCAGTGAGCCAAACGCCCCCCTGTCCGGCGAAGCAACGGGCTACGAGATCACCTCGGAACTTGGTGCCTATCATCGTGTCATGATGGCCGTATGGGCACTCGATTACTGGCAGTCTGTCCAGTACGGGACCTTGTGTGAACAGAGTCCGGTGCCCTGACACCACCGAAACAGCCCCAAACTTGCCAGTTCACATCACGACCCGGCGCCCTGAGCGTCAACACCGACAATCAATTTCGTATGGTCGCGCTCGAAGCCGAGCTTGAAAAGAAAATGGTGGGCCCGGAGGGACTCGAACCCCCAACCAAGCGGTTATGAGCCGCCGGCTCTAACCAATTGAGCTACAGGCCCGCTCGCTTGGTAAGCCCGTCATGGTTATCGCCCTTTATTCAGCCCGCCAAGCCATTGTGTGAGTTGCTGGAACGCCAAACACAGTCAGGACCGGCGCGTCAGCACTCGCCTGAGGTCGATGAAGGGACGATACTCGGTGTCGTCATAACGCCCAAAGCCAAAGAGCTTTCGGATCAGGCGACGCCAGGCGATCTCCAGCTTGCCGAGCCCCTCCTCCCGCACCACACGGACCGGCTGGCCATGGCGGGCGACCGTCTCTCCCAGGGCACGGACCATTTCAACAGCGGCATCATCAGAACCGCGCAGTTTTCCTCGCCACGGACAGGGTGTCTCCGCATGGACGGAAAGCACCATGTCCCGCCCATCGAAAACACTGCCTACGGCCTGCGGATAGAGGCGGCACTCCATCGGGCGTTTGTCGTACACCGTGCATTGGCCATCCCAGTGCGGGCACGGCCCCTGATCCTTGGCGCGCACGAGCAGGAAGGGACCTTCCCGCTTGTATTCCATGCGGTCTTCGACGTCTGCATAGACACGATCATACTCATCTGGACTGAGGCGCATCCAGTCGAGATTGCGGCAACAGCCCTGTTCAATCGGGCAGGCCAGGCACGGATTATCGGACATGAATGCCTCCCCTTGCTGACCGGAATGGTCCGGCATAAGCCGTCGCACTGCAGGTTCACGCTGACTTGCGGCAGGAAAATGGCCGGTCGGTTCAGCTTTGCGGCAGGATCAAGCCGCTAGGACGGATATCAGACCCGATTATCGTCCGGCAAGACAATGCCGGGTTGATGACCTAGAATGAGACCGCTTCACGCGTGCAACCGAAAGAGTGACCATGTTCCGATCCCTATTCGCCGCCAGCCTGTTGATGTCCTCCAGCACCCTGGCAATGGCCCAGGAAGCCCCGGCCTTCCAGCCGACACTGTCGCTGACCGCCTCTGCCCATGCCGAAGTTGAACCCGATTTCGCGTCAGTCAGCTCAGGTGTCGTCACGCGAGCAGACACGGCGCGGGCAGCCCTGGCAGCAAATTCCGAAATGATGGAACGGGTTTTTGCGGCGCTGCGGCGTGCGGGAGTTGACCGCTCCGACATGCAGACATCGCAGTTATCGGTTTCGCCCGTGTATTCGGAACGTCGTCCGAACCAGACCACCTATGCGCGGGAAATTATCGGCTATGAAGCCCGAAACACGGTGAGCGCGAAAGTCGTTGAAATCGACCGCCTTGGCCGGGTTATCGATGCCATGGCGGAAGCGGGCGCCAATAACATCCACGGCGTGAGCTTTGGCGCGGAAGACACACAGGATGCGATGGATCAGGCGCGCCGGGATGCCGTCGCCCGCCTGATGTCCCTCGCCAATCTCTATGCCGAGGCCGGAGGGTTCGATTTGTGCGGCATTCGCCACATGAATGAAGGTCACTCGATCCAGCCGCGCCCGATGCTGTACGAGTCCGATATGCTTTCCGCGACCGCCTCCCGCATGGCTGCTGCGCCGCCGATTGCAGCCGGCGAGCTATCGCTGACAGCCTCGGTTAGCGCCACATTCTGCATTTCACAGGACTAGAGACACGTCAGGTCGCCGTGGACGGGCTTACCACCTGATTGTGCTCGTCCAGCAAAACAACAGTCGGGGTCCAGACCTCGGCCTCGGCGGCTTCCATCTGGGCGTAGGCGACAACGATGATGCGATCGCCCGGCTGTGCCAGTCGGGCAGCAGCGCCATTGATACCGAAGGTCCGGCTGCCACGCGGTGCCTTGATGGCATAGGTCGTGAAGCGCTCACCATTGGTGATGTTCAGGACATCAACCTGCTCATTGTTCAGGATGCCGGCGGCGTCCAGCAGGTCGGTGTCGATGGAGATCGAACCTTCGTAGTGCAGGTCGGCCTGGGTCACGACGGCCCGGTGCAACTTCGTCTTCATCATGGTGAGGCGCATCACGCGAACTCCAAAACATTTGCTGCGCCGCACATAACGTGCCCGCCGGCCAATTTCAATATTGGGGCGCTCCCGTACCGGTCAAGCCGGCAACACAAGGACAGGAAAATTCCGGGTGAACCCAAGTATACTTGGCTCGTCATCCACCATTCATGCTAAACATGCATAAAGGGAATACGTTGAACTGGTGGGGAGGCTGACATGAAATCTCAGCTCAGCTTTGGAATATCGATGTTGGCGGTGGCACTTGTGTCCACATCCACGCCCGTCAATCCTGCACAGGCCCAGGACCGAACCAGCACCGCGCCCTCGCGAGCCTTGCCAGTCCAGGAGCGCCAGGTTCAGACCACGAACCTTCGCCCGGCAACGCTCTCGGTCGCCGCCGCCTTTCAACCCAGCCGCGCCCGTCCGGAACGTCCACGCCTGATGCCGATCGACTGGGGTCAGGTCCGTGAGGATCTGCGTCGCCAGAATGCGCAATTCTCTGACAATTTCACCACCGCAGCACGCCTGCCGCAGACGTTCCCGCGCCCATCCAATAATGAGGCCGCCCAGGTCGCACAAACACGGCTTCCGGTTCTGCTCCCGAACAGTGCTGCATTGGGACTGGCCAACACGCCGCGCGTCTTCCTGTTTCCGCAAGATAATTTCTACACGGCGTCGATCAACGCCCCCGGTATTCTGATCGAAT
>CBFHQE010000140.1:0-6239 GCA_965657935.1 Maricaulis sp. | reverse complement strand
ACACATGACCGCAACCCGCAATGATCAGAAATCACTCAAATCAAACCTTGCAGAACAGGGGCCGTCCACACATGACACCACCCTTGGATCGACAATCGTCGAGCTCAGGCGAAGGCGGGCCCGAGCTCATTAGGAGAGAAGATGCTCCGCTAATCCACGCCTGTATCTGCGCCAAACGTTCTGGCAACGGACACTAGAAGCTCACTGTACCACGGATTGTCGGCACAAGCGCATCAGATGCTCCCCGCCCACCGGGGTTATCGATGAACTGCAGGTCAGCCTGAAGTTCAAACCGCGGCGTCAGGGGCATTTTGTAGAAGATTTCATAGGCCGTCTCGGCGTCGTCGGTGAATGGCGCATTGGAATCATCGCTAAAGCTGACGCGTGATACGCCGACGCCGAAAATGTCATCCGGTCGTGCGCTCAGGGCACCGGTCCACTGGAACCCTGCGCCGAAATGGTGGGTCAAGGCGCTGACGGACCCATCCGCGAAACCCAGCTGAGCGTACATGCCGACCTGTTCATTGAAGTCGTGATCAAGGACCAGATAAGCCCCTTCAGAGCCATTTTCCGTCAAGCCGTCGAAGCGGTTCAACGCCCCGTCGAGGCGCCAGGCCCCAAGCTTCATTCGAGTCTGGCCTGAGTTGAATGAGTAGCGCGCCTCCAAAAACAGCGCCAAGTCGTCCAGGTCCTCAAAAACATTATTGAAGTTGAAAGTGTTCTCGTCGAAACCGCGATTCCAGGCCGCATCGTAAATTCCGAGACCGATCGAAAACTGGTCGCTGGGTTGATAGAAGAAATTCGCACTCAACGAGGGTGGTCCCTGGGCGATGATGGTCGGACTGCGCTCTGTCGAAAAGCCCAGATGATGGCGCGCATTCGCCGGAGCAAAAAACTCACTCTTGGGCTCAACTTTTCCAAGCTTCACGCGAAGTGTGTCCCCGAAGAAATGCTGCTGCAGCCAGACCATGTGCATGCGATCATATTCGGGATCATCCAGACCGTCATAAACCTGAATATCGCCGATTTCGCTTCCGCCCGAGACGCCCCGGTGGTTTTGATACTGGATAAAGAAGGAAGCGCCCTGCCACCCCCAGGCCTGTTCCAGATCAGCCCGCATGTTTATCGTCAATCGCTGTTTCGATGTGGAATCACCGTCGGCCGCCCCGAAGGGTCCGAAGGAATGCCCCGCCGCATAACTCAAGCCAAACTCAACTGCTTGCGGCTCGGCGTCATCCGCGACTGCCTGAGCGCCAGTTACGACGCCGAGGACTGAAAGGCATAATCCATACCTGAGAACAGACCGGAACGTATTCATGGGGCACCCCTTACTGGTGAAACTCAACATGACCTAGGCCTCCCGGACCTTGGCCAAAAATTCGGAAATACCGACCTGGACGCTCTCGGCCTGACGCGCGAGGGCCTGTGCATTATCGACGACCTCGCTGGCGGTGTTTTTGGTCGAGTTCGTAAATTCGCCAACCTTGTCGATGGCTGTGTTCACGCTTTTGGAAGCCCCCGCGGCATCCTGTGCGCTGGCTGCAATTTGTGAGGTAGCGGCGCCTTGTTGCTCAATCGAGCAGGCGATTGATGCACAGACTTCGTCAACCGAAGTGATTGAACTGGAGATCACATCCATCGACTGGGTCGCAACGGACGTCGCGGCTTGCAGCGCGTCGATATGGGTTTCGATTTCACTCGTCGCGCCAGCGGTTTGCTCGGCCAGCGCCTTTACTTCGCTTGCAACAACGGCGAACCCCTTGCCTGCCTCGCCTGCGCGGGCACTCTCGATTGTCGCGTTCAGGGCCAGAAGATTGGTCTGTTCCGCGATATCCCGGATGATGTCGACGATCTTGCTGATTTCCGCCGCCGTATCAGCGAGGACGCTGACCTGTTGCGTACTGTCGTTTGCTGCCTCGACAGCCTGGCGTGAACGGATCGCTGATTCCGACACCTGGACATTGATCTCGGAGACCGAGACCGAGATTTCCTCCGCCGCACCTGCCACGGTCTGAGCAGATTCGCCGGCGAGATCCGCTGCATCAGAAGTTTCTCCGACAACACCAACGACAGAGCTGGCCCCGTCGATGAGTGTGGATGCACTATTTTCCATGCTGGTGGACATCCCCACCAGATCCGTGAGCGATTTCTCGACCGAGCGCTCAAAGTCAACGAGCACATTATCGATAAAGGACTGGCGAGTTTCCTGTCGGGCGTTTTCCTGCAGCTCGTCACTCTCCGCGCGCTGCTTGTCTGCGCGCTCAAGCTCCGCTCTGAACACCTCCACAGCCCGCGCCACCTCGCCGAGCTCGTCGGTGCGTGACTGGCTGGGCACATCCACCTGCCGGTCACCACCGGCCAGTTTTTCCATCACAGACTTGAGGTTGGCCAGGGGACGAGTGATGTCCCTTGACAACAGCAAACTGCCGCCAATTGCGAAAAGAATGGCAGTGACCAAACCGGCCCAGCTCGTCAGGGTTCCGAAACCAAGCGAACTCCGCAGGCTGGCGGCGCGCTCATCCAACAGACCGGCCTCCATGTTGTGGAATTCAGTGATCAGCTCCCGGATGCCGTCCATCTGGACCTTTCCGGCACCACCAATCTCCATGGCTTGCCCCTGCTCCCGCGTCATTGGGTTTCGCATGAGACTGATCGCACTTTCGGCATGGTCGTTTCGCCAAGACATTCCCAACTGCATGATTTCAATCGATAATCTCGTCGCACGTGGATTGTCCGAGGTTTTGGTGCGGAGGTCGGAAATAGCGGCCTCGAACTGTGTCGCACCGAGGTGGTAGGGCTCCAGAAAGTTGTCTTCCCCCGCCAACAGAAATGCGCGAAGGCCCGTTTCCTGATTAACCATCCCGATGACTGCCTGGTCCAAAAGCGCGAGCACCTCGTGGGTATGCGTTGTCCAGCGCGCATTCGATCGCGTTTGATCGATAACGGTTAAAAACACGGCACTCAGGATCACAGCGATCGCGGCCATGATTATGCTGAAGCCTGTAAGCTTTCGGCTGATATTCACACGCATGAGTGCTCCCCTTTTTTTGCTCAACACCCCATCAACTGGTCTAGACGTGGGCGTTGAGGAACGCGTCGGTGTTAGCGCTCCCGTCTCATCCAAGATCCGAAAAGCGCCCTAACAAATTGGCCAATATTTCGTATTATAAACACAAGCGGACATCACAAATCTGCAACGCGCCTCGCGAAGCGGTCTGAACCGCGCCGGGTTTCCCGGAGGCTCCAACTTGTGAGAAGTAGGAGCCATCATGGAACGACACACGACAAGATATCCAGCGGAGGGTCGCGAGCGGGCTGTCCGACTGGTTTTGGATCATCAGGACGATCATGCCTCTAAATAGGAGGCTATCTGTTCGGTTTCGGGCAAGATCGGCTGTACGCCAGAGACGCCACGGCGCTGGGTTCGTCAGGCTGAGCGCGACAGTGGCCTCTGGCCTGAGCAGACGAGCAAGGAGCGCGAATGCATCCGGGCGCTCTAGTGTGAGAACAGCGAGCTCAGACAGGCCAACGATATCCTGCGCAAGGGCAGCGCGTATTTTGCCCAGGCGGAGCTCGACCGCCCGTTGAAGCGATGAACGCGTTTATCGATGAACATAGCGGGGTCTATGGGGTCGAGCCGGTCGGCCGGGTCTTGCCGATCGCCCCGTCGACCTATCGTGAGCATGCGGCGCGGCGGCGTGATCCGTCCCGACGCCCGGACGCGAGCCAGCCGCGATGACGTCCTCAAGGTCGAGATGCGGCGTGTGTTCGAGGCGAACTATTGCGTCTACGGCGTACACAAGGTCTGGCGGCAGATGCAGCGCCACGGCGTCGATATTGCCTGCTGTAAGGTGGGACGGCTGATGCGCCGGGTTGGTCTTGAGGGTGCGTTCCGCGGCAAGCCGTTGAAGACCACGATAAGCGACAGGTGCGCACTTTGCTCACTCGACCGGGTGAACCGCCAGTTACAGGCCTCGGCGCCGAACGCGCTCTGGGTGAGTGATTTTACCCATGTGGCCACCTGATCAGGCTTCGTCTACTTTGCCTTTGTCATCGATACCTTCGCCCGGCGCATCGTTGGCTGGCGGGTCAGCCACACGGCCCACGCCAGTTTTTGTTTTCGACGCCCTCGAACTGGCCATCCACATCCGGCGACCGGTCGGTCCGGACGGGCGGGTTCACCACTCCGACCGCGGCGGCCAATATGTCTCGATCAAGTATACCGCACGCCCGACCAAGGCCGGGATCGAGCCATCCGTGGGCAGCGTCGGCGACGGTTATGACAACGCTCTGGCGGAAACCATCAACGGTTTTATAAGGCCGAGTTCATCCACAGGCGGGGCCCGTGGCGCACCTTCCGGGATGTTGAATACGCCACGCTGGAATGGGTCGACTGGTTCAACAACCGCCGCCTGCTCAAACCCATCGGCAATATCCCGCCGGTCGAAGCCGAGGCCCAATACTACGCCAAACTTGAACAAGCCGGCATTGCCGCATAAAACTCAAACAAAATGGCCTCCGGGAAAACCGGGGCGGTTCATATATTCGCTTTCCGCTCTCGCTGCGGAACGTTGAAGATTTGCTCCACGAACGCGGTATCGATATTACCCACGAGACGGTTCGTTTTTGGTGGAACCGGTTCGGTCCGCTCTTCTCGAGGTCGATCCGAAAAGGGCGCGTTCAGAACGCGAATTACTCGACCTGGACCTGGCATCTGGATGAGGTTTTCGTGAAGATCAACGGTGAAATCCGCTATCTATGGCGGGCCTTTGATCACGAAGGCGAGGTACTTGAGGCATACATTACCAAACGCCGGGATCGTAAGGCAGCGTTGAGGTTTTTGCGCAAAGCTATGAAGCGATATGGCCGTCCGACTGTGGTTGTGACGGACCGGTTGGGCTCATACAAAGCCGCCATGCTAGAGATCGGAAATGCGAGCCGCCAGACAACCGGGAGGTGGCTCAACAATCGGGCCGAAAACTCACATCAATCCTTGCGGCGACGAGAGAAAATCATGACGCGGTTCCGCTCGATGCGGAGTCTTCAGAAGTTCGCCGCCGTTCAGTCTTCGATCGACAACCACTTCAATTTCGAAAGTCATTTCTACCGCCCCGAAGAATTCAAGGAAAACCGTTCCCAAGCACTGGCCGAATGGCGTCAGCTTGCGGCCTGAAATAGGATCAAACCTGTTCCTTTGAGACCAATCCGTTTTGGTCTGACAACAGCGTTCAGCGGCTTGCCGCTAAACGCTCCAACATCTCTGTAACTTAAAAAGAGCGCGCTGATGGCGATGCATCACCACAAAATCGATCATGTCGTAATCGCGGTAAGAGACCTAGAAGCGGCATCGGCAGCGTACAAAAAATTGGGCTTTCACATCCAGGCCGGTGGCACAAACGGGCCTACAGAAAACGCGTTAATCGTTTTTGAGGATGGCTCTTATATAGAACTGATAAGCCTGATAGGTGGATTGGATAGACTTATCGTTCGCGCCCTAAAGTCTAGTGGTCTATTGCGATTGCTTTCGATCGTGCGACCGAAACAGAGATATCGTTTCTTGGAATGGTTTACCCATGAGGGGCGAATATGCGATTGGTGTATCGAGCCCACAAACATGCTTAAGCTGAAACTAGATTTTGATGCTCGCGGCACTAGAATGAGTGAAATGGTCGAGTACACGCGGCTCCGGAACGACGGTGTGGAAGTTAATTGGTTTCTCGTTGCGCCATTCAATGTACGCAGTCCATTTTTCATCCATGATGTTTCACCACGGACAACACGTGTTCCGTATGTGGCCTCCGGATCGCACCCCAATGGCGCTCGCGGGATCCATGCATTAACTTGCGGTGAATTTGAGATTTTGAATCAAAGTGGCGCGAACGAAGACACCAGAGCGCTTTTTGACATCACCCAAGACTTTACTGGAGCCTCAGTACGAACTGGGGTGACAGGTGAAAATCCTCATGGAACGATCGAAGTGTTCTTATCGTTCGAAGATGAGAGCGTTAGGAAATTACAGGTCGTTGAGGCCGGGTAGCTTAATCTACTGCTCTCGCAGAAAATCTAGGGCTTGATCCTCCGCTAAGAACGCCTGCTGTAAGACCGTGTTCTTCCAGCTTTCATCGTCACAATAGAATGCTCGTTTCATATTCGCTCGGACACGGGATGCGACCTTACTGTCCAACTGACCGTATGTGTGAAGCCAATGATCCTCTCTCATGTATTTGAATACTTTGCTT
>CBFHQE010000139.1:0-6253 GCA_965657935.1 Maricaulis sp. | reverse complement strand
ATGTATACTTTCTATCGCGGTTTGCTGAACCAGGCGCTGCACTGCCGCTGGGTGGTGCTCGGCAGCCTGCTCGTCATTACCATGGCCTGTTATGTCGGCTTTGGATCGGTTAGAAACTCCTTCTTCCCGGAGACCAATACACCGATGTTCTTTGTGAATATCGAGCACCCGGAAGGCGCAGATATCCTCGCAGTGGACGAGACCATTCGCGAGGTCGGCGCATTCATCGCAGAACAACCCGAAACTGTTCAGTTCGACAGTTTTATCGGTGCCGGGGCAACCCGTTTCATGCTGACCTATAACGCGGAACAACCCAGCGCGTCCTATGGTCAGATCATTGTTCAGACCGCGAACCTGGCCACCATTCCGCCATTGGCAGACCGCATTCTCGCGCATATCCGCGATACCTATCCCGATGTCTCTGTGCGGGCAGACCGGATCGTCTTCGGTCCGCCGTCCGGCGCCAAGCTGGAAGCCCGCTTTTCCGGTCCTGACGCGAATGTCCTGCGCGCGCTCTCCGAAGAGGCCATGACCCGCCTGCACAGCGACGGAGATGTCCTCGACATCCGCACCAACTGGCGCAACCGCACCACGACCTTCCGCCCCGAGGTGATAGAAGAGCGCGCCCGCACCACCGGGATCACGCGCGAGAACATCGCCAATGCGCTGGTTTTTGCCACAGAAGGCGCCCAGGTCGGGGTCTACCGCGAAGGCGAGGACCTGATACCGATCATTGCCCGCGCACCGCTTGGCGAGCGCGCCGATGTGGACGATCTTTTCGACCGGCTGGTCTGGAGCTCCTCACAACAGACCTATGTCCCCATGAACCAGGTCGTCTCGCGTTTTGACCTGGTCGCCGAGGACGCGCTGATCCAGCGCCGCGACCGGGTGCGCACCATCTCGGTCCGCGCCAATCCGCATCCAAATGAAACAGCGATGGAGGGTTTTGCCCGTTTCCGTCCGATCATAGAGGCCATGGACATCCCGCCCGGCTATTCGCTGGAATGGGGTGGCGAGTACGAGAGCTCTGCCGAGGCCAATGAGTCCCTGGGCGGCACCCTGCCCTTCACCCTGGTGGTGATGCTGACCATTTCCTTCATGCTGTTCGCCAAGGTACGTCAGCCAATGATCATCTGGTCCATCGTGCCGATGTCGGTCAACGGCGTGGTGATCGGACTGCTCCTCACGAACGTGGCCTTCAGCTTCACGGCCCTGCTCGGGCTGTTGTCTCTGTCCGGAATGCTGATCAAGAATGCGATCGTGCTGGTTGATGAAATCGATGCCCGTGTCCGCGACGGCGCGGAACCGGTCGACGCTGTGCGCGACGGCTCTGTCAGCCGCCTGCGCCCGGTCCTGCTGGCCGCCTCGACCACCATCCTGGGCATGACACCGCTGCTGTTCGATGCCTTCTTCCAGGCCATGGCGGTGACCATTATCGGCGGGCTCGCCTTTGCAACGAGCCTGACCATGATTGCCGTCCCGACGATCTATGCACTGTTTTTTGGAGTCAGGGCCGAGCCGGCAGCAAGAGCCGCTGAGGCGGAATAGTTTCCGCCTCAGCCAGAACGAATGTTTCCCCGGACTACCGGGCCGCTCTTCGAGCGTCGAGGATCTCGTCGAGGCTTGATTGTTGCTCATTGCCGAACTGGATTGTTTCGTCGGTTGAACAATCCCAGCCGACCGCAAATTCCTCGGCAATCTGCTGCGCCCGCTGAAGCGGTGTGTCGAGCAATTCCCCGTCCAGATCCGCGACCAGACAGGCCACCTCAGGCTGGTCCGGGTCAAACGCGATTACTTGAAAGGAGAAGACCTCCACCCGCCGATTACAATCGAACATCCCGGTGCTCTGAACCATGGCCCGCACCTCACCGCCCGAGTAGTACCAGTGGCGCGGAGGTTTCATGTAGAATTGGAACACTTCACAGGAATCGCCCGCGCCTGTTGGTGTTACAATACCTCTAATCCGATCGCTCGTTCGCCCGGAGGGTGATGTGTAAAGATACCAATTCACATGCTCATTCGAGATTTCGCGGAGACGCCAATTGTCCTCGGACAGATAAGTACAGACATCAATCCAGTCACCCGCGTGTCGACCAACATCGCGCCCCTCTTCACAACCGATACGGGATGACTCTGAATCAACCCAGCCCTGCTCGATGCCGCCAAGCCACAGCGCCACAATTGACGCGAACACACTCACAAACATGATTTCCCCCTGATTACGCCCGACCGTCACCTAATACCCCTAAATGGCTCAACGACCTGAAGGTTCGCTTAGAGCAAAAAGCCGACCATCTGACAACGATGTCTGAAGCGATAACGCGGCTGCCTGGGATGGTGATCAATGCCACTGACCGACACACATGATGGCGCTGTTGTGTCTTCATCAAACAGGACTCTTCGCTTGACCCCGCAACGCCCACGCGCAACCTTCACACCTATGAGGTCCCTCTCTTCTGCTCATAATATCAGCGATTTGCGAGAGCTGGCGCGCAAGCGGCTGCCACGCATGGTGTTCGACTATATCGACGGTGGAGCCGATGATGAGGTCACGCTCAGGGACAATCCCGGGCGGTTTGCCGATTACAAGCTGAACTTCAAGACGCTGGTCGATGTGGCCGAGATTGACATGCGGACCAAGGTGATGGGGGCGAACAGCGCGGCGCCTGTCGTGGTGACACCGACGGCCGCACAGCGCCTGTTTCATCCCAAGGGCGGGGAAAGCGCGGTGGCCCGTGCCGCAAGGAAAGCCGGGCTGATCTATTGCCTTTCCACGCTGGGTTCTACGACGATTGAGCGCGTTGCCGAGCTGACGGATGGGCCGAAATGGTTCCAGGTCTATGTCTGGAAGGACCGCGCCATCGTCGAGAAGGCACTCGAGCGTGCCCGCAAGGCTGGGTTTACCGGCGTCATCCTGACGGTCGATGTGCCGGTCGCGGGCAATCGCGAACGCGACCACGTCAATGCCTTCACCATCCCCCCCAAGATCAATGCCAGGACCGTCAGCCAGGTTCTCGCCCGGCCGGGTTATCTGATGGATATGCTCACCTCTCCCGAGATAGCAGCTGCCAACTGGGCCGATATGGATACGAGCGGTATGGGCGTCATCGAGTTTCTGAACTCCCAGTTCGACCGCTCGGTCACCTGGGAGGACGCCAAATGGATGAAGGAAGCCTGGGACGGGCCTTTTGCCATCAAGGGCATTTGCCGCGCCGATGACGCGCGTCGTTGCCTGGACGCCGGTGCCGATGCGGTCTGGATCTCCAATCATGGGGGCCGCCAGCTCGACACCTCCCCGGCCACCATCGACACCTTGCCCGACATCGTCTCGGCCGTGCGCGGCCAGGCCGATATTATCCTGGATGGCGGCGTGCGTCGCGGGACGGATATCATCAAGGCCATTGCCCTTGGTGCCACGGCGGTGGCCGTCGGTCGCCCCTATCTCTACGGATTGGGTGCAGCCGGTGAAGACGGTGTGACACGAGCGCTGGATCTCCTGATGACCAGCTTGAAACGTGACATGGCCTTGACCGGAGTCGCAAAACTCTCAGATCTGACACCCGACTTTGTTTGCCGCCCTTGAAGGAGCGCTCCCATGTTTGCAGCCGAAAGCCTTGTGCGCACCCTGATCAATCAGGGCGTCGATACCTGTTTCACCAATCCGGGCACGTCGGAAATGCATATGGTCGCAGCGCTGGATCGCGTTGATGGCATGAAGTCGGTCCTCTGCCTGTTCGAGGGCGTGGCAACAGGGGCGGCGGATGGTTATGCGCGCATGTCCGGCAAACCCGCCGCGACGCTGCTGCACCTGGGTCCGGGTGCAGCCAATGGCCTCGCCAACCTTCACAATGCCCGCCGTGCGCAAGCGCCTGTGGTCAATATTGTCGGCGATCATGCGCAATATCATCTTGCCCACGATGCGCCACTGACCAGCGATATCGACAGCGTCGTGGCGCCCATGTCGCGCTGGGTGGGGCGTGTCACATCGCCCGGTGAATTATCGACCCTCGCCGTGGAAGCCGTCCGCCAGTCCTACGGCCCCGAGCGCGGGGTCGCGAGTCTGGTCCTGCC
This sequence comes from Maricaulis sp., assembly GCA_965657935.1. Taxonomy (GTDB): domain Bacteria; phylum Pseudomonadota; class Alphaproteobacteria; order Caulobacterales; family Maricaulaceae; genus Maricaulis. Next base: position 2,182 of record CBFHQE010000139.1, on the reverse strand, counting down.
AGCCGATTGCGCCTGGTCAGATGCCGAACCGGACGTTATCGACGCCCAGGACATGCCGCCCCTCAAACCCGTCGACGCCATTCTGATCGACGCCGCCGAGGAAGCGCTCAAGAATGCAGAGAATCCGCACATCCTGCTGGGCTCCAACGCCTGCCTGGATGAGGGCCTTGAGGCCGCCGCACGCCTCGCGGAAGCCACGGGCGCCAAGCTGTTCATGGACACCTTCATCGCGCGCATCGCTCGGGGTCATGGCCGTGTCGCGCCCAAACGCCTGAGTTATCTTGGTGCTGAGGCGATGGAGGAACTCAAGGACGCGGATCTGCTGATCGTTGCCGGCACCAAGGCTCCGGTTGCCTTCTTTGCCTATCCGGGCGAACGCGGCGAGTTTGCGCCAGAGGGCGTGCCCGTCGTGCCGCTGGGCGGCCCGGAAGGGGATACCGTCTCGGCATTGTCCGCCCTGGCGGACCGTTTCGATGCGCCAGCCAAACCCTCGCTTCCAGAAAAGGCGCAGGCCCCGAAACTCTTCCCGGAGGCCGAGCTCAATCCGGGGTTTGTTGGCATTTCCCTGATGCGTCACATGCCCGAGGACAGTGTCATCTGTGACGATGCGACCACGTCCGGCATGGGTGTCTTCCCGTGGCTGACAACGGGGCCACGCCATGACTGGCTGTGCCTCACCGGCGGGTCCCTGGGCTCTGGCATGCCACAAGCGGTGGGCGCGGCACTTGCGTGTCCGGACCGCCAGGTCTTTGCCCTGTGCGGTGATGGCGCCGCGGCCTATACGCTGCAGGCATTGTGGACGCAGGCACGCGAAAACCTCAATGTGATCAATGTCGTCTTCGCCAATCACTCCTACCTGGTGCTCAATTTCGAACTGGCCCGCGTGGGTGCTGGCGAACCCGGTCCGGCAGCTCAGCAGATGCTGTCGCTCGACAAGCCCAAAATGGACTGGGTGAAAATCTCGGAAGGTTTCGGTGTTCCCGCCCGGTCGGTCCGGACCGCTGGCGAATTCGATGACGCCCTGGTCAACGCCTTGAAAGCCGGAGGCCCTCAGACCATCGTCGCCGAGATCTAGCCGACTGCCGCGGTTTTGCTTGCAGCCTCTGCGGCCACCATCCCGCGGAAAACTCGACGCAACCCCTCAAGACCAACCGGTTTGGCGAGATAGTCGGCAAAGCCCGCCGCACGCAATTGCTGCTCGTTATCGTCGGATGCCAACGCCGTCACCGCAACGATGCGTGTATGTGCACAGGCCGGGACCTCATGGATGCATTTCATGGCGGTCACACCGTCCATTTCCGGCATCTGGATATCCATGAGGATCATGTCATACGCATTGACCGAAGCCATATTGATAGCTTCTCGGCCTCCAGAAGCGACCTCGATGACCATGCCGTCAGCCTCGACCGAATTCTGGACCATCGCACGCAGAACCAGCTGGTTGGTTTGCACATCATCCACCAACAACAAGCGGAAACCGTCACGGATGGCAACGGGCGCTTCCTGGGCTGGCGCGGCTGGTCGTTCGCCGGCATCAGCAGGCTCGTTTTGAACGGAGATCTTGAAACTGGTGCCCTGCCCCGGCGCGCTGCGCAGATGGATTTTGCCGCCCATTGCATTGACCAGCTTGTCACAAATCGCAAGCCCCAGCCCCGTGCCACCATACTGGCGTTTGATGGACGTATCCACCTGGCTGAAGGCCTCGAAAATCCGCGCCTGTTTTTCCGTCGGGATACCCACGCCGGTATCCTCAACATCAATCCAGGTCTCGATGCGGCCATCGGACATTTCACGCTGGTCGACGGAGATGGTTATGGATCCACGGTGCGTGAACTTCAGCGCATTGGATAGAAGATTGTTGAGGACCTGGCGCAGGCGCACAACATCGCCCTTCAGCACCTGATGGTCGACACGCTCCAGATCGAGACTGAACGCCAGCCCCTTCTCCTCAGCCTGGCTCTGCCACGGGCCGCTGGTTGCTTTGAGCAAATCCTGGAGGTTGAAACTCTTCGCCTCGAAACGCAGGCCACCGGCCTCGATCTCGGACAGATCCAGCACATCATTCAGCAGTTCCAGCAGATTCTCGCCGGACTCATTGACCAGTTCCAGACGATTGCGCGCCTCGCTGTCTGGGGCGCCTTCATGCAGCATCACTCGCGTCATGCCCAGCACGCCATTGAGC
>CBFHQE010000138.1:0-6280 GCA_965657935.1 Maricaulis sp. | reverse complement strand
ACGCGGCCTGGCCGAGAAGGCCGAGGAGTTCAAGGCGAAGGGGTCGGAGATTTATCTGAGCGAGAGCGGTGAGACGCGGGAGCCGATTGATTAGGGGAGTCGCTATTGCTTCCCATCGCTAACCCGCGTCATCCTGACACCCGCATTCGCGAGTGCAGGCGAAGGTCAGGACCCAGTTCCTAAAGCTGGGTCCTGCTCCAGAAAGCGCAATCTCGTGAAACACCATACCTTTCGAACTGGGCCCCGATCTTCATCGGGGTGACGGTGTCTCGGGGTTTATCCTCCCCCCCGGGGAGGTGTCCCGAAGGGGCGGAGGTGTCTGCTCAGCCTGGCGGCTTCGCCCCCTTCGACCTCGCCTTCGCCTTTGGCTGCGGCGAGCCCACTTCCCCGCGAGCGGGGAAGATATCCCCACCGCTCAAACCTCCCGCATACTTTCCCGTGATCCATGTCGTGGGAGGCGAGAGCTCAGTCTTTTCGGGCGTGGATGTGCGGGACGCGTCTGTCGACCTATCAGGTCATTCTGGGCAAGGCAGACAGCAGCCCCGTGTGCGGGAGGCCTCTAACCCCTGCTCTAGACGACATCCGGTTTCACCGGCCTTCCGCATGCCTCTCACTCCAGCGTTTCGGCGCATGGAGGTTTTGGTGTTTCCCCCTCATCGCCCTTCTTCGCCAAGGCTACTCCCCCAAGGGAGAAGGATACTCCGAGGCATCCCTCTCCCCCCGGGGAGAGGACGAGCGAAGCGAGGGTGAGGGGGCTTTGCCCTTGCTCTTCGCCCCCGTCGTGCTAGCTTTTCACTCAACGCTAACAGACGAGAGGAGGTGATCCGATGATCAGTGGTTTTGAAGGTTGCGGTCTTCGATTAAAATCATGTGCGGCGGTAAAGGCAGCCCTTTCCGTCTGACGTGATTTCCTGGTCCCGCGAATGGCGCGAACCCATCGGGGTGACCTGATCGAGGCCCGTTCAAGGCCGGACCATGCAACCGCGATAAGGGACCGCCAGGCTTTCGGGGCTGGCGGTCTTTTTGTGCCTGATGATCAGTAGATGACGTCGATGATCGCCTGTCGGCAGCGCGGCAGGCCAGCGGCCGCATCGTCCCAGCAATGCTCGAAGATCAGGCTGTGACCGGCAGTATCCGGGTTGGAGATGACGCCGATACTGTAGATCCGGGTGCAGGCGCCTTCGGGCGGCTGGGCGCAATAGGCGGACTCCAGGATGTCATAAACTCCATCGCCGCCGCGATCCTGGCTCACCCAGCGCAATGTACCCGCGGCCAGGCGCGGATCACCGGCGAGGGCTGGGCTGATCTCGCCCTCCATCATCTCCCAATATCCGCAGTCATAAAGACGGCCATTCTCATCGGCATGGCAGAACTCGACCCGGGTTCCGACGACCGCATCGCGGCAATAGGTTTCACCCGCTGCCGCGTCATTCCAGCACATGGAACCCGCGATTTCGGCGGCGTTGCGGAAGACATAATCGCACGGGCCCTCGCCACAGACCTCGGCCCGCGCCTGGGCGATCACGTCCTCGGCATACGAGCCCTCCAGCGCGATCAGCTGGCCTGGCAGGGTCTCGGTTGTCACCGGATCGGGCGTCTGGGCCAGCGCGGTGACAAGCAGGCTGAGGGCGATAAAAGCGGGCTGGATCATGCTGGTTTCCCCGGAACAGACCGGGGCAGGTTATCGCCCGCTTTTCTCAAAGGCACGAGAAAACACGCGCCCGCTCGCCCGGGTCTATTTCGAGGCGTCGTCGTCGGGCTTGTCGCTGTCGCTGAAGCCGCCAAGATTGGCAAAGGCATAGGTCGCCAGAAGACCGCCACCGGTCAGTGCGACATAGGGCAGAAGCTCCGGGTCCCAGCCGGCAAAGGCCTGCATGAGGGCCATCCAGCTGATCACCAGAACATAGATGGCGCCGCCCAGCAGAAGGCGCTTGGCGGTTGTGGTGAGGACCGGGCTGGTTGGCTCGCTGGCTGGGCTCGCGGTCGGGGTGTTCGGGGCGAGGGTGTCATTGGCAGGCATGTCTGGGGTCTCCATGTCGGTTTCGATGCGTTGACGCAATTCGGCATGGGAGAGTTCGAAACTGGCGGCCAGGGCGCGCAAGCTTTCCAGGCTGGGCATGTCACCGCGTTCAGCGCGCTGGATGGTGCGCTCGCTTAGCCCGCTGATGGTGGCGAGTTGTTCCTGCGACCAGCCTTTTTCAAGGCGCAGCGATTTCAGTCCCATGCGTCTGGCTCTCTCGCTTCGATTGCTGGAGCGATGGATAAGCGCCAGCACCGTCTGTCGCCCACGACAGACACCCGACAACAAGCTGACAATCACAGATCAAGAAATCAATAAGGGCAGGGCCGTGCCCTCGATCTAGTCCCCGCCGGAATAGCTTTCCACCACGAGCGGCCATGTCGGTCCCCGCGCCGGGTTCACCCTCGAAACGAAACCCCCAACGGGCCGTGCCAGAGTGCAAGCCGGATTCGACCGTCAACGGCTGTATGTTGCGATCAAAGATCTCCAGCCGAACATCGGCGGGGCGGGTGATCATTGACGGGCTGTCAGCGTCCAGGTCCGTGGCGGGCATGTTGATGTTGTAATAGACCGGGCCTTCGTGAGTGGGCAGTTGCGCCACATAGTTCGCGACCCATTCCGCCGCGCCTTCCAGGTCACGACCCTCGGCACGATCGAGCGATATGGCGAGGGCCGAAATGCCGTAGAGACTGGCTGTTCGTGCAGCGCCAACCGTGCCGGAATAATGGTGCGACTGTCCGTCATTCATGCCGGAATTGATACCGGAAATGACCAGGTCGGGCTGGCGTCCGTAATGGCGCTCGGCGAGGTCAATTCCGAAATGCGCCGAGACGGAGGGTGTGGCGTTGATCCAGTAGGAAAGGTCTGCGCCGTCGAACTCGAACGCCGACCATTCGGCCTCGGCACGCAGATTGCCGAGCGAGGTAGAGGTGCCGCTCTGATTGCTCTGCGGCGCAACGATGATGACATCGGCCTGCGGGTTGAGGGCGGCGGCGAGGGCGCGCAGGTCTGCGCTCTCATAGCCATCATCATTGGTGATCAGGATGAGCGGTTGGGCGGCGAGGCCGGCCGTGCCCGCGAATGCTGTGAGAAAGGCCAGGCTGAGGGTCCGGATCATGACGGGTTCCTTGTCAGGTTCGCCGCGATGCTAGACCGCTTGTCACCAAAGGCTCAAGCCGCGTGCGGCACAACCGTCCGTCATATGAGACGAATGGCGGCCAAAACGACAATCTGCTCAGGAGAAGAGCTGGCCAGAGCCCCGCTGCCCAGGATGTCGGGCTCGATCAGTGGTCGACTTGACCTTCCGCAACATGAAAGGGGCGCCCGATCGAAAGGGCGGCGGCCAGAGCCGCTGCCCTGTCAGGATCAGGAAAGACGAGAATGTCCCTATCCTATTCCTCTTCGCCGCCCTCGGCACCGGTATCTTCCGGCATGGTATCCTCGGCCGTGTCGTCCGCCGGCATGTCTTCTTCAGGCATGTCCTCCTCGGCGGTGTCTTCACCGGCGGTGTCTTCAGCGGCGGCGTCTTCCGGCATGGTCTCTTCCGCCGGAGCTTCCTCAGGAGCCATTTCCTCGGCGACAGCCTCCTCACTCGGAGCTGCGGCCGGCTCTTCGGCGGCGAATTGAGTTTTGTATGCGATGGCGCCTGCCAGTACGGCAAGCAGAATAAAAGCGATTACACGCATGGCAGTTGGTCCCCCCAGACGTAGCCATTATGAACAGGTTGTAACGTTAGCCGGCGGCGCGATGAATTGCACACGACAACGCCTGAAAAGGGAATGTCGGGGGTGGGTACAGGCTTAGGTCACCTGCCTGTGGCGCCGGTAGCCAGGCCGAAATGCCGCCAGGGACGGTCTCAGCGATGGCCGCAGTCATGGACCGCTACGGGCATGTCGGAGGTCTGGTCCTGCCAACCCAGAGCCTGGCGGATGAAATCGAGCAGCTGGTCGATGCCGCGTCGCAGGTCCTGTTCCCACAGGTGCAGGACAAGATATCCCGCTTCCTCGAGCTCGGCGATGCGTTGCTCGTCGAGCAGGGCTGGATCCGCATCTTCGCTCGGATGGATGTCGATCAGCAGCCTGGCGCTCTCGCAGCAGAAATCGACATCATGACCGGCAATGTTGGCGCACCTGACGAAACGATGGCTATCCAGCTGGCCGGATTTCAGGCGCAACCAGAGTTGTTCGCGCATGTGTTCAAATTCTGCGTGCGCCGCGGCCGCGCACGGACTGGAAATAGTCTGACCCATGACATGCTCCTGCATAGGGTAGGGGAGAAGGCAGGATAATTCTTGTCGGGTCAGGCTAGTCCGGACCGGTCAGGGTGAACCGTGACCGGCGTCACGCGCGGCCAAGGAAATTGATCAGATTATCGACCAGACCTTCGATCTGGCCCCGGGAGCGGTCATTGATGAGACGGCCAGCATCGTCGAAGGCCTGAAAGGCACCGGGAACGGACGCATGCCCCGGCAGCGGCATCATGCCGAGATCGGTGAGAAAAGCCCGCAGACGCGGGATCACGCGAACGCCGCCCAGGCCGCCGGGGGAGGCCGCCATGACGATGGCCAGCTTGCCGGCAAAGGGGTTGGACTTGTCATCGCCATCCGGGCGGGACATCCAGTCAAATGTGTTGACGAGGAGCGGCGGTATATTGCCGTTGTATTCCGGTGTCGCGACGATCATCGCATCATGTTCAGCCAGCAGATTGCGCATGGCCTTCATGCTGCCCGGCATGCCGTTCTCGGCCTCGTCATCTCCGTGATAGAGCGGGGCTTCATAATCAGCCAGATCGACAAGCGTGACCTCCGCGCCCCTGTCGCGCGCGATTTCCGCGGCATTGGCGGCGAGTTTCTTGTTGACGCTGTCCTTGCGGGCCGAACCGGCAAGAACAAGAATTTTGTGTGCGGACATAACGTCCTCCGTGAACCTGTTGACCCAGGAGATAGGACGAATGGGCCGCGTGATCGAGCAGGCGAGTGGAAGAGCTTTCTTTCCAAACAGAGGGTAATGCCGTTGCTCGCGCGAACTTCCTGTTCAATATTGCTTAAACCCTTAGTGGCAGTGTGATGTTCTACTGTCCGAGGAGGAGAGGCGGTTATGTCAAAAATCGCGACGTCCAGCTATCGCAGGGTATCGGACCGGTTCGAGCCGGATCTGGTGCAGGACCCGATTGAACAGCGCAAATTGCGCGGTCAGCTGGAGCAGATTGATTATACCGTGTTTGCCGCCAATCAGGCGGTGATCAAGAAGACGATCCATTCTGTCACGCTTGAGGATTTCCAGAACCTCGCTCTGTCCGCCTCCAAGGCCCGCAGCGCCTGGGTGGATGCCGCCATGTCCGCAGCCCGAAGCCGGGCCCCGCTGGAAAGGACCGAGGTCGAGCGGCTGGGTCTGTTGCGCGATGCCTATGAGGAATTGTCCGAAGCCTATGACGCCATGCGCCGTATGGTTGAACGCGGATATTTGCAATTCCACCCGATTATCCCCAACGCCAGTTAGACCTCGGCTCTGCGAAAATCGACCGGTCGCATTGAACCGGTTTCCGGCCGGGGCGCACCTTTATTCCGAACAACAGTTTTGGAATGAGGGATGACATGATCTCGCAACTGGCTATTTACGGAGTGCTCCTGTTTGCCGCCTGGATGGCGCTGGTGGGGGGCATTATGCTGCTGGCGCCGGACAGCGCGCTGTCTATCCTGCGCATGGCCGGCAGCACCGCCGTTATCAATATCGCGGAACAGAGCCTGCGCTTCATATTTGGTCTCGCGCTCATGGGCGCTGCCCACTTGTCACGTTTTCCCGAGGCGTTCACCTGGATCGGCGGTTTCATCGCCGTGACCTCGGTCCTGATCCTTCTGGTTCCGCGACGTTGGCACCATGCTTATGCCCTGTGGTGGGCAGACAGGCTGCACCCGACAATCGTGCGTATTCTGGCCCCGGTTTCCTTTGCGCTCGCACTTGTGCTCGTTTACGCGGTGATGCTCGACCTGCCGGCGCCGACCGGCTGAGCTGGCGTTTGAGAGGCAGGGCCATGCGACGCGACAAGAAACGCGTGCTCGGGGAATACCTGGTCAGTGCGGCCAGGACGGGAGACCGTTCGGCCTTTGACCAGCTGGCGCGTCTCTACCAACCCGAACTGGCCCGACATGCCTGGCGTCTTTCCGGCGACCAGGACATGGCCCAGGACGTCCGGCAGGATGCCTGGCTGGACATTGTCCGCGGGCTGGGGCGCCTGAATGACCCGGCGGCCTTTCCCGCCTGG
>CBFHQE010000137.1:0-6404 GCA_965657935.1 Maricaulis sp. | reverse complement strand
CAGCTCATCCCGGTCGAGCCGGTTCATCAAGCCGCGTGTGACGGAGACGGTATACTGGCTCTCGCGCATGCCGGAGGCGTAGGCATTCATTGCCTCAGTCTCGATTATGGCCAGGCGCGGCATATTCATACCGCGAGACACACACAGGTTTTCCAGCAGGTTGTAGAGCTCTTTCTCGTTGTCCCGCTGGACGGTTCGGGCCCCCGTGGAGGCATCGATCATACGCTGATGGAAAAACCAGGCGATGATGAACCAGACGCTGGCAATTCCCAGAGAGATGATACCGATCATCGGCAATTGATCAAATGCGCCGGCGATCGCAGCGTCTGTCAGATCGGCCTTGCCGCCATCATAGCCGTCCCCGCTCATTCCCATGAAAACAAGCGTGATGGCAAAACCAATCAGGATCAGCAGCACCGGGAACCCGGCCAGCAGGATCAGCGAACGAAGATTATTATTCCAGATATGCGTGCGAAGTCCGGCCGCTCCGAACACCATCGCATCATACCCCCTAGAACTTCACGTTCGGCGCACCGCGCTCAGCCTCGCCCACCTCGAAATAATCCTTGGCAGAAAAACCGAACGTGTTGGCGATCATCACGGCCGGGAATTGCTCAACAGCCGTGTTGAACTCCTGAACGGCATTGTTGAAGAAACGGCGCGCTGCAGCGATCTTGTTTTCCAGATCCGCCAGCTCATTCTGCAACGATAGGAAATTCTCGTTGGCTTTGAGGTCCGGATAACTTTCCGACAGGGCGAACAACTGGCGCAGGGCTCCGGAGAGCAGGTTTTCCGCCTCGGCCAGATCCTTCAGTGAAGACGCGTCAATCGCCGTCTGGCGAGCCTTGATGACGCCTTCCAGCGTTCCTTTTTCATGTTCGGCATAGCCCTTCACGGTCTCAACCAGGTTGGGAACCAGGTCATGGCGCTGTTTCAGCTGGACATCGATATCGCCCCAGGCCTGGTTACAGGTCTGCTTGAGCGCGACCAACCGGTTGTAGATCATCACCAGGATGAGCGGGAGACCGACAAAGACGACCAGAAGAATGATCCAGGATTCCATTTAGAAACGCTCCAGTTAGGGGAATTTGATCCCTTTTATTCCGATTTCGCCTGCGAGGCGAGGAATTCCGAGCCCCGCGGGGCAAATCTCAGCGAACGCGGGAAACCCCGCGGCACCATCTTGCCGGCCTGGGCCCGCTTGGCTGTCCACATTTCCCAGTCGTCAAGATTGAACCGGCGACCGGCACCGTCCAACCAGCTCAACCCATCTTCGGCGTTGAAAATGGTCGCATCGGCCAGGTCAGCACCCTTGCCACCCAGGAGTCGCACGCCCTTGCCGCGGGACATCACCGGAATTTCATCGGCTGCAAACACCAGCAGTTTCTTGTTCTCGCCAATCAGCGCACAGCGATCACCCATGGCCGGAATGCAGAGCAGAGCCTCGTCGCCATCGACCAGGTTGAGGATCTGCTTGCCGCCCTTCTTGGCCGCCATGCAATCCTTTTCGGCAATGCGGAAACCGGTACCGGCCCCCGAGGCCACAAGCAGCACGCGGTCCGGATCATATTTGAACAAGCCGATAGGCGCGGCATCATCGGGCAGGTCGACATGCAGGCGCACAGGCTCCCCATGACCTCTGCCGCCGGGCAGTTTGGAGGCTTCGAGCGTGTAGAACTTGCCGTCCGTCGCGAACATCAACAGCTTGTCAGTGGTCTCGCACTTCACGGCAAAGGCGGACTTGTCGCCTTCCTTGAATTTGAGGCCGGTGACGTCGGAAGAATGGCCCTTGAGCGCCCTTACCCAACCTTTTTCCGAAAGCACTGCGGTGATGGGCTCGCGGACAACAAAGGCCTCGATAGAGGCAGCATCAGCGATTGTCGGCGCATCACCGAATTTCGTGCGGCGGGCACCGATCTCAGTCTCAGGACCATACCAGGCCTCGACCTCAGCGATTTCGCCATCGACCTTCTCCCATTGCAGCGCTTCCGAGCCGATGAGATCTTTCAGGGATTTGCGCTCACCGCGGAGTTTGGTGTCCTCGGCCCGGATCTCCAGCTCTTCCAGCTTGCGCAAGGCCCGCAAGCGCATGTTCAGGATCGCTTCGGTCTGACGCTCGGTCAGCTTGAAGGTCTCCATCAAGGTTTCCTTGGGCTTGTCCTCAAAGCGGATAATCCGGATCACCTCGTCGAGATCTGCATAGACGATGATATAGCCGGCGAGGACTTCCAGGCGGTCTTCCACCTTGGTCAGGCGTGTACGGGCCCGGCGCACCACGACTTCACGGCGATGGCTGATCCAGATCCGCAGCGTTTCCTTCAGCGGCATGACCCGCGGCGTGCCGGTCGGATCGAGCACGTTGAGGTTCAGCGAGATCCGGTTTTCCAGATCCGTCAGCTTGAACAGGCTCTCCATCATCATGTCCGGATCGACCAGCTTGGACTTCGGCTCGATGACGAGGCGGATATCCTCGGTGGACTCGTCGAGGATATCGTCCACCAGCGGCAGCTTCTTGGCGTCCATGAGTTGCGCGATGCGCTCGACCAGCTTGGATTTCTGAACCAGGTACGGGATCTCGGTCACGATAATCCGCCACATGCCGCGGCCGAGATCTTCCTTCTCCCATTTCGCACGGGTCCGGAACCCGCCACGCCCGGTTTCATAGGCCTCGCGAATACTCGCAGCGCTCTCCACACAGATACCACCGGTCGGAAAGTCCGGACCCTTGACGTGGGTCAACAGCGTATCAGTCGTGACCTCCGGATCGGCGATCAACGCACGGGCTGCGCCACAAAGTTCCGCAGCATTGTGCGGCGGGATGGATGTCGCCATACCTACGGCAATACCGGTTGATCCATTGGCCAGCAGGTTCGGGAAAGCACCCGGCAGGACGAGCGGCTCGCTTTCCGAACCGTCATACGTGTCCTCGAAATCAACCGTTCCGTTTTCGATATCCTGCAGCAGGAGTTCAGCCGCCTTGGTCAGGCGTGCTTCGGTGTAACGCATCGCGGCTGCATTATCGCCGTCGATATTGCCGAAATTGCCCTGCCCCTCGACCAGCGGGTAACGCGCAGCAAAATCCTGGCTGAGACGTACCAGCGCGTCATAGACCGACTGATCACCGTGCGGGTGATATTTACCGATCACATCACCCACAACACGGGCGGATTTCTTGAACGCCGCATCCGGGTTCAGCTTCAGCTCACGCATGGCGTAAAGCAAACGGCGATGAACCGGTTTCAGACCATCACGCGCATCCGGCAGGGCCCGCTGGGTGATCGTTGACAAGGCGTAGGCGAGATAGCGTTTCGAGAGCGCTTCATCGAAAGGCTCCTCGATTATATGACCACCCTGGGGATCGAAATTCTCGCCCATGTCCTGCACCTTTTTGATTCGTACAGGTCATTATAGCGGGTTTGCCTGTCTACACAGGCGTTCAGCGCAGGTTTAGCCGGGGAAAACACGTGCTATTCTGCCGGAATAATAACATTCCCAAAGTGACCGCGGAATCGACCCAGTTTTGTCAGACTGGTCATCGAGAGACGCTCATGCCCCTTGAAATTGCCGTGCAAAATCACCCGGACCACCTGTATATCCGCTATTCCGGACGCATAACGGCGCAGGATATCCATACGCTGGTGAGCGGTATGGAGCGCGGTGAGTATCCGTCGACCTACAACCTGTTGCATGACATGCGAGCGGCGCAAAGCCTGGACCTTCCCGGGCCGGATGCTGTCTCATTGAGTTTTCGGCGCCGGGCCACCATCCCCCAGGATGTTGATCACATCGTGCACGCCGCGGTTCTGGGAGCGAGTGAGCAAATCATCCACGCCCTGGAAGTCTGGCGTAACCTCTTTTACCCGCGCCAGGATCATTACCAGATGCGTATCTGCGCCGATCTGAAAGCGGCAAAACAGTGGATTTCGTCCTAGAGTCTCCCCACCCGTTCCAGCTCGTTGATGAGGCGTTCCCGCGCGTCGGGCAACTGCTTGTCGACCGGCCACAACACGCGGCGTTCCAGGAAATAGCCGGTAAGCTCAAGTCCGCTGGCGATATCGCCTTCACTGATCTGCCCGGTGCCGCGCATGAAGGATGGCAGCGCCAGCAGTTTGGCGACATAGGGAGCTGCTTTCTCGCCGCACACTGCGCGGCCGGTGCGCGGGCTGATATGGGTCAGGTCCTCGGTCTCACCTGTAACCGCGCATTTCTCCCAGTCCAGGCCATAACCAAGATCGGATAACAGCCCGGCTTCCCAGCGCACATACAATGCCGGCCAGATATCGATATCCTCCAGCGCCGATAACAAGACCCGAAAGCCGTTATAAACGGCCTCATGAGCCTCGCGTTCGGGCAGAGCGAGCACGGCCATGGCACAGGCAGCGTTCAGACCCGCCAGCGAGGAGCGGTCATCCATGACCAGGCCAACACCCAGCTCGTCCGGTTCGACCTGAAACTGGCCAAGATGTTCAGCCAGTCGCGCGCGCCACTGCAGGCGTACCTGGTTGCCCGGTTGCAGGACAGGTCGCAGTGTGCGCGAGCGGGCGCCCTTGACCAGCCCCGCATGGCGACCGTGTTCAGCCGTCAGCACCTCGACAATTGCGGAGGTTTCACCGTGGGGGCGCACGGCGATAATAATGCCTGAATCAATCCAATCCATGGCGGTGTTCTAGGTGAGTCTTGTCACCGAGGCGAACTGGCTAGACGTCAAAGTCCAGACCCACATCTGAATAATGTCCGCGACGATTCATCCATTTCGGATCGACCTTCACGTTGAGGAAGAGGTGAACCTTGCAGCCCAGCACTTCCTCCAATTCCTTGCGGGAGGCCTCGCCGATTGATTTCAGCGCCGAACCACCCTTGCCGATAACGATCGGTTTCTGGCTGTCCCGCTCGATGACAATCGACTGTTCCACCCGAAGGGAGCCATCGCGAAGGCGTTTCCACACTTCCGTATCGACCATGGAGGCGTAGGGCAGCTCTTCGTGCAGGCGCAGATAGACTTTCTCGCGCGTGATCTCGGCAGCCAGAATACGCGAGGGCAGGTCGGCGACCTGGTCTTGGGGATAGTGCCAGACACCTTCCGGCATCAGACCGGAGAGATGGGTTTTCAGCGTATCCACGCCATAACCCCGTTTGGCTGAAACTATAAAGACTTCGCCATAACAACCTGTTTCAAATATATTTTGTGAAATCGCAAGCAACCGGTCACGGGCCAGAAGGTCAATCTTGTTGAGCGCCAGTATGGCCTTGCCACCCGAGCGTCTGAGCCCCTCGGTGACACGCTCGTCATCCTCGATCATCTTGCTGTCGCCGGACTTGCTTTCACCGCGCGCCATACGGTCACGGGCACCGGCATCCACCACGTGAATCACCGCGTCTGCGTCAGCCACCCCGGCCCACGCCGCATTGACCATGGCCTTGTCCAGACGACGCTTGGGCGCAAAAACGCCGGGCGTGTCGACCAGGACAATCTGACTGGGACCATCAATGGCCACGCCACGAACGGCAAAGCGCGTGGTTTGGACCTTGTGCGTCACGATGGTGACTTTTTCACCGACGAGCGAGTTTACCAACGTCGATTTGCCGGCATTGGGTGAACCGATGACGGCAACAAAACCGCAGCGAAGTGGAGTATCAGCGGACATGCATGCCCTCCCGGGCCAATAGATTGGTTGCGGCTTCACGTTCAGCCGCCTGTTTTGACTTGCCCTCACCGGTTTCCGGATCGAGCGGTGCGACCATGACCTCGACCGTGAAAATCGGTCGGTGGTCCGGGCCGGAACGTTCTCTCAGATCGTAGCGCGGCTGGGTATATCCCTTCTTGGCCGCCCATTCCTGCAGCGCCGATTTGGCGTCCTTGGGCTTGTGTTTGAGATCCTCGATCTTGGGCGCCCAATGTGTGTCGTAGAAGGTCTGGACCGCGCAACGACCGCCGTCCAGATAAATCGCAGCGATCAGGGACTCACAAGCATCACCGAGGATGGACGTCTTTTCGCGGCCACCGCCCTTTTCTTCCGACCGACCGATTTTCAGTGCGGCGCCGATATCCACGGCACGGGCGACATCGGCGCAGGTTTCCTTGCGCACCAGTGAGTTGAGACGCGGTGCCAAGGCGCCCTCGTCCGCACCTTCAAAGGCATTGAACAGCGCTTCCGCCGTCATCAGACCCAGCACGCGGTCGCCAAGGAATTCCAGGCGTTCGTAATTGCGGTGCGTCTTGCGGCCTTCGCCAAAGCTGGAATGGGTCAGTGCACGCTCCAGCAGCTCGCGGCTCTGGAAAGTATAGCCAATACGCTTTTGCAGTTGGTCAATCGGGTCACGCATCAGGCGCATCCTCCGGCACGGCTTCCATCACCACAAAGGCCTGCGCCCAGGGATGGTCATCCGTGATGGTGATATGGATA
>CBFHQE010000136.1:0-6592 GCA_965657935.1 Maricaulis sp. | reverse complement strand
GAAAACACTGATCCAGACCCCGGCCTTCGCCCAGCGGTTGAAGCGGTTATAGACCGTCGTGTAAGGGCCGTACCGACCTGGCAGATCCCGCCAAGGCGAACCCGTGCGCAGGATATAGAAAATCCCGTTGAGAACCCGGCGGTCATCCGTGCGCGGCACCCCGCGCGGCTTGTTCGGCAGAAGCGGCGCGATGATCACCCACTCCGCATCGCTCAAATCAAATCGGGCCATGATCCAACTCCTTCAAGGAGCTTGAATCACGACCCGACTGATTTGGGAATCCAGTTTATGGGTACAGAACCTAGCGCCCAGTCTGAACCTCCCGCTGCCACCTCCGCGCCTGAAATTCCGGTCCGGGGCGCGCCTCCACCCCACCGCGATGATTGGCGCTCAGGGACCCACTTGGCACCCGTTGGGACGGCCCATGAGGCGGGAATGTCGGTCGTCGACATCAAGCCCTCCCCAATGCGCCTGCGCCATGCAAGACTACGCGCTTCGGCCCCACGTATTACACACGCGAGAAAGCCCAGCTTGATGACGGCCCTGCCCATCCTCTACTCCTTCAGGCGCTGCCCCTATGCCATGCGGGCGCGACTGGCCCTGGACGTTGCCGGGGTTGCATTGGAGCATCGTGAAGTCCTGCTCAAGGACAAGCCGGCTGCGATGCTTGAGGCGTCGCCCAAAGGCACGGTGCCTGTGCTGGTCTTGCAGAATGGACAGGTGGTGGATGAGAGCCTGGACGTGATGATGTGGGCTTTGCGGGAAAATGACCCGGATCAGTGGCTCGAGCCTTTCGCCGCGGCCCAGCCGCTGATCGAGACCAATGACGGGCCCTTCAAACAGGCGCTTGATCGCTATAAATATCCCAATCGTTACGAGGGGGTGGACCCGCTTGAACAACGGCAAGTCGGGTTGACCATCCTGCTCGGCCTGGAAGAGCGTCTGTCGGGACAGGCACAACTGTGTGGTGACCGCCCCACCATAGCCGACGCCGCAATCTTTCCCTTTGTACGTCAGTTTGCGCACACGGACCGGGACTGGTTCACAACCACACCACTAATGCGTCTTCGCCGCTGGCTTGAGGAACATCTGCAGAGCGAGCGTTTCATCCGCATCATGACAAAACACGACCTCTGGCAGCCTGCTGCATGACGCTTTGACACAGGCTCTGTTTGCAGAAATTTTCGCATTTTCCCGAAGCAAGTTGAACAGCCGTTCAACAAGCCATTGATTTTGGTGACGTAAAGCCGGGCAACACCATCGCGGTTATGTCATATAACTGATGCTATCATCACACACTCGATTGTTAACTGTGACAGGGCTCAACTATTGCATTGTCACACACCTGTAATTTCCGTTATCGGAGCGCCGTTACCAACGGGAACCACATCTTGGAGATCGGTTCCTGTTTAACGCTATCGGTTGATCGGGATGACCTTACAAATGAAAACCACGAAACTCGCACAGAAGTCTCTGTTGTGGGCCGGCGCCAGTGTTGCTGCACTGACGCTTGCCGCCGCTCCGTCCTTCGCCCAGGACACAGGCGCTGCGACCCTTGATGTAATCACCGTGACGACGAACCGTCGCGAAGAGAACATCCAGGATGTTGCCAACTCCGTTACCGCGCAGTCCGGCGAAGACCTGGCCCCTTATACCGAAGGTGGCGCTGACATCCTTACGCTGGCTGCCCGCATTCCGTCGGTCTACGCTGAGAGCTCCAACGGTCGTGTCGCGCCGCGTTTCTATATTCGCGGCCTGGGCAATACAGACTTCGACCTGGCCGCCTCCCAGCCGGTCTCGATCATCATGGACGACATCGTCCAGGAAAACGTGATTTTGAAGAGTTTCCCGCTCTTCGACGTCCAGCAGGTTGAAATCGCACGCGGCCCGCAAGGCACGCTGTTCGGTCGCAACACAACTGCTGGCACCATCAAGTTCGACAGCGTTCGTCCGTCCCAGGAAACCGACGGCTTCATGAGCGTGACCCTGGGCTCGCTGGGTACGGTCAACGTCGAAAGCGCCATCGGCGGCGCCCTGGTTGAGGATATGCTGTCTGCGCGTATCTCGCTTCTGTCCCAGAACCGCGACGACTGGATCGACAACGCCTTTACCGGTGAAGACAACGCCATGGGCGGTCACAATGAGTGGGCCGGCCGCGCGCAGTTGCTCTACACGCCGAATGAGAGCTTCGACGCTCTGTTCAACGTTCATGCCCGCTCCCTGACAGGTACGGCCGCAATCTTCCGCGCCAATATCCTGACGCCGGGTTCAAATGACCTGAACGCCAATTTCGACCGCGGCGAAGTCTATTACGACAGCACGTTCAACAACCCGCAGAATTACGATTCCTGGGGTAGCAGTGCGAACATGAACTTCTATCTCGATGGCGGCATGACCTTCACCTCCATCACCGGTTACGAAACCGCTGAAGGCCGCAGCCTTGGCGATATCGATGGCGGCAATCTGGTCAACGGTCCGGGCTTCATCCCCTTCCCGTCGGAAACACAGGACGGCCTGGATGATCTCGATCAGTTCACCCAGGAATTCCGCCTGGCCTCCTCTGACGAGTTGGACACCACCTGGCAGGTCGGTGCGTACTTCTTCGATGGCTCTTTCGACATCACTACGGTCGGCCCCAATGGCGGCTTCCCGCCGCCGACCACCGTTCGTCACGAAAACGAGCTGTGGGCCGTTTTCGGTCAGGTTTCTCATCAGGCAACCGAGCGCCTGAACCTGTCCGGTGGCCTGCGCTACACAAGCGACGAAAAGTCCCTGGAAGTCGTTCAGGCTGTCTGGCCGGCCGGTGGTCCCTACAGCGTCTCTGATGAAGAGCTGAGCTGGGATCTGTCCGCATATTATGACTACAGCGACGAGACGGCCTTCTTCGCCCGCATCGCTCGCGGCTTCCGCGGACCGTCTATCCAGGGTCGTGATGTTGCCTTCTTCGGCACGCCGTCCATCGCGGACAGCGAAACGTCCACCTCCTTCGAAGCCGGTATCAAATCCGAGCCGATGGGTGGCCGCGCGCGTGTCAATGCGACCGCGTTCTACTACACCGTCTCTGACCTGCAGCTGTCAGCTGTTGGTGGCGCCGGTAACCTGGTCCAGCTGGTCAATGCCGACGAAGCTGTTGGATATGGTTTCGAAGTCGACAGTGAATTCCTGGTCAGCGACAACCTGCTGATCACGGCCGGTTTCTCGTGGAACGAGACCGAGCTGCAGGACGACACGCTGGAAGTCGGTGTCTGTGCCCAGTGTACAGTGACCGACCCGGACGTCGACAATGACGGCTTTGCGGAAGTGGACGGCAACCCGTTCCCGCAGGCTCCGGACTACATTCTCAGCCTGACCGCGCGCTACTCCATCCCGGCCGATAATGGCGGCGAGTGGTTCGTCTACACCGACTGGTTCTATCAGGGTCGCACCAATCTCTTCCTCTATGAGTCCGAAGAGTTCTACTCCGACGGCAATTTCGAGGGTGGTCTGCGTGTCGGCTATGCCGGCAGCCTGGCAAACGGGCGCACATATGAAGCAGCTGTCTTCAGCCGTAACATTACCGGCGAAGAAAACCTGGTTGGCGGTATCGACTTCAACAACAACACCGGTTTCGTGAACGAGCCGAGTGTCTGGGGTGTGTCCTTCCGCGCCGACTTTAACTAGTCAGCCGACTGACGAGACAGGAAAACCCCGGAGCCACGGCTCCGGGGTTTTTCTTTGGCCTATTGGCGAAGCGGTGAGTAAGCCTCGCCCTGCGGGTCCGGGGTCAGGGTTCGCCATTCCTCGCCAGCGAACAGACCAGCCTGATCGGCATAATGCTCTGACATGCGATCCAGCGTGGCAGAACCATATTGATGGATCGCCCGCGAGCGCAGTTCGCCGTCCGGCATCCACTCTACAAACATGATGGACGTGTCACCGGCGACCGCGCGAAGCTGACCGTTCTCGTCAAGCTGGTCAGAAGCACCATAAATGGCGCGCAGAATATCCGGACCGCCGCCCAGGGGCAGGTTCACCTCGCCGCGTATCATGCGATTGACTTCACCCCAGCTGGGGTCGAGGCGCCCGTAATGGAGCATCAACTCATCAGCGGCTTCACGCAGCGCTTCGGCCGGGTCCATGTCCCAGGGGTCTTCATGATGGCGGTTATGGATCGTGCGTACGGCCGTCAGCACGCCCAGGGCCGCCGCTCGGCTTTGCGTGTTCGTTGACATATCCCACCCGGCCAGGACAGCCTGGGCGGACGCCAGATCGGCATCGTCCGAGAAATCCATGGCAAGGATTTCCCGTATCAAACGGCCAACTGCGGAGTTTTCGGCATAGACCTTGTCGAACTTGATCGCCTCCAGGCGCTCCGCCGTCAGACTGCTCTCTGCACGTAACAAGGCCAGTCCCCGATGGGCTCGGTTGGTCATGCGCGGTTCAATCCCGAAAGTGGAGGAATAATCGTCAGGATCGAGGTTTTCGCCCAGGGCTGTCGCGTCGAACGGTGTCTGGTTGGCCGACAGCACCCAGCCGGCGTCCGGATTGTGGTACAGCGGCAGAGCCGAAAGCGGATGATAGGACTGCCAGATCAGCTCGGAACGGTCCCCGGGCAGGTATTCCCGCCAGTTCCACCCCTCCTCGCGCACCGGCATGGCGGCGTTGTAAACATAGGCAATCTCACCATTCTGATCGGCGTAGATGGTGTTGAGCGACGAAATGGCGTTCATTTCCATCGCATCATACCAGGTGTCCCAGCTGTCCGCCCGGTTCATACGATACCATTGCTCCACCTGGCGGATTTCATCCATTCCCGAATAGCGCACGGCATAATCACCGTGTTCGGTCCGTATGACGGGGCCATGTTCAGACCACCACATATCGCGTTCAACTGTCCAACGAATGGCGCCCCAGATTCGCACATTCAATCGCGCCGCACCCTGTTCCAGATCCCGCCACTCCCCGTCGAGCAGGTAACGATCACCGTCGGTTTCCAGGACATAGACATCCGCCAGGTCGGGAAGGTTGACGGTATGCGCCCAGCCCAGCTCGGAACTGTGACCATGCAGGATCAGGGGCGCTCCCGGGAAAGTGGCACCGACCATGTCCCAGCCTTCCGAAGACCGTATGCGTGCCTCATACCAGGCCACCGGTCCCTCAAACGGCTGGTGGGAGTTTATGACCAGGCGTGTGGCGCCATCGGCCGAGAATTCCGGAGCGATCGCAAACGCGTTCGAGCCGAAAGGCAGTCGGGCCTCATCCAGCCATTGAAAGGCACTTTCCGTGGAACGCATGGAAATCGACCGCTGGCGTTCCTCGGCAAATAGCTCGGTCAATGTTGCGTCCAGCCCGTACATGAATGGCGTGCGCAGGACAAAACCAGCCACAACATCCTCCGGTGTTACCGGCAGAACGTCACTCCAGACACGGGTGGAATGCTGCGCAGCATAAAGGTTCAAACCCGCAGCATAACCTTCGAGCAAGGCCTTGACGTCATTGGAGATGTCCTGCTCGTAACGCGACGCGACCAGCTCGCGAATACGCAGCAATTGCACGACATAATCCGTCGGCGCGGCATCGGCACCCTGATATCGGGCGAGCTCTCCGCGAGCCGCAACAAGTGTGGTCTGGATGGTTTCCCAGTCGTCCTCGGCGTGGGCGTAGGCCAGGCCGAAGGCCGCCGAGGCATCCGTGTCTGCCGTGATGTGGGGAATACCGAATTCATCCCGCACGATCTCGACGGAGGCATAGGGCTGTGCCGCGTCGATGGCCGCCTGGCGGGACAGGCCGGGCCCTGACCCGAGAGTGAAGCTGGCCAGGCCGGCGATAAATAGGATCAAAACGCTCAGCGAGATGAAGATCGACCGATTAATATTGAACACACGTTCCTCCCCGGCATGTGAATGTGCCGGAGAGCATAAGCCGGTTGGTCACAGAAAAAAGGGGCGCTGAAACAGCGCCCCTCAATTCACGCCTTGTCGATCGACTATTCCCAGTAATAGGCATCCCGCGCTTCATCGCCAGTGATCACCTCGTTCAGCGTCATCGCGTCATAGAGGCGGCCATTGAGCATCACATAGGCAATGTCATCAGTGTTGGCGATATCGTCCAGCGGGTTGGAGCGCATGATGACAAAATCTGCCAACTTGCCTTCCTCGACCGTACCGAGGTCATCGATAAAGCCGAGATGGACCGCCGGAGCCACAGTCGCCGTGCGCAGAACCTCGACCGGGCTCATACCGCCACGTGAAAAGGACCACATCTCCCAGTGCGCTGCCAGACCCTGTTGCTGGCCGTGTGCCCCGATTGAAACCAGAACGCCACGCTGAGCGAGTTCATGGGAGGTTGCGGCGGCATTGGCATCCGCAAAATTGTCCTCCGGTGCCGTCGTGCGACGAATGGAGCCGGGGCGCAGAATGTGCGGCGGCACATGTTCCGACAGGATCGGATGTTCCCAGACATTCATCGCCTGGCGCCAGTATGGATCGCCCGCCAGTCCGCCATAGGTCACCGCCAAGGTCGGTGTGAGCGCGACCTGGCTGCCGGCATACATTTCGATCACATCATCATAGATCGAGGAAACAGGCAGGTTGTGCTCGATGGAGGTATTTCC
>CBFHQE010000135.1:0-6789 GCA_965657935.1 Maricaulis sp. | reverse complement strand
CACAGTTTGACATCAAGTCTGTCGTATAAACCCAGGCTGCCGGCATCCCGCGGTGGCTGTGCAGCAGACATCCGGGGGACCTCGGCTATCCTGTCGACAGGATAGCCGAGGCCCCCCGGACAAGCCGGGTAATGACGGAGAATTTATGGAGGTGATGTTCAG
This sequence comes from Maricaulis sp., assembly GCA_965657935.1. Lineage (GTDB taxonomy): Bacteria > Pseudomonadota > Alphaproteobacteria > Caulobacterales > Maricaulaceae > Maricaulis. Next base: position 6,627 of record CBFHQE010000135.1, on the reverse strand, counting down.
CCCATCCTCGCCCTTGATGGGCGAGGGGGACCATTGCGCAGCAATGGTGGAGTGGGTACGCGCCAAAAGCGCGGCTTAAAGTGGGCCTGCGGGCGGCACCCTATCCGCCCGCGTCGCGGTCACCTTTCCCATCAGGGGACGGGGAAACCAGCCTACCCCTTGCCGATGACCGGCAGGTGCTCGCGATCGATGAAGGCCAGGACGGCCGACAGCAGTCCGAAGACCAGCGCCATGCCGAACAGCATCGGGCTGAACTCATATCCACCGCCTTCCGCGAAGGCGACCGGAGCGTTGATGCCAAGCCAGGGGGAGAGGTGAAAGCCGATGGCGCCACCGATGACACCCAGCGACAAGACTGCTCCGAGACCGCGAAACTTGCCGGCAAACACACCTGCCAGCAGCAACAGGGCCGCGACGACTTCGGCCACACCGGTAGCCATGCGAATGACCGGCTCGAACAGCTCGATGCCGGAATTCGCGGCCAGATAGGAGAAGACCGGATTGGAGGCGCCGAACTTCTGCGCCCCCATGAAGAGCATAAACAGCGCGAGAATTACGCTGCCACCCAGACGAATCATTTTCATAGCAGTGACTCCTTGGCCTGCATCAGATGAATTTGCTTAAGCCCTACATGTTGCTAGACAGGACGCAATACCAATCACACTCCATCACGAGCGCTTGGCGCTCTCGTGATGTCAGCCAGGAAAACCGATTTGCCGCTGTTTCGTCCCCTCGCCGGAAACCGCAAGCTGCGCATGCCGCCCTTTGGCGCCTATCTCGTGCTGGTCGCAGGCTGGTTTTTCGGTTTCGGACTGCAAACGACGCTGTTTCCCGGCGTGATCACCTTCACACTGATGGAAAGCCCGGAACGACTGAGTTTCGCCCAAGCTGCCCTGACGGCGCCCATGGCGCTGTTGCTGCCCGCCGCTGGTGTGCTTGCCGAGCGCAAGGACCGGCGAGGCATCATCTTCTATTTCTACCTGTTCGCCGGCCTGTGCACGATCGGTCTCGCCGCGATGATGATGGGCGACATACTGAGCTATATGAACCTGGTCATTTTCGCGGCCCTGGTCGGCGTTGCCGGGGGTTTCGTAATGCCGGCACGCGATAGTGCCATCAATCCGATCGTCCGCATTTCAGCCAAGACCCGCCATGGCGGCATCGAGCTGCAACGGGCCGTCGTCATGGCATCGGCTGTCCAGTTCGGCGCCCAGATCGCCGGCATGGCCGCGGGCTATTTCGCCGCCATCACAGGCCCCGGCCCGCTTTTCTTCATGATGGGTGTTGGCCTGGTCATCGGAGGGTTGTCCGCAGCCTTTCTGCCGCGCCTTGGCTCCAAGCGGAACAAGTCGACCGAACACCCGTTGCGAGATCTCAAGGATGGCCTCGACGCTGTGCTGCACTCACCGGTTTTAATGCCGATGACGGCGATCATGGTGGCGATCGGGGTTTTCATCGTCGGCGGCGCCTTCCTCGTCCTGATCCCGATCCTGATCCGCGATGCCTATGGCGGCGGATATCCGGAACTGTCCAGCCTGATGGTGACATTCTGGCTGGGCGCCTTTGTTGCCAACATCCTGCTGGTCAAGTTCGGCCAGATCGAACGCCCGGGCCGCGCACTGATCGCGGCACAGGGGGTGACAGTGCTGGCGGTTGGTGCCTTTGCCGCGCCGATCCCCTTCTGGTCGCTCTACGGGCTGGTCTTTGCCTGGGGCCTGGGTGCGGGCATTGCCATCTCGCTCAGCCGGTCGGTCGTGCAGGAACAGGCGCCTCCGGACAAGCTGGCCCGTGTGATGTCTGTTTATCAGCTTGGACTGTTTGGCGGCATGCCGGCCGGCATTCTGCTGATGGGGCCGATTGTCGGTGCCATCGGTGCGCGCCCCGCCGCACTCATCCCGATGATCGGTCTGGGACTGGTCCTGGTTCTCATTTCCATCGCAACACCTATCTTGTCGGTAAAGCGTGCCGAACCCGTCGCGCTGAAACACAAGCCGAAGGAGCGCGAAAATGCCGAAACTGAGTAATGCAGAGATCGCCAAGCTGCGCGAGACGCTGAGCCCGGAAGCCGACGCAATCGCTTTTTCCGAAGGCACGGAATACGCCTTCTCCCACCCGCTCTACACCGAGAAACGCGACGGTGAATACCACTGTACGGTTTGCGGAGAATTCCTCTTTGCGGCCAACGACAAATATGAGTCCGGCTCAGGCTGGCCCTCCTTCTCGCAGGTCGCTCGCCAGGGCGCTGTGGAGACCAAGGAAGACCTCAAGCTGGCCCTGCCGCGCACCGAAGTGCATTGTGCCAATTGCGGCGCCCATCTGGGTCATGTTTTCCCGGATGGACCGGGCCCGGACGGTCTGCGCTACTGTATCAATGGCACCGTGTTGAATTTCCGCCCTGAGACGGACTGATCCGTCCTGTGGCCAGGGGAGAGTAAAGTGAAACACAGATTTTCGACGACCATGCTCAGGGGCGCAGTGACCGGCTTTGCCGCCGTCACCCTCGCCGCTTGCAGCCAGGAGACTTCCATGAACTCACAGACACCAGAGACGGCGACCTCCGCCCTCATCGAGCGCGCGCGGGGGCTGGAAGCCCCGCAGGTCGAACAGCGCCCGGTGACCATTGAACAGGTCGGCTTCACCCGGGTGGACGAATACCAGTGGATCAAGGACGAGAACTGGCAGCAGGTCATGCGCGAGCCGGAGACGCTGCAGGACGACATCCGCGCCGTTCTGGATGCCGAGAACAGCTATCTCGACGCCGTCATGGAGCCGACCGAAGCGCTGCAGGAACGGATTTTCCAGGAGATCCGCGGTCGCATCAAGGAAGACGACAGTTCTGTGCCGCAGCCGCATGGCAACTACGAATACTTCACGCGCTATCGTGAAGGTGGCCAGTATCCGGTATTTTCCCGCCGCCCGATCGATCCGGAAACCGGTGAGCCCACGGGCGATGAGGAAATCCTCATCGATGGCGATGCCGAGGCCGGTGATTTTGACTATCTGGACTTTGGCAATGTCGGACACAGCCCGAACCATGAATTTGTGGCCTATGCCGTCGATACACGCGGTTCGGAATACTACGAGATCATCATCCGCGAAGTCGCGACCGGCGCCGTCATCGCCACGCTGACGGACGAGAGCACGGGCGACTTTGTCTGGGCCAATGACAGTTCAACCCTTTATTGGGTCTGGCGCGATGACAATGGCCGCTCCAAGCGCGTTTATCGCCAGAACCGCGATGGCGGCCCGTCTGAACTGCTTTACGATGAGGAAGATCCGGGTTTCTTCGTCAGCGTCGGCGCGTCTGATGGCGAGAACTACATCGTCATCAATGCCGGGGGTCATACCTCCAACGAGATCCGTGTTCTTGATGCTTCAGATCCGACAGCCGAGCCGATGCTGATCGCAGCCCGAGAGGATGGCGTCGAATATTATCTGACCGAGGCCACCGACAGGTTTTACTTCCGGACCAATGCGGACGGCGCGGTCGATTTCAAGATCGTCACTGCTCCGCTGGACAATCCGGGCCGCGAGAATTGGGAAGATTTTGTCGCCCACCGTCCCGGTGTTCTGGTCAATGGTGTAATCGGTTTTGAAGACTGGCTGGTGCGTTCCGAGCGTGAAAACGCCCTGCCGCGCATTGTCGTGCACGAATACGCCACCGGTGAAGAGCACGAGATCGCCTTTGCTGAAGAGGCATATTCGCTCGGCATGTCGGGCGGCTACGAGTTCGCGGTCGATCGCCTGCGTTTCTCCTATGAAAGCCCGTCCACCCCTGAAGAGACCTATGACTACAACATGCGCTCGCGCGAGCGGGTGCTGCGCAAGCGTCAGGAAGTCCCCTCCGGTCACAATGCCGAAGACTATGTCGTCCGCCGCATCATGGCCCCGGGTCATGACGGAGTAGAGATCCCGGTCACCATCCTGCATCACCGCGATACGCCGATCGACGGGTCTGCGCCGCTGATGCTCTATGGCTACGGTTCTTACGGCATCACCATCCCGGCCAGCTTCCGCGTCACGCCGCTTTCGCTGGCGGATCGCGGCATGGTCTATGCCATCGCCCATATTCGCGGCTCCATGGCGCGGGGATATCAGTGGTATCTGGACGGCAAGCTCGAGCTGAAGATGAACACGTTCCGGGACTTCGTCTCGGCGGGTGAAGCCCTGGCTGCTGAAGGATACACCTCGCGCGGCAATATCGTCGCCTATGGCGGGTCGGCCGGTGGCCTTCTGGTCGGTGCTGCGGTCAACCTGCAGCCGGACCTGTTTGCCGGTGCCATTGCAGCGGTGCCGTTTGTGGACGTGATCAACACCATGTCGGACGCGGAATTGCCGCTGACGCCGCCGGAATGGCCGGAATGGGGTAATCCGATCGAGAGCGCTGAGGATTATCAGACGATGATCGAATACAGCCCCTACGACCAGATCACCGAAACAGCCTATCCGCACATCCTGGCGACGGGCGGCCTGACCGATCCGCGCGTGACGTATTGGGAGCCGACCAAATATGTCGCCCGCATGCGTGATCGACGCACCGATGACGGCCTCACCCTGCTGAAAATGAATATGGGTGCCGGCCATGGCGGCGCGTCCGGCCGTTTCGACAGCCTGCGCGAAGTGGCTCTCAACTGGGCCTTCGCCCTCATGGTCACCGGCCTGGCCGATGGCGAGGTCGACGACATCGCGGCGGAATAATTCGCTCCGAAGTTCGAGGAAAGGCGCGGGCTGTGAGGTCCGCGCCTTTTTTTGTTTTGGCCCCTTACTCTCGCTTCGCTCGACCTCTCCCCGTGGGGGAGAGGGATAAAGGCGGAGCCGCGAGCGCAACGATTTGGCCTGAGATCAAAGAAATGCCCGCTGCGTTGCGACGACGCAGCGGGCGACCTGGTCCTCGCAAGACCACAGAAAGAACGAGGACCGGGTTTTGGCTAGCCTTCCAGGGCGTACAGCAATTGTGTGCGGGCGCCCTGATAGGTGGTGGGTGCGCCATTGCGGACTTGCGGGTTGTAACGCCAGCGTTCAATGGCGCGAATCGAGGCGCGTTCAAATCCGCGATTGCTGCAGGACAGGACGCGCACATTCGTCGTCGTGCCATTAGGCAGGATGTCGAAGATCATGTCGCACTGCCCCTCAACACCGCGCATCGCGAGATTGTCCGGATAAACCGGGTTGATACGCACCACGGGTGTCGGATTGCCATCGAGGCGGATCGGCCCTGTCGTATTGGTCACACGCGGTGGCTCGATGGCCGGCACATCGTAGTTTTCCATGGACGCTGTCTGGTCCGGCACAGCTGGGTCCACCGGGCTTGGCCGTACAGCGGGAGGCGGGTCGATGGGTTCCGGCTCCGGCATCTCCCTGCCGCCCCGAGCTTCAGCATCGGGTACCTCCAGATTCATCTCGATCTGAAGGTCAGGTGCCGCCTCCTCGAAGGTGACCGGCCCGATATCAATCAGGGCCCGCATCATCAGGAATAATCCCACGGTCACGCCTGCCGCCAGCGGCAGGACCAAAGGTGTTCTAAGTGCAATATTCACGGGTCTACCTCCCCATGGGCAGATGCCGTCATGGCCCAACCGGGCAAACGCCCCTGTACCCCGCCAGATCCCCGGATCAAAACCCCTCTGACCCGTCTGCCGAGGGCGACACGGCACTACAACTCAGCACCGCGTCGCATCCTCATCAGACCCCGCTCTCACGGCAAAAGCGTGCCGCGATTGAGATCAATTGTGATGATTTGGGGGAGAATTGGGGCGGCTGCCATTGGGCTGGAAATTACCGTCGGCATCGTAAAAGTCGAGGCAGTTTTCGGTGATGTCGGGGGAGCCGACATGCTGATTGTCCAATCTCGCGCACTCACCCCGGCGAATATCCCAGTACAGGTCGAGCATGTCGCCTGAACACTCCGGACAATCCGGTTCGCTCGCGAGCGATATTTCGGAGAGTGGCGGCCGACTGGAGCACAGTTGCGGATATGCCACCTCATCATACCAGCTCTCATCAGGAAACTCGCCACCATAAACCGTTGCGATCGCCCGCTGGGTTACAACTTCCCTTACTGTCGAAGCGTGGCAGGGAGGATGACCTATACTCAGATCTGTCGGAGCATTGTCGTGAAAACTCCCGGCATGTGACCGGGCCGCTGCAGACACCTCCACTTCACCGCGGACTTCGGCCAGGTCCGCGAAGAGCTCCCAGGCCTGCCGGCGGTTGCGTCCCGTCCCCTGTCTCAGCGCCAGGACAAGCCACTCAAGCGCAGCGTCACTATCGCCCGACAAATGGCTCAGACGAGCGACGTTGAGGCGGTCCTGATAGCCCCCGCGGGCCAGCGCCAGCACTTGCCAGGTCTGACGCCCGCGCTCCGTTTCACCGATAAACTCCAGCAAGGTCGCGAGTTGGCGAAGGGCTTCAAACTCATTCATGATCCCCTCGACGGAACGGGGCCAGGCGCGATTCAACTCCGGTGAATTCAAAGCCTGCTCAACGAGCGCAATTACCAGGTCCGTTCTTTGACGCAAACCAGGCGCAAGCGCCGGATCATCGGGCTCCATCGCGGCCGCAGTTGAATAAAGTATGCTCAGCTCGTGGGGAGATGGCGACGCGCCGGTTTCCACGACTGAGGAATGG
>CBFHQE010000134.1:0-6866 GCA_965657935.1 Maricaulis sp. | reverse complement strand
CCGCCGATAGAGAAACGTATTGATATGCTGGTGGAACACGCCGGCGGCCGACGTCCGCATCCCAGCGTCCCGCTGGCCTGACGTCCATCTTGGGGGAATGAATGATGAAGACCGTTATCAGTGTGCTGGCTTGCGTTTGCGTCGCAGCCTGTTCGACTCCGGGCTATCGCGCTCTCAATCCGTCCTGCATTGAAGACAAGGGGCTCGCGAAATATCAGCGGGATGGCCATCAGGACACCACCTACATCGTGGCAGTACTTGCCGGGCGTTCACCGCGAGAAGCCGCACTTTTGTCGTTTTACAACCAGGCAGCAGATGATTTGGCGATGCGGTTTTCTGCGCCCAATGTCGCTGTCTGGGGATCCGTTCCGGGCGCTTGGGGCTATCGCCACCGTATCAATGCCGTGTTGCACTCCTTGCACGGCGGTGATGTCGGTGCAGTGCAGGAGCGTCGCGATCATCTGGCTGGGCTGATCGCCGCCTCCGATCCAGACAGTGTGGATCATGCCTGGCAGACCGGTTTGCTGATCCATGCCTTCGGTGACAGTTTCGCGCATACACGCGATGACGGCTCCGCTTACGGCGGACTGTATGGGCATCTTTTTGATGGCCATGCGCCTGACATCGTCGCCAACAGGCCGAACCTCTATCTCGATTATGTGCGGGCTTTGTATGCGGCGCTTGAAACATCCGAGGCCAATACCGACGGCTTTGCAGCCTTTACCGGGCTCGTGGCAGCTGTCGGGGAGGGGGCGGACGTCGACGCGTATCGCCAGGCTATCTTTTCCGGACGGGAAATCTCCACGCCCGCACCGGACCTGCGTTGCGATACGCTGGCCGGTCGGTTGAACATGCGTGAGGTCAGCGCTTTCCTGCGTGAGATCGACCCGGGTTAGAGCTGGCTGCCCGGATGCGGCAGGGCCCATTCGGTGAGTTGCTCGGTGATGTAGTTGAACGCGTCGTCTACATCATCGGTTCGGTAGAGCAGGTCGAGATCCTTGGCACTGATGGTGCCAAACTCGACCATGGCGTCCAGATTGAACACCTTGTCCCAATACTCCGAGCCAAATAACACCACTGGCAGGCGCTTTTTCATCTTCTTGGTCTGCAGCAAGGTCAGCGTTTCGAACAATTCATCCATGGTACCGAACCCGCCCGGCATCAACACCAGCGCCTTGGCCGGGTAGAGGAACCAGAATTTCCGCGTGAAGAAATAGTGGAACTCGAAATTCAGCTGTGCGCTGACCCAGGGGTTATTGCCTTCTTCCATCGGCAGCGAAATGCCAAGGCCAATCGTCTCGCCCCGCGCTTCAGATGCGCCGCGATTGGCCGCTTCCATAATGCCGGGGCCAGCGCCGGTACAGACAACAAAACGGCGACCGCTTTTATCTTCGAGGCTGTTGGACCAGCTGGTCAATTTGTGCGCGAGTTCGCGTGTAGCCTCGTAGTATCTGGATTGACGCATCTTGCGTTCGGCGTCTTCCAAGCCTTCACCGGATAGTGTCGCCTTCTCCAGCGCGGCCTTCGCTTCTTCCTCCGCCACAAAGCGAGCGGACCCGAAAAACAGGATTGTGTCCTGGATATCGTGTTTGGCGAAACGCTGTTTTGGCTCGAGATACTCCGCCAGGATCCGCAAGGGGCGGCCATCTGGCGAATTAATGAACACATCATCGCGATAGGCGCGAGGGGGTGTGTTGTACGGTTTGTCTTGGGACATCCATCCTCCAATACGGAACGGATGATCCATAGTGCGCGTGCAAAGCGACAAGTGCAAGTTATTGTTGAAAGTAGGATTTTCCTCCCCCGCCTGGGGGAGGGATGGCACAGCCGTCAGAAGGGGCCTGTGTGCGTTGCCGGTATGGCCCGTTCGCCGCTCTGAACCCCTTCGACCCGATGCGCCTACTCAAACAGACAGATCTTGTTGTTATCCAGGTCGCGCACATAGGCAGAATAGAACGGTCCGCGCTGGCCGGGTTTTCCCTCGCAGCGGCCACCCAGTTCCTGGGCCAGGGCGTGCAGGCGCCGCACCTGTTCCGCTGAACCCAGTTTCAGGCCGACCATCGTGCCATTGCCATTCGTGGCGGGTTGTTCGTCGAAGGGAATGGCGATGGCGAAGGCGAAACTTTCGTGTTGCCAATACACCATGCGGTCGGTTGCCATGACCTGTGGCGGTGTCTCGCTGTCGAACATCGCGTCGTAAAAGGTCCTGGCGGCGTCCAGATCATTCGTGCCGACAACAAAATAGTTCATGTTCATGGGTGGGTTTCCTGTCTTGGCGTCTGCGCTGAGGAGCGCTGTTGCCGTGTTACGCAAAAATGTGACAGAAAATGGCGTATTTTTTGGTGGAGGCTGTGCGTGAGCAAGCGATTGCGTCGTCTGGAAATGCTGGCCGCCCAGCTGAAACAGGAGAGCCTGTGCACGGTGAAAGAACTCGCTGTGCAACAGGGCGTCAGTGAGCGCACAATATCGCGTGACCTGGAGCTGATGCGCGAACAGGGCCTGCCCATCGATGCCGATCGCGGCCGGGGCGGTGGCGTGCGCCTGGACCGGAATTGGGGCGTGGGCCGACTGAACCTGGCGTATCATGAGGCGGTGGACCTGTTGATCAGTATCGAGGTCGCCGAACAGATGAACTCACCGCTTTTCCTGGGCCAGCTGGGTACGGTGAAACGCCAGCTCATCGCGTCCTTCTCACCGGAAAAACGCCACCGCATCGAGCGGCTCAAAGCGCGTATTCTGATCGGGGTGACGGCGTCTACCCAGGTTCAATCGGGGTTTTCCGCACCGCCTGACCAGGTCGTGCGCCATGTGCATCACGGTTTCGTCGACCAGCGACGCGTTCAGATCCGCTATCGAAGAGAGGATGGTGCTGTGTCCAAGCGTGAGATCGAACCGCACTTCCTGTTGCTCAAATACCCCGTCTGGTATGTCATTGCGCTCGATGGCCTGCGTGATGCACCACGGACATTCCGCTGCGACCGGATACTGGAAAGCCGGATGATGGACACAACATTCCGCCTGCTGCCAAAAGCAACGTTCGACAGTGTTCTGGCGGGCAATGAGTTGCTGGTCTGAGGTTACATGCCAGGTGTCGGTTCATCCGGAGGATCACTGGCCTCGGCCAACTGGGCGTCCAGTTTCTCATCCTTGTCCTCCTCTTCCTCGAGCAGGCCTTCAAAGGCTTCGCGGAAGATGAACCAGACGGAGGAGAAGAGGGCGGCAATCACCGGACCCAGGATAATCCCGACAGCGCCGAAAAGGGTGAGACCGCCAAGTGTGGATAACAACACCATCAGGTCGGACATCTTGGCATCCTTGCCCACCAGGATGGGGCGCAGGATATTGTCAGAGGTCGAGATGACGACCCCGCCCCAGATGGACAGGCCCATGGCAGGAATGACATTGCCTGTTGCGAACAGCCAGATCGCTGACGGCACCCAGATCAGCGGCGGGCCGACCATCGGGATGATGGAAAGCAGGGCTGCAATGGCGCCCCAGAAAATCGCACCCGGCACACCCGCGACAAACAGGCCAATCCCGGTCAGTCCACCCTGCACGAGCGCGATCAGGAAGGAGCCCTTCACCGTGGCACGAATGGTGGAGAGGGCTCGTTCTGCCAGCAGGTCACGATCCGCCCGGGTCATCGGGATCAGCGTGATCGCCTTGCGTCCGGTGTCGCGTCCGGTCAGCAGGAAGAAAAACAGCGCGTAGATCAGGATGAAGAAGTTCAGCGTCGCGATGAGCACGCCGCCCGTGCCGGCGCGCAGGCTGGAGACCAGGATATTGCCCACGGTTCCCGCCAGACTGCCCAGTTGAGCCGCCACAGTGGCCTGGTATCGGATCAGTTCCTCGCGGAAAGGCAACCATTCCGGCAGCCCGTCCAGGCCTTCCTCCCGGATTGCAGCCACCTGGTCCTGGACCCAGGGCGTGACAAGACCGGTGACTTCGATCGCCTGTTCGGCCACCACGCCGAGAATGATCGCGGTCGGAATGACAAAGGCGAGCACGGAGCCGGTCACCAGCAGGCCTGCCGCAATGCCCTGGCGCCCCCCCAGCTTGTCGGCCAGCCAGTCCTGGGGCTGTTGCAGGAAGACCGTCAGCACGGCAGCCAGGAAAAGCGCGGCCAGATAATCCCGGATCATCCAGAAGAAGATGACGGAGATGACGATGGCGAGGGCGGCAACAAATCCGCGTTCAAGCTCGAGTTTGCGTTTTGGGGTCATCAGCTACGGCTCCTCAGCCATACAGCCATTCCGGCAGACCGGTCGCCAGCCATGGGACCAGGGCGACGGCGAGGATGCCGATCAGCTGGATGATCACGAAGGGAATGGCGCCGCGATAGATGGCGCCGGTGGTGACTTCCGGGGGCGCGACCCCCCTGAGATAGAAGAGCGCAAAGCCAAACGGCGGGGTCAGGAAACTCGTCTGGAGGTTCATCGCCATCAGCACGCCCAGCCAGACCGGGTCGATACCCATCATCAACAGGATCGGCGCCACGATGGGCACGACCACGAAGGTGATCTCGATGAAGTCGAGGAAGAAACCGAGCAGGAACATCACCAGCATGACGATGGCCAGGGCGCCCCATTTGCCGCCGGGCACGGCTTCCAGGGCATGTTGCACGGTTTCGTCGCCGCCCAGTTCGCGGAAGATCAGCGAGAAGAGCGCGGCGCCGATTAGGATCACGAAGACCATAGCCGAGATGGCGGCGGTCGAGCGCATCACCTCGTCCAGCACGCCGGTGCGGTGGATGCGCAACAGGCTGAGCGCGGCGCCGACGAGCGTCGTGCCGACGAAGGCGAGGCTGATGACGCGCCACACATCCGGCAGGTCGGGCAGATAGACCCGGCCTTCGCCGCCCAGATTGGCGATCATGATGATGGCAAACAGGCCCGCCAGCGCGATCAATCCGGCCAGGGCGGTCGCGCGCCCGGCTGCGGGATTGCTGTCCGCGCCGGCATTGCGGATGCCTGCCAGGAAGGTCGCACCGACAGCGCCCACGCCAGCGGCCTCGGTCGGCGTCGCCAGGCCAGCGAGGATGGAGCCAAGTACGGCAAAGATCAGTCCGAGCGGCGGGAATAGCGCCATGCAGACCTTGCCCCAATCGACCCCGCCTTCCGGCTTGGGCGCGGCTGGAGCGTTCTGGGGCGTGATGATCGCGACGGTGATCTGGTAGGCCACATAGAGCACGACCAGGAGCAGGCCGGGGATCAGAGCACCGGCGAAGAGATCACCGACCGATACGATGTCCGGCGAGAAAATCCCCTGGTCGCGCTGGGCTTCCTGATAGGCGTTGGAGATCTGGTCACCCAGGAGTACCAGTACGATGGAGGGCGGAATGATCTGGCCCAGCGTGCCCGCTGCGGCGATCGAGCCAGCGGCCAGGGACGGCGCATACCCGCGCTTGAGCATGGTGGGCAGGGAGAGCAGGCCCATCGTCACGACGGTGGCGCCGACAATCCCGGTCGAGGCCGCCAGAAGCACGCCCACGACCACCACGGAAATCCCCAGACCGCCACGCATGGAGCCGAAGAGCGCCCCCATCGCATCGAGCAATTCCTCGGCGACCTTGGATTTCTCCAGCATCACGCCCATGAAGACGAAGAGCGGCACGGCGACCAGGATCTGGCGGTCCATCTCCATGAGATTGCCGTAGATGCGCTGCGGGAAGGCCCGGAAATGGATCGGGTCGAACACGTCCAACTGCATGCCGATCAACGCAAAACCGAGCGCGACACCCGCCAGGGTGAAGGCGACCGGATAGCCGCGCAGCAGGGCGGCGAAGGCCGCGATGAACATCAGGAAGGGCAGGAATTCGATAAAGGCCTGCATGGTCAGACCTCCGCTTCCGCGTCATTTTTGGGCGTCGGCGGCGCGTCTTCGCCGCCGATCGTCAGCGCGGCCCGACAGGCCATCGAGATGCCTTGCAGGATCATCATGATGGCAAAGAGCGGAATCGCCGTCTTGAGCAGGAAGACGAAGGGCAGGCCATCGCTTTCGCGCGAGCGCTCCAGGATGCGCCAGGTCGAATTCATGTAACCCGTGGAGGCCCAGAGGATGAGTGCGCTCATCGGGATCAGGGTCAGATAGGTACCCAGGAGGTCAATCCAGGCTTTCCCGCGCTCGGTGGCCTTGGAATAGAGGATGTCCACGCGCACATGTCCGTCGACCAGCAGGGTCGAGGCCGAGGCCAGTAGAAAGAGCAGGGCGTGCATGTAGATCACGCTCTCCTGCAGTTTCGTGGAGGCGTAACCGAAGATATAGCGCTGGATCACCACGGTCGCGGTCACGATGACCAGACCCAGGGCGAACCAGCGCGCCGCGCCGCCGACCTGGGTGCTGACCGTGTCGAGCGCCAGCGCAATCCGACGCAGCGCGGCCGAGACTCCGCCCGGCATGGCCACGAAGCGTCCGGCAATGCCGGCGATCAGCGGAAACAGCAGGAGCGGCCAGCCATATTGGCCCAGTCGGCCCAACAAGCCGCCCAGGGCCTGGGCGCCACCAGCGAGATGGGTCTGGGACCAGGCGGCCACACCGCCGCCCGTGGCGCCATCAGCGAAGGTCAGCACCAGCGCCAGCGCGCCGAGGACCAGGATCAGCGTATCGCCGGGGCGCATCGGATCAGCGCGGGATCACGCGTTCGCGCTGCATCAGGTAGGGCATTTCGGAGATCCGGGCCCATTCGCGCATCTGGTTGCGGGCGCCGAGATAGCTCTCATAGACACGGCGTGTCATGGCGTCGGCATTGCCGGTATCGGCCACCACCTGTTCGGAAATCTCGCCAATGCGTGTCCACATCTCGTCGGTAAAGCTTCGCAGCTCGATATTGTGCTCGGTCTGCAGCACGTTCAGCGCGACGGCGTTCT
>CBFHQE010000133.1:3958-6921 GCA_965657935.1 Maricaulis sp. | reverse complement strand
CACCAAGATCCCGGATGTCGTGGGCGCCGCCATAAATCTCGATCTGGTTGGCATGGATCGCCAGCACTTCGTCGAGGGTGAGATAGTCAAACCTCATTCGGCGAGCTTTTTATAGACCTTGTCGAAATCCTTGTGGGTGGCCTCATAGGTCGCCATCACGTGATCGCGCACGTTTGGATTTTTCCGCGTCGCAATGAAGGCGGCAATGGCCTCGTCGATGAGGAGTTGTACGTCGCGCCCTTCCGCTTCCGCCAAAGAGCGCAGCTCTGCCAGCAGATTCGCGCTGATCTCACCGGTAAAGCGTTGTCGGGCATCACCCATTGCAGTCTCCTAATTCGCGATATCAGATCTAACACATAAAAGTGTTCGTGTAATGTTCTATTTTGAGCTGTGGGCTGAAATCTTGGGATGGCGGAGCGGCCGAACTCGACTAGAACCAGTGCCAGACAATCGACGAGGCCGCCATGATCCCTGAAAACCCCCGCATCCTGCTGACCAATGATGATGGTATCCGGGCTCATGGCCTCAAATCCCTGGAAAAGATCGCGCGTGAGCTGTCTGACGATATCTGGATCGTCGCTCCGCACGAGGAGCAGTCCGGAGCAGGGCGGTCGCTGACTTTGCACCAGCCCTTGCGCGTGCGTCAGTGGGATGAGCGTCGTTTCTCGGTCACCGGAACGCCGACCGATTGTGTACTCATGGGCATCCAGGACCTGATCCCGGACCGTCAGCCGGATCTTGTTCTGTCCGGCGTCAACCGTGGCCAGAACATCGCCGAGGATGTGACCTTCTCCGGCACGGTAGCGGGGGCCATGCAAGGCATGCAGCTGGGCATTCCCTCAGTTGCGCTGAGCCAGGCTTATGGTTTCAAGATTGATTCAACTATCCACTGGGAAACGGCCGAGACCTATGGCGCGCCGATCCTGCGTCGCCTGTTCGACCTGAAATGGCCGGAAGATGTGCTGATCAATGTCAATTTCCCTGACTGTGCGCCGGATGATGTGCACGAGGTTGAAGTCACCCGCCAGGGGCGCCGCGATCAGCATATCCTGCACGCCAAGAAACGCACCGACCCGCGTGGTGTCGACTATTACTGGCTGGATTTCCACGGCAAGCTGTCCAATCCGCCGGAGGGGGTGGATCTGAAAGCCATCTATGACGGCAAGATCTCGGTGACGCCGCTTCACATGGACCTGACACATGGTGAGACTCTCGGCAATCTGAAGAGCATGCTGGGTGGTGTGCCGCCCAGGTCCTGATGCTGAGAAAGCCGGTCCATGTCCTTTCCTGATCCCCGCATGATCCAGCTGGTGATGGCGCTTCGTGGCGGCGGGGTCACGGATATGGCTGTGCTGGCTGCAATGGAGCGCACGCCGCGCGAGGTGTTTGTACCCGAACGCTTCTCCGACCAGGCCTTTGATGATCGGCCATTGCCGATCGATTGCGGCCAGACGATCTCCCAGCCATTGATCGTGGGGTTGATGACCCAGGCGCTAAAAATCGGTGATCGTGACAAGGTGCTCGAGATCGGCACCGGCTCGGGCTATCAGGCTGCCATCCTCTCCAAGCTGGCACGACGTGTGTATTCGGTGGAACGATACCGCACGCTCTCCAGAATCGCCGAGGAGCGCTTCCACAGTCAGGGTATCAACAATATCGTCACACGGATTGGAGACGGCTCGCTGGGCTGGCCGGAACAGGCGCGTTTTGACCGCATCATCCTGACAGCTTCAGCGCCCAAACGCCCGGACAAGATTCTGGAACAGCTCAAGGATGGCGGCATCGCCGTGGCCCCCGTTGATCGCGGCAAGGAGCAGATCCTGGTGCGTTACGACAAGCACAACGGTGAGATTACCCAGACCGATCTGATGACGGTGCGCTTTGTGCCGCTGGTGAAGGGTGTCGCCAAGGCGATGTAGGGCCGGCGTGATTTTTCGGTGATTCAATATTCGAATCACAACGCGGTTTCGTGCCTATGGATAACCGCTGGTTAAACCTTCTCTGGCTTGATAGTCCGTAACTGTTCATGCGGAGATCCGTCCGACATCATGCGTTTGCCCGTTGTCATAAGCCTTTTTGCTGCGCTGAGCGCTTGCTTGTCGGCCTGTGCCTCTTCCGGCATTCGTGAGCCTGCTCGCGTGCAATACCGCAACGCCTCGCCCTATACGACGGCGTCCGGTGCAGTGGTTCGCCGCGATTGCCGCAATGGCTATGAGGTGCGTAACGGCGACACATTGTCCGAAGTTGCAGAGCATTGCGGCGTGCCGATGCGCGAGCTTGCCGATGCCAATGGTCTGAACCGCCCCTATACTCTGCGGGTCGGGCAGCGCCTGGACATGCCCCGGCCGCCGGTTCATGTCGTGCAGCGCGGTGAAAACCTCTACCGGATCGGCCTGCGCTACAATATTCCCTTTCAACAACTCGCCAACCACAACGGAATCGGCGCGCCGTACGAGCTGGAAGTCGGCCAGCAGATCCGTCTGCCGATCGGTGCCCGGGCAAGCCATGCATCTGCGTCGAGCAACCGCTCTGTTGGCAATACGTCGCGCAATACACGCAACGCCCGTGTCGAGCGGTCCGAGCCAGCTGCCAATGCGCCGCGCTTTGACTGGCCGATCCGTGGACGTGTCATCACCAGTTTTGGCCGTACCGCCGAGGGCGGCCGCAATGACGGTATCAATATCGAGGTTCGACACGGAGCCGAGGTGCGCGCATCGGCTGCCGGGCAGGTTGTCTATGCCGGCGGTGAGCTGGATGGCTATGGCCAGCTGGTCCTGATCCGCCACTCCAATGGCTATGTCACAGCCTATGCGCACAACAGCCAGCTGATGGTTCGAGAAAGCGACCAGGTCGAGCGTGGCCAGGTTATCGCCCGCGCCGGGTCGACGGGCACGGTGGACAGTCCGCAATTGCATTTCGAGATCCGTCGCGGTGTCAATCCGGAAGACCCGATGGCGCATTTG
>CBFHQE010000133.1:288-3858 GCA_965657935.1 Maricaulis sp. | reverse complement strand
CGCTGATGCCAGAATGCGCTTTGCGCTGATGCCAGAATGCGCTTTGCGCTGATGCCAGAATGCGCTTTGCGCTGATGCCAGAATGCGCTTTGCGCTGATGAACGAAAATCAATAACCGCTTGGGCTTGTTGCAAGTGTCCGGGACCCCGATATAGTCCCGGCCAACTTCTTTTGGGTCGGATTCTGTCCGGCCGCAGCCAATAGCAGGAGCTAACGCTCAAATGACACCGGAAATGACGCAAACAATCATCATGTTCGGCCTGATGATTGCGGTCCTTTACTTCTTCATGATCCGTCCGCAGCAGAAGCGCCAGAAAGAGCACCAGGCTCTGCTGGAAAGCTTGAAAAAGGGCGATGAGATCGTCACGCAGGGCGGTATGATCGGCAAGGTCACCAAGGTCGCAGAAGGCGAAGTCACCATTGATGTCGGCGAAGGCGTCAAGATCAAAGTCGTCAAGTCGACGGTCCTCGACGTTCGCAACCGCACCGCTCCGGCCGCTGCGAACGACGCTGATAAGTCCTGATTTCCCATAGCATTGGATAATCCGCCATGATGCACTTCGGGCCTTCGAAACTCATCACGATTTTGCTGGTCGTCCTTCTGGGCGTCCTGTTCTCGGTGCCGAATGTCGTGCCGTATGAACAACGATACGCGCTCAATGAGGGCGGTGAATACGAAGCCCAGGGTGTGTGGCGGTACCTTCCGAGCAGTTCGGTCAATCTCGGCCTCGATCTGCAGGGTGGTTCCCATATCGTCTTCCAGGTCGACATGGCAGAGGTTCGCGATCAGCAGCTTGAAGCCCTTCGATCCGATGTCGAGCAGGCCATGCGTGTTGATGGCCGCCGTATCTACCGCTCTGTGGCCGTGGTCGGCGATGAAGTCATCGCCATGACCGTACAGGCCGAGGATCGCGATATTGCACTTGAGCGTATTCTGGAGCTTTCCGAACCTGTCGCCCAACAGCCCGGCGCCTTTTCGATCGAGCAGACGCTCGAGATCGAGAGCGGTGGCGAGGACGACCCGACCGTCGTCCGGGCCCGCATTTCCGACGCCCAATATGCGGCGATCGAAAGTCGCACGGTTCAGCAGTCCATCGAGGTTATCCGTCGTCGTCTTGACGGAATGGGCACGACCGACCCGACGATCGTCCGCCAGGGCGACAGCCGGGTTCTGGTTCAGGTTCCAGGCGCGGACGACCCGCAAGCGATCATTCGCCTGGTTGGCGCCTCGGCTTCGATGAGCTTCCACCTGGTGGATGAAAATATCGATCCGGGCATTGACGGGCAGGCCCGCGTTCCTCCCGGACGCGCGGTTTTCCCGGTCGCCTCCAGCGATGGCGGCGGGTTCATCGTCGTGAACAGTCGTGCGACATTGACGGGTGACAATCTTGCCAATGCCAGTGTCACGACCCACCCCAACTATGTCGGTCCGGTCGTTGGCTTCCGACTGGATACACAGGGGTCTCTGGTCTTCGGTGAGCTGACCCAGCAAAACCGGGGACGTCGTTTTGCAATCGTTCTCGATGGAGAGGTTATCTCCTCGCCGCGCATCAATGAACCGATCCTGTCCGGTTCCGGCGTCATCGGTGGGGGTTACACCTACGAGTCGGCGACAAACCTGGTCATCCTGTTGAATGCGGGCGCGCTACCGGCCTCCTTGACGCCGGTCGAGCAGCGCAATGTGACGCCAAGCCTCGGTGCCGACCAGATCGAAAGCGGCCGCCTGGCCGTGATGATCGGGTTCGGTCTGGTTATCGTCTTCATGGTCGCGGCTTATGGCATTCTCGGCCTGTTCTCCACGGCAGCACTTTTGGTCAATGTGGTGTTGATCCTGGGGGGGCTGTCCGGACTGGGGGCCACGCTGACACTGCCAGGTATCGCCGGTATCATTTTGACGATCGGTATGGCGGTGGACGCCAACGTCCTGATCTATGAGCGTATCCGCGAGGAGGCGCGCAAACCGAATTCCAAACCGGCCAAGGCGATTGAAGTGGGTTACGAGCGTGCCCTGGCGGCTATTCTCGATGCCAATATTACAACGCTGATCGCCGCTGGCGTTCTGTTCATGCTCGGCGCCGGCCCGGTCCGCGGCTTCGCGGTTACCTTGGGTATCGGTATCATCACCTCGGTCTTTACGGCCTTTGTTTTCTCCCGCCTGCTTGCTGTTGTCTGGTTGCGTGCAACCAAACCGCAGAAACTGCCGGTGTAAGGGGAGGGTCACGACATGTCTTTTGCTCTCGTAAAATTTCTGCCGTCCGGAACAACCATTCCCTTCATTCGCAACCGCGTGGTGGCGATGGGCGTTTCCATTGCCCTGATGATCGGTTCGCTGGCCGCATTCGGCGTGATGGGGATCAATTTCGGCATTGATTTCCGTGGCGGCGTTCAGGCCGATGTGGAAACCGCGCTTCCGGTTGAGGATATCCGCGCCGTCGCCGACAATCTGGGGCTCGGTGAGTCCAAGATCCAGGCCTCGGTGGCTCCAGTCGGCGAACGCCGTTCGGTGCTGGTCACCATGCCGCTGCAGGAAGGTGAGGGGCTCGAAGGCGAGCAACTCCAGAACCAGGCGGTTCTGGATCTGCGGGCCGGTTTGGAAGCCGGCATTGAAGACGCCCAGATCCTGGGCACGGCAACCGTGGGCGGCGCCGTTTCCGGCGAGCTGGTGGTCAAGGGTATCACCGCGATCGTGGTCGCGCTCTTCTTCATGCTGATCTACATCTGGTTCCGCTTTGAGTGGCAGTACTCGGTCGGCGCAATTGTCGCCCTGACCCACGACGTCATCGCCACGATCGGGTTTTTCTCGATCACACAGATGACATTCGACCTGGCCACAGTCGCCGCCATTCTGACGATTGTCGGTTACTCGATGAACGATACGGTCGTCGTCTATGACCGGATCCGGGAGAATCTGCGCTCTTACAAGAAACTGTCGGTCGAGGAGGTTCTCAACCTGTCGATCAATGACACGCTGTCGCGCACCATTCTGACCTCTGTGACAACGCTGCTGGCGCTGCTGGCTCTCTACCTCATTGGTGGCGCCACGCTGCAGGGCTTCTCGGCTGCCATGATCTGGGGTGTCCTGATCGGTACCTATTCTTCCATCTTTGTTGCTGCGCCATTGCTGCTCTTGACCAATGTGAACCGCTCCACGGAAGAAGACGTCGAAGTCGTGAAATTCTAGACGATTAGCGTTTCACGCGAATTGTTGTAATTTCCCCTCCTCTTGCAATCGGTTGATTCTCGGGGAGGGAATTTCATGGCCGCTATTCTGACCAATCTTCGCACGACAGTGCACGTCTCGCTGGCGTTGGCCATCCTGTACTATGTCGGCTATGTGCTGGCGGGTGGAGCTGCGCTGAACTACGAGGCCATTGCCCGCTGGACACATGTTGTATCCGGCATCATGTGGATCGGCCTGTTGTGGTATTTCAACTTCGTGCAGATCCCCAACATGCCGAATATTCCGGACGAGCAAAAGCCGGCTCTTGGCAAGGTGATCGCTCCCGCGGCCCTGTTCTGGTTCCGTTGGGGCGCAGCCGCGACTGTCCTGACCGGCCTGATCGTAGCGGC
>CBFHQE010000133.1:0-278 GCA_965657935.1 Maricaulis sp. | reverse complement strand
TTCCTTCATCGGTATCGGCATGTGGATGGCGCTGATCATGGCCTTCAATGTCTGGTTCGTGATCTGGCCCAACCAGAAAATCGCGCTGGGCATTGTTGAAGCCGATGCAGATGCCAAGCCGGCTGCGGCCCGCACCGCTATGCTGTTCTCGCGCACCAATACGCTGCTCAGCTTTCCGATGCTGATCGCCATGTCCATGGCCCAGACGATTTTCGGCTGATCACGGGACCGGACAAAGAAAAAGGCCCGCCGATTGGCGGGCCTTTTTTGTTTTGGCT
>CBFHQE010000132.1:0-6922 GCA_965657935.1 Maricaulis sp. | reverse complement strand
TTTGAGGTGCCGTAAAACATGTTGGCGCCGGCATCCGTGGCGAAACCGCCCATGAAGCCCGCCGCGGACATGGCCATGACCTGGCCCGCGATGACGGAATAGGTCGTCAGGACGAGGAAACCACCGGCCATACAAACCCAGCCCACAAAGGACCAGCTGCCGGATTTCTTGGCTTCGATCGCCAACTCACGAGTCGAGCTGACAGCGGATTTCTGCGCACGTCGACCGATGGTGAATTCGGCGATTAGAACCGGAAATGCGATCAGCGCCACACAAGCGATATAGATCAATACGAAGGCAGATCCGCCGTTTTCACCCGTCTGGAACGGGAAACGCCACAGATTGCCGAGGCCGACTGCGGAACCGACCGCAGCCATGATAAATGCGAAACGCGACGACCAGTGCGCATGGGCACCCGGTGCTGGTGTTGCCGCCATGATACTCTCCCCTCCGGGCAGCCCCTCACCGGCCGCCTTGTATAGCTATAAATCGTCGCGCACACTTCCCTATGCGGAAGGCCCGGTCAAGCTCGACAGCGCAGAGGAAAGTGGTCAGCCGAACAGTCCGACACCGCGTGGCGGCTCGGCATTGCGGTGAATGTGCGCGCCCAGGATCAGTCCGAAGGCAACCAGGATGGAAAGCACGACGGTTCCACCATAGGAAATTAATGGCAGTGGAACGCCCACCACCGGCATCAGGCGCGAAACCATGCCGATGTTGATGAAGACATAGAGTGCATAGGTCGTGATCAGCCCCATCGTCAAAAGGCGCAGAAACGGACTCTTGCAGCTCACCGCGATGCCAACGCCCTGCGCCATGATCAGCGCATTGATGGCGAGCACTGACAGCCCCCCGACAAAGCCGAACTCCTCACCCAGCGCGGTGAAGATATAGTCAGTCTGCATTTCGGGAAGGAAACCGAGCTTGGACTGCGTGCCCTCCAGATACCCCTTGCCGGTCATGCCTCCGGAACCGAGTGTGATGACAGCCTGGTTCGGGTGATAATTGATGCCCAACGGGTCAAAGTCCGGGTTTGTGAAGGCTCTCACCCGGTCCATCTGGTATTCGGCCAGTATGTTCTCCAGCCCGACAACCGCGACACCGATCACCCCCATGAGCCCCAGTCCGCCGACGATCAGGATGAACCACCAGCTCAGCCCCGCCATGAAAATGACCGCGAGGCCGGTCGCCATGAGCAGCAGGGTCGTTCCCAGGTCCGGCTGTCCGATGATCAGGGCGGCAGGAACGCCGATGATCATCATCGGCGGGATCAATCCCGAGAGCGAAGTCACCTTGTCGCCGGGCAGGTCATGATAGAAACGGGCCAGCGCCAGAACCAGGGCAACCTTCATGACTTCAGAGGGCTGCAAACGCAGCGGTCCCAGGTCAATCCATCTCTGTGCACCATTGATGGTCACGCCGGCAAATTCGACCAGGACCAGCAATAACAGCGCTCCGAAATAGATCGGATAAGCAGCCCCGATCCAGAAGCGAGGCGGGAACATCGCCACGATCAGCATACCGCTGAAACCGACCCCCAGGCGCAAGGCGTGACGCACCGCCCAGGGATTCCAGTCCGCGCCTGCGAGCGAATAGAGCATCGCCACGCCGGCAATCCCGAGCAGTCCCAGAAGCAGAACCAGAGACCAGTTGATCTCCATCATCTTGCCCGGCAGGTCGCGGGGCACGGTCTCGCGGAATACGGCCATCAGATGCCTCCTCGGCTCGTGGGGGGAGACAGGGAGGCAAAAACACCCGGCCGGCTGGAGGGGTCCCGCGCCACCGTGCGACGCAGGATGTCACGGGCTGGACGCGTCGCGGCACTGGACCCGCCGCCATGCTCGACGACAACGACACAGGCATATTTCGGGTTGTCGGCAGGGGCGTAACACATGAACAAACCATGGTCGCGCAGGCGCCAGGGCAAGTCTTCCTGTTCCCTTACGCCCTGTTCGCGTTCCTCGGCCGTGATGGAATAAACCTGGGCCGTACCGGTCTTGCCGGCCATCTCGACACCCTCAATTCCCAAGCCACCCAGCGAAAAGGATGTCCCACCCGGTTCATGCACAACCGCCCGAAGGCCTTCGCGCACACGGGCCATGGTTTCATCACCGACCCCCATGTGCTGCGCTGGCGGGGTCATGGCATTGCGAAACAGGGTGGGCTGAACCGCTCGTCCAGACGCCACACGGGCCGTCATCACCGCCAGCTGAAGCGGCGATGCAAGCGTGAAACCCTGGCCGATCCCGGTGTTGTAGGTTCGGCCTGTGGTCCAGGGCTGGTTGCGATTGGCCATCAGCCAGGCCGGGCTTGGATTGAGCCCGCGCGCCACACCGGCAACGCCGATATCGAATTCCTCGCCGATTCCGAAACGGGTCGCCATTTCGTTGATGCGATCAATACCGAGCCGTTCAGCGACTTCATAAAAATAGACATCGCAGGAAGTTTTTACCGCCTCATGCAAGTCCACGCGGCCATGCCCTTCACGCCGCCAGCAGTGGAAATCACGGTTACCCAAGCGTGTGGACCCGGTGCAGCGAACCGTCTCTCCGGGCTCCATGACACCATGCTCGAGTGCCGCCGCGGCAACCACCGCCTTGAAAGTCGAGCCTGGCGGATACGTGCCCTGGATAGACTTATGGTAGAGAGGCCGCCGGTCATTGTCCCGATAGGCCGCATAGTCGTTCGATGAAATACCCCGGACAAACAGGTTGGGATCAAAGGACGGGTTGGAAACCAGCGCGATCAATTCACCGCTATTCACATCCATCACCACGGCAGAGGCACTCTCATCGCCCAGTCGTTCGGATGCGAAGCGTTGAATATCAGCGTCCAGTGTCAGCACCACGTCCATGCCCTGCGTGGGATCAACAGACTGGTCCGGGATCTCCCGAATAATACGACCGGCAGCATCGACCTCTGTTTTCAGAGCGCCCGCAGCCCCCCGCAGATCATGCTCGCGCGCAATCTCGACGCCATTCTTGCCGACACGGAAACCCGGCTGGCGCAAAAGCCGCTCTGCGTCGGGGTGATCATTGGCGATGTCGTTTTCGTTCGGGGTCTGCACATAACCGACGACGTGGGCGAACGCCTCCCCATAGGGATAGTTTCGCACTTCCTCGACATCCGGTGTGATGCCGGGAATATCCGGCGCGTAAAGATTGACCGTGGAGAAGGTCTGCCAGTCCAGATCATTCGCGACTGTAATCGGCTGGAAACTGCGGTTTTGCCGAGCCCGACGGTGGATCAGCTCACGTCGCCCCTCCGAAATCGTCATGTGATGGGTGAGGAGGTTCAGAGACTCGTCAATGTCGCCGGTCCCCTCCGGGGTCAGCAGGATCCGATAGCTGTCCCGGTTATCGGCAATCGCGACACCGAAGCGATCGAGAACGCGGCCGCGCGATGGCGGCGTGAGCTGGAAATTGAACTGGTTGTCTTCCGACAACAGCCGATAACGCTCGCTATCCAACACCTGCAGCGCGTAGAGGCGCGCGCCCAGAACGGTGAAGCCCAGTGCTCCGGCGCCCGAGAGCAGCAAGGCTCGGCGGGTGAATTTGAGTTCTTGTTCCTGGCGATCTGCGCGCATCTTTCCTCGCGATCACCCCCCGATGAAACCTGACCGGCTGCCGCGCCGGCGACGCACAGCCACAAAGGCCAGCATCGGAAACATCAGGATTGAGGCAATGGTCTCGATGATCAAGGGCTGAAGGTGCGGCATTTCTCCCAAAGCAAAGAATCCCGCAGAAAAAGCGATGGCCTGGGCCAAGAGCAGTGTTCCACCAAAACGCAGGACGATCGGCGGCAAGTCCCGAGGCATGCCGTCCTCACCCCGGAATCGGAAAACCGAGATCGAAACGAGATAGGACAGCGCCCATATACCCATCGGGGCACCGGTCAGCAGATCCTGGGTGATGCCGATGGCAAAGACCGCGATCGGCGGCATGAAATAGGGGCGCAGGCCCGACCACAGGAAAATCACCATCAATGGCCAGGTCGGCATAATGGTGACGCCCTCGATCAGGCGTGTCGGAGCGGCCTGGAAAAGCAGCGCTGCCACCACGGACAACACACAGCCAATCGCGGACCAGTAAGGCGCAGAGCGTTCCTGGGGTTTTCTCATTGCTCCCCCTCCGTTGCCGCCGTCTGGGCATTGTCCCTGGCCTCGGCCGGTGCTGAGGTTTCTTCTGGTTGAAGCGTATTGGTCTCAGCGTCGTCGAGCACAGCCTCAGCCTCTTCCATCTGTGGAATGACTGCCGGCACATAAGGCCAGACCCAGACAAAATCGATCGGTGCCTGGTCCGAATAAAGCTCGACCCGCCATCCGCCATCGCGGGTCGGCACCGCCACACCCACCGGAAGGCCACGCGGCAGGACACCATCATCACCGGACGAAACGATACGGTCCCCCGCCTCGATATCCGGATTGCGTCCGAGATATTGAAGTCGCGGGAATTCGGAGTTGTCGCCGGTCAGGATGGCGCGGGAATTGGAACGGTCCACCATCACCGGAATATTCGAGTTGAGATCGGTCAGCAAAAGGACGCGCGCCGACCGGTCACCGGTCTCGTAGACACGCCCCACAAGCCCGTAGAGATTGATAACGGGATAACCATCCGCGATGCCGGCATTGCCGCCGCGACCGATCAGTCTTGCATGCACGAAGGGCCCGCGCGGGTCCGCCACCGTCCAGGCGCCGATACGGTCCTCGGTGGCCTGGGTCTGAACATTCAGGGCGTTCTCATAGACCTCGATACGGTCCCGCTGACGATAGGCCAGATCTTCCCAGTAACGCGCCTCAATCAATTGCTGGCGCAATTCGGCATTTTCCCTCGCCAGATCACCCTGCATGCGAAAATAGGGACCAATGCCCTTCACCGCTCGGATGGGCTGAGCTGCCAGTTCCAGCAGGGGCGCAGCTATGTCTGTGAAAGAGGCACGAAAACCCGCGAAAGCCGCTGATCTGGACGCCGGACGGTCGAACATGACCAGCGCGCTCGACACCACGATCAACATGATGAAGATCGTGCGCGAAAAGCGGACTCCATGTTCCGCATCCTGTCGTGCCGTGCGCCGTGACGCCAACGACCTACTCCTTCTCCCCCGCCCCGCTGTGTATTACACAGCTTCAGAGAGAATGGGACGCCAAACTTTCAAATCTTCTACCGCGCGGCCACAACCCAGCACCACGCAGGACAGGGCTTCATCAGCCAGGCTGACCGGCAGTCCCGTACGCTCGCGAAGCTCGGTATCCAGATTGCGCAACAACGCACCGCCACCAGTCAGGACAATACCCTTGTCGACGATATCGGCTGCCAGTTCCGGCGGCGTGGCTTCCAGCGCCTGCTTGACCGCTTCCACAATCTGCTCGACGGGCTCGGAGAGACTGTCGGCGATCATTGCCTCGGTGACCGCGATCTCACGCGGCACGCCATTCATCAGGTCGCGGCCCTTGATATCCAGCGTCAGGCCCTCGCCCTTCACCGGCGGCATGGCCGAACCGATTTCCTTCTTGATGCGCTCGGCCGAAGTCTCACCGATCAACAGGTTCGCCGAACGGCGGATATAGTTGATGATGGCTTCATCCATCTTGTCCCCGCCCACCCGGACAGAGCGAGAATAGACAATTCCGGACAGGGACATGACAGCCACCTCGGTGGTTCCACCACCAATGTCGACAATCATGGAGCCGGTCGGCTCGTCGATCGGCAGGCCGGCGCCAACAGCAGCGGCCATGGGCTCGTCGATCAGATAGACCTTGCGGGCACCGGCGCCCAGCGCACTCTCGTGGATTGCGCGGCGCTCAACTGCGGTTGCGCCCGACGGCACACAGATCACCACCTGCGGGCTGACCATGGCACGACGGTTATGCACTTTCTGGATGAAATGCTTGATCATTTCCTCGGCGACATCGAAGTCGGCGATCACACCGTCACGCATCGGGCGGATGGCTTCGACATTGCCCGGCGTCTTGCCGAGCATCAGCTTGGCCTCTGCCCCGACCGCCTGCACGTGTTTTCGTCCCTTATCGACCTTGTAGGCGACGACGGACGGTTCGTTCAGGACGACACCGCGGCCTTTGACATAGACGAGCGTGTTCGCGGTGCCGAGATCGATGGCAATATCCGCGGAAAGCAAACCAAAGAGGCTGTTGAGCATGGGCGCTGATTTCGGAAAGTGTGGCGACAAAGTCGCGTTGCAACTGTTTTTCTTGTGCGATGATGCGAAAGATATTGCAAGGGGCGCGAAGGCCTAATCTCACAATTCTTGCGGCTTTTCAGGAAACAGTGACAGCTGGTCGCGCGAGGCATCCAGGTGAACGCGCGCTCAGCCGTCGGTTTTTTCCGGACGATTGCGACGCAGCCAGCGCCGCGCCACCAGCATCAGGCCGATCCATGCGACCATGGCCGCGACCAGCAGGCCAATGACCATCGGGTCCTGGCCATTGAAGAAATCCAGGATGATTTGCCAGCCCAGACTGACAATGACGATCTTGCAGGCCGCACCGATCGCCAGGCCCAGGACAAACGCCCAGTAAGGCGTTCGCGTCACACCAAAACCCATATTGACGACAATGAAGGGCCCGGACGGGACAAAGCGCACAATGATCGAGGCCAGCATGCCGTTTCTGCCGATAAAGTCGGAGATGCGATTGGCCCACTCCCCGCCATATCGCTGCACCAGGCTCGATCCGAACCTCAGGCCGAGCCAGTAGTGCACACTGGCTGCTGCCAACGTGCCCAGCCAGGCATAGAAGAATCCCTCTATGGCCCCGAAGGCGACGACCGCCGCGCCCATCAGGACAAATTGTGGAAAACCGACAAAGGACAGGGCGATGAAGATCGCGATGGTCAACGGCAAGGCGAACCATTGCTCGGAAAGCCATGCAAACCAGTTCGCCACCGGGCTCTGGTCAGCGTCAAAC
>CBFHQE010000131.1:0-7015 GCA_965657935.1 Maricaulis sp. | reverse complement strand
GGCGCATTCATCGAAAAGGATCTGGCTCGATGAACATGATTTCCACGATCGATATCCCGCGTGAGACAGCTGAAGAGGCTGCGGATCACTTCATAATCGTTGACGGCAGGGAAGTTGCCGGCCGCCACCTCATCATTGACCTGATCGACGCCTTTGACCTCGACAATGACGGCGTCATTCGCCAGGCCATGCATGACTGCGTGAAGGAATGCGGCGCGACGCTGCTGCACATCCATACGCACGTGTTCGAGCCCAATGGCGGCATCTCCGGTGTCGCGGTTCTGGCCGAAAGCCACATCTCCGTTCACACATGGCCGGAACGCAATTACGCGGCGTTTGATGTCTTCATGTGTGGGGATGCCCAGCCGCAAAAGGCCGTTGCCATCCTCAAGGCGGCCTTCAGGGCTGGCGAGGCTCGGGTCACCGAGGTGCTGCGAGGAGAAGGCGCATGATCCCGAAATACTGTTTCAAGGATGATGACGGCCAGCTCTGGTTCAAGGAATGCCTGACACCGTCGGTTGGCAATAGCCTGCGGGTCGACGAGCTGATCTATGCCGAGGATTCCGACCTCCAGCATCTGATCCTGTTCGATAACGAGACCCATGGCCGGGTGCTGGCGATTGATGGCCTGGTCCAGGTCTCCATGTCGGACGAGTTCATCTACCACGAGATGGTCACCCATGTGCCCCTGCTGGCACACGGCCAGGCGAAGTCCGTCCTCATCGTCGGTGGTGGGGATGGCGGTGCGATGCGGGAAATCCAGCGACACCCCGGTGTGGAGCGCATTGTGCTGGCCGAAATCGATGAAGACGTCATCACCTTCTCGCGCAAATGGCTGCCGGAAGTCTCCAACGGCTCATTCGATGACAGCCGCGTCGAAATCAAGATCGTGGACGGTGTTGACTACATGAAGTCAGGCGACGAGCTGTTCGACCTGATCATCATCGACAGTTCCGACCCGGTCGGTCCGAGCGCCGTCCTGTTCACCGAGGCATTCTACGCGTCCTGCCACAAGCGGCTGGAGGAGGGCGGCATCCTGGTCACCCAGTCGGGCCTGGCCTCGGTGCATTCCGACGTCGTCGAGAACACGTCGGCGTATTTCTCGCGCATTTTCAAACATCACGGCTTCTACGCCATCACCGTGCCGACTTTCTCCGGCGGGGTGATGACACTCGGCTTCGCGACCGACGATGAAAGCCGGATCGCACCGCCTGCGGGCGTGATCGAGGACCGTTTCGCGGCGCTCGACATTCCTACACGCTATTACACGCCGGCCGTACATCGCGGCGCATTCGCCTTGCCTCGCTCGCTCGAGTCCCTGCTAAAACGCTAGACACTCTCAATCATCCATGCGCAAACGCATGGATGATTTGCGTTTCGATCATAAATTTGTGCGTGACCTCTAGCGTTTCCGGCGATATGCGGGCCCTGGAACAGGACATTTGCCATGATCGAACTTTTCACCACCGCTTTCGTGACTTTCTTTGTTGCTATCGACCCGCCTGGCGTCGCACCGATTTTCGGCGCATTGACAAACGGCTCGTCCAATTCACATCGCCGGGCCATGGCGATTAAATCCGTCATTATTGCGACCGGCGTTCTGCTCGGCTTTGCCCTTGTCGGTGAATGGCTTCTAGGTGCGCTGCATATCAGCCTCGACGCCTTCCGCGCGGCGGGTGGAGTGCTGCTGTTCATGATGGCGCTGGAAATGATCTTCGAGAAGCGAACCGAGCGTCGTGAAGAGCGCGCAGAGAAGCTCTCGGAGGAAGACGACACCATTCCCGGCACCCACGAGGATATCTCCGTCTTTCCGATGGCGATCCCGATGCTGGCCGGTCCGGGCTCCATCGCCACCATGATGCTGCTGATGTCGGATCCGGCCAATACAGGCGTGCTGAGCAAGGCCGTCATTCTGGGCAGCGCGGGCATAAACCTGCTGCTGTGCCTCATCATCTTCCTGGCAATCGGCCCGATCATGCGGTTCATCGGTGACAGCATCGCGGCGATGATCACCCGCATTCTCGGCGTGATCCTCGCCGCTCTGGCCGCCCAGTTCATCTTTGATGGTATTCGCGGCGGCCTGCTAGACGGCAGCGCCCATATCGCCGTCTCTGTCCTGTCCTAGTCGGCGACCCCCGTACGGGAGAGCTGCATGCGGAAGTTTTGCATGCACTCTCCGCCGTTGGGGCACCAGGATCCCGTTTCAATCCAGTGCTCGCCGTCATACTCAGCGACATACTCGACCCGTCCGTAATCTTCCATCGGGAGCTGCCAGGCAAAACCGCTCTCGGTGACCTGCATCGGCGCGGTCAAGGCCTGGCCGTACATGTTCACTGCACGCATCTCGAAACCATCCGCGCTAGCTGTAACGAATCCCGCCGCATCGTGAATGATGCGACCATCAGACCTGCCCACACCGTGGATTTGCAGCACATGCCCCTGCGCCGCCGGGCGCACGCTTTCATCGACGCTAAAAATCCGTCGTTCGCCACCGCGGTCGATGATCCAGCCCTCGCCTTCCCACTCGCCCTGCATCCAGCCAAGCGCATCAGCAGGCTTGTTTGCCTCTGCTTGTTGAGCGCTGACGACTGACACGCTGACCAGCGTTGCACATGCCGCTGCCAACAACGCCACCGACAAACACCTGATTCCATTCCTGTTCATGACAATCTCCCATTAAGAACAAACGCACTTTAACATCTAAAGTACTTTCGTCGAGCGGGAATAATGAGTCGTTCATCCCCGTGTGCGATGCTTAACGGGCTGAGGGATGGCAATAACAGAGCGGGGATTAGGAGGACTGGATGGTCATTCGATTCACAATTATGCTCGCCGCCGCGGCACTGGCTGCGACCGGTTTCACAGCCTCAGCCCTTGCGCTCTCACAAGGACAGACAGACCAGGCCATCGCCTTCGCATGGCCCTCCGTCGCTGTCGCAATCCTGCTGGCACTTTCATTTCCGGGAAAAACGATTTTCGCGCGCCAGCCCGATCAGGCCGGCCTGAAATAGTCGCTGTAAAGATCGGTCCTGCGGTCACGAAAAAAGCCCCAGGCAGCCCGGTCGCGCTCGACCGAGGCGCGATCGAATGACCACACCCTGAAACCCGCTTCCGAACGATCCAGCTCCGCCCTGACCTCGCCGGTATGATCACACACGAACGAGGTTCCATAAAAAACCTGCCCGTCCTCGTCACCGACCCGGTTGGCTGCTGCAACGGGGATCACATTGGACACGGCATGCCCCTGCATCGCCCGCCGCCAGCGTGCCGAGGTATCCAGGCCCTCATCCTGTGGCTCGGAACCGATCGCTGTGGGATAAAGCAGCAAGTCTGCGCCCTGCAGGGTCATCACACGCGCAGCTTCCGGGAACCACTGGTCCCAGCATATGCCCACACCGATACGCCCGTGCGTCGTCTGCCAGACCTTGAAACCGGTATCGCCCGGCCGGAAGTAGAACTTCTCCTGATAGCCCGGCCCGTCAGGGATATGGCTCTTGCGGTAAGTGCCAAGCAGGCAACCGTCCGCGTTCACCATCACCACGGAATTGTAATAGTTCGGCCCGTCCTTCTCGAAGATGGAGACCGGGATCACAACGCCGAGCTCTTTCGCCACAGGCGCCAGCGCCAGCACACACGGGTGCTGGTCGGCCGGCCATGCGCGCGCGAAATGATGCTCCTCCTGGGTCTTGCAGAAATATGGCCCCTGGAAGAGCTCCGGCGGGAGAATGACCTGCGCACCCGCTGCCGCGGCCTGTCGGGTCAAAGCCTCTACAGTCGCAATATTGGCAGATATATCCTCGCCAAACGCCGCTTGTAGTACTGCGACAGAGATGGATGCGCCCACGGTCTAGCCCTCATCAAAACGATCGAGCCAGCGACTGCCATCACTCTGTCCCGTGCGCAGATCCATCACCACGGGCCATAGCCACCAGGCCGGACGATTGTCCGAGTTCCACAATGCCACGAAAGCAAAGCCGGCCTCCGGCTCCATCACGATCTGCGCCCCATACCCCGAGAGATAACCGGAGTGAAGCACCAAAGTCCGGTCGCCCCAGTCATAGATCCGCCAACCCAAGCCGTACCAGGTATTGGAAACACGGTCAGACAGAGCTCCCAATCGACGCGTTTCCCGGCGGGTTTCGGTAAGCCGGGAGTGTGCCCGCTCGCGCACATCCTCACTCAGCCCCGGCCGCGCACCCAGATGCGCCTGGGCCCAGGCAATCATGTCCATCAGGGACAGATTTACGCCAGCGGCGGAGGGAACGTTATCGTAGTGCGTATCCGGATCACCAGCCCGATTGCTGCCGCGGCGCCACCCGCGGTGGGGGGCTGCCCAGCTGTCCTGGGCTTGCAGTGCCGAGGTGCCGATACTCGCGGATGGCAAGCCGATCCGGGCAAACAGCGCCTCGTCGAGCAAACTGGAATAGGGCTGGCCTGTCGTGGCCTCGACGATGCCCTCTACCGAGGAGAACGCGACATTCTGATACGTGTAGCAACTGCCGACCGGACAGATGAGATCGACCCCCGACAGACGATCACGAACGTCGTCCACATCGCGTCCCGCTTCCAGAATATTGTCATAGGCATTCGGCGGCAGGCCAGTACGATGACTGAGAACTTCCTCAATGGTCGGCGCCCGATTGCCCTGCAGGTTCATCACGCTCTCGGGCATGGGCGCGCTCAGATCCAGCTGCCCCTCTGCCTCAAGCATCGCCAGAAGCGTGCCGGTGAACGTCTTGGAGACCGACGCGGCCCGGAACATGGTCTCTGGCGTAACCGCCTCGCCACTGCCAGCGTCAGAGACGCCATGGGTATAGATCAGCACCGGTTCGCCATTCTCGATAACGGCAGCGGCCAGGCCGACAATGCGCTGGTCAGCAATTACACGCGCAAACTGGGCCTCAACCGCGTCGAGATAGTCGGTACGGCGCGTTGCAGCGTCGTCCGCAACTGCAGACGCGCTAAAACTGATAGATGCGACAAGCGCTATGCCTGTTCGAAACACTCCGGACCTCCCGGGACGTGACACGTCACGCAATGAAACGCCCCCCCGCCTGTTAGAATAGCGTCAGATCGCGAGCCGACAATCCTGTGATTGCGGAAGAGTCCGCGCAGGATGCGCAGCGCGGCGCCCTCGCTTGGTGTTCCATAGGTCGGAACGACAATATTTCGCGGACCAATGACCCAGTTCATATAACTCGCCGGCATCAACTCTCCGTCCCCATCCTCAAGGCGGCCTGGCCCGGGAATAATGTGGACCTGCAACCTGCGGCCGCGGGCATCGGTCATCGTCTGGAGCTGGCGAAGAACGGCAGGAAAGACACGCGCCTGTTCGTCATCCTCTCCAAAGGGCATCTGACAGACGACCACACCGGGGCGTACAAACCGAACGATATTGTCGATATGCCCGTCAGTATGATCAGCGATCATGCCTTCATCGATCCACAGGACTTTCTCGACGCCCAACGCCTCTTTCAGCCGGTCCTCGACCTGTTGCTCGCTGAGCCCGGGATTGCGATTGGAATTGAGCAAGCACTGACGGGTGGTCAGGACAGTGCCCTCGCCGTCAAACTCCAGTGCACCGCCCTCACCAACCAGATCCACCGGCAGGATATGCGCGCCGGCCAGTTCGGCGATTTTCTCGCCGACTTCGGCATCGCCCGCGTACAGGTACTTACCTCCCCAGCCATTATGGCGGAAGCGCACCGCGACCAGCTCCCCTTCCCTGCGCAGGAAGACCGGCCCGGTGTCCCGGGTCCAGACATCCCCATAGGGGTGCCGGATGATCTCGGCGCGGTTGCCTATCGCCGCCCGTGCAGAAGCTTCCGCCTCTGCTGTCGAGGCCAGGATGGTCAACGGCACGCGCGTGCCGTTGGACGAAGGCTCCACGGCCAGGTTCAGAAAGGCGCGGTATTCCGGCCAGACATCTTCCAATGCCGCAGGCCAGTAATCGCGCGCAGCAGGCCAGCAGGTGAACAGACGGTCCTGGACGGCCGTTTCGTGGGGCAAACAGGTCTCGGTCATGGCGGCGCCATCTAGCACAGCTCGCCCCGGGAAACGAGTTCCGGAAATGAAGAAGGGCGACCCGAGGGCCGCCCTTCCGCAAATTCGCTTGGTTTGAGAGTTCTTAGAACTCGTAACGCAGACCAACGCGGACCTGGTAAACAGAGGCGGCCTGGTTCTCGAAGAACAGCTCGCTGCCATCTGCATCCGTTTCCATGAAGCGGTACAGGTAGGTACACGTCGTGGTGACGCCACAGACGTCTTCGCCACGACCACCGCGCAGTTGGTTGCCGTTCGCATCAACGAGGCGGGCACGAACCGTGGTTTCACCCTGGAAGCTCGGACCATTAACCCGCTGACCCCAGTCATCATTGAGCAGGTTCATGAAGTTAAAGATGTCGAGCGTGAGCTTGAAGTTGTTGTCGCCAACAAAGCGATCGGCAGCACCGATGCCCGGCAGCTCCTGTTCAAAGCTCAGGTCCCAACGCTGGGTCCACGGACCGTTGTCGCTGAGAACCGGCATGATGGAACCGGCATAACCTTCCAGGTTGCGACCCTGAACGAACTCGAAGAGCTCGTCATGGACAGTCTGGGAAGCAAAGGTGACGAGCGGATCGTCAAAGCCCGTGCCGGCAGCATTGAGCAGCGGAACGTACAGCGGATCGTTGTTGCCGTACGGGAATTCGCCGTCAGAAGCGACACCGAACAGGTGACGGAAGCTACGCATGCCGTAACCGAACGGACGACCGGACTGGATCGTGCCGAAGAGAGAGACGTTCGTCGTCAGATCGCCGATGAAGTCGCGCTCATAGCTCAGGAAGATGTTGAATGCGTGCTCAATCTCATTGGTAGAGGTGTGGGCGACATCAGCCTGACGATCCGGGCCGAGATTGCCGCGGAAGTTGGAGATCGCACGGGAAGAAGTGTACGGGGACACGTCTTCTGCGCTGGTGTTGGTGTAGGACATGTCGAACGAGAAACCATTCTCATAGCGCTTGGCCAGAGCAATGGA
>CBFHQE010000130.1:0-7386 GCA_965657935.1 Maricaulis sp. | reverse complement strand
AGGCCCCGTTTCGGATCGATCAGGATGCGCTGGATAATCTTGACGATCTGGTGACCCGAGCTGACCGATGGGGGCTGTTCGTCGTTATCGGTTTTCGTACGGGTCCGGGGCGTAGCGCTTTCACCTTTCACCGAGACGATGCGGGCAGCTGGTTTCCCGAGCATATGCTCAATGACCGTGTCTGGACGGATGAGCGATACCACCTGGCGTGGGAGGAGATGTGGCGCACGACGGCGGACTATTTCCGGGGGCGGAACAATCTCGCAGGCTTCCTGCTGATGGTGGAGCCAAATGCAAACCAGGTCGCTCCGACTTCCGATGGAAGGCCGCTTGAGATCTGGGATCCACAGGAATTGGCCAATCGGGTCGCGAACACGCCAGCCGACTGGCCGTCCCTGGCAAGGCGGTTGGCGCGCATTGTCCGTCAGACCAACCCCGATGTTCCCGTGCTTGTCTCGCCGGATGGTTATGCGAACAAGCAGTTCGAGGCCAATCTAGGGCTGGCAGCAGACGATCCGTCAGTTTTGTGTGTGCATGACTATGCGCCACGAGCCTTTTCCCACCAGTCACGCACAGACTCGCTCGCTGCCATGCCTGGTGATGGCCGCTTTGCGCCGCCCCGGCACCCACGATGGATGATGGGCGAGTTTGGGGCGCACCGCTGGGCGCCGGGAGTAAGCGGCTATCTGGACGAGCGCATTCGCGATCTGGAACAGGCGGGAGCGGGATGGAGCGTGTTTCGCTGGGACAGTGGCTGGCGTGTTTATGAAAACCGGGAAAACGCCTTCAACCCGCTTTATGGGGCCCGAGCCGACGCTGCTGCTCCCGTTCAATCCTCCGAGCTGGTTCGACGCTTGCAAGGGTTCTGGGAGCGCAACAATGAGAGGCCTCAACGGAACCTGCGGCGGTAGGTCGGGTGAGGTGGCTCCTGGCACGACCTGGCGCGTCGTGAGCTGCGCTGCGGATCACCCGCGCCGAGTTGAGGAATTGATGGCCGAAACCGAGACATTGCTAAAGTTGCCCAGCGACCTGACCGCGACTGAAAAGGCGATGTGGGATCGCTGGGTCATGTCCGATGCCGGTTCCGCCAGCCCCTTCTTCAGCAGGCAATTTTCGGAAATTTGTGAGGACGTCAGAGCGTCGACACGAGTGCTTGTTATCGTCCAGTCTGGTGACCCGGTCGGGTTTCTGCCCTTTCAGCTCGAAGCGTTTGGGCGCGCCCGACCACTGGCGGGGCCGCTCGGTGACGTGCAAGGCGTCATCGCGCCGACTGAGCTTCCGGTTTTGCTCTCTACAGCGCTTGGCCAGGTTGGGGTCAACCGCTTCGACTTTACGTCAGCACGTGCAGATCAGTCCTGTTTTGAAACAAGTGGCGCCCGCAGCGATGGGTCCTGGTGTATCGATGTCGGTGCTGGATTTGATTCCTGGCGTGATGACATTGGCGCGCGATCCAGAAGCGTCATCAAGAACATCGACATGCGATATAGGCGCTTGCAGCGCGATGCGGCCCGATTTGAATTCTGCATGGATGACCGGCGCGAGGATGCGTTTGAGAAAATGATTGAGCTGAAGCGGGAACAGTATCGGCGCACCGGCGTTTATGATGCTTTTTCTGTCAATTGGACGCGCGGCGTGCTCGAGGGCGTTCTGGCCCGGCGGTCGGAGTGTTTCTCGGGTCTTTGTTCGACGCTCCGCATTGATGGCGAAATCGCTGCCGTCCACGTCGGCATGGCCAGTGACCGTGTGTTGCACTTCTGGTTTCCGGCCTTCGACGCGAGGTATCAGCGTGTGAGCCCGGGTTTGCTCCTGCTGGTGGAAATGGCGCGATATTGCGCGCAAACCGGCCGACAGGGAATAGAGCTCGGAGCGGGTGATTATCGCTTCAAGTCGGACCTGTCGAACGCGCAAATCGATCGGGTTTCAGGCGCGGTGCATGCGCCGAACGCGCGCGGTCGTATTATCCAGTTCGGCTCGAACACACTGGGTCTGTACGAGCGGATGCCGGTTGGGCGTTTCAAGACATGGCCGCGGCGGCTCGCGCGTCGTCTGGATCAGATCGCGGCTTTCAAGGCCGCCTAGATATCGCTTTTTGGGCGATCAGAGCAGGAGAAAGACCATGGTTCGTTGTCTTCTTGTCGGGAATTACCGTCCCTCGCTGACCTTGATGCGAGCGCTAAAACGCAGCGGGCATTCGGTCTGGCTGGGTGCCGATGGTTATTCCGACTATTCAGAATGGTCCGCTTGCGCGGACGGTTCGATTGTCCTGCCATCGCTGGATAAGGAACACTTTTTCATCGCTGAGCTTGAGCGCGCACTCGTGGAGTTGCAGGTCGACGTGCTAATTCCGGTCAGCGACCGGGCGACCCGACTGGTCGCGGCTCATCGCGGCGCGCTTGACGGCAAGGCCCGCATCGCATCGCCTCAACCGGATCTGGTTGAGCGTTGTGTTTCCAAGACTGCGATGGCCGAATTGTGCCGGGAGACCCGGGTCGATATCGCGCCGTTCGAGCATGTCGAGAGCCTGGAAAACCTGCAGGCCGCTGCACAGCGCATCGGGTTCCCTGTTGTGATCAAGCCGGTGGGCGAGGGTGAGTTCATCAATGGCAAGAAGGTGGTTCTGGCACGCAGCGCCAGGGAATTGAGCGA
Organism: Maricaulis sp.; assembly: GCA_965657935.1. Lineage (GTDB taxonomy): Bacteria > Pseudomonadota > Alphaproteobacteria > Caulobacterales > Maricaulaceae > Maricaulis. The sequence goes on along the minus strand of CBFHQE010000130.1, from coordinate 4,740 downwards.
CAATCTCTCGAGCTGGCCAGCCAACCACACGGCATTGCTCGTACAACAGCGTCTGGATGGCAATCGTCTCAACCACTATTTTGTCGCGCATGAAGGTCGTCTGGTCACAGCGTGCGAGATCGAGATCTTGCGAACCGACCGGCCGGACGGCTCGGGATATGCAGTTGAGGGCATCACCCGGCGTGTCGATCCGGAGCTGGCCGAGCAAACCGAACGTCTCGTTCAGGCGCTTGGTTACACGGGTGCTGGTTGTGCCCAGTATATGACGGACCGAAATCAGCAGCGAACAAGTTTCCTGGAAATCAATCCTCGCCTCGGAGCCAATTTTGGTGGCGCTGAAGGGGCTGGAGCTGGCATGTCGGAGGCGATGCTGAAGCTGGCCCTGGGAGAGCGCCCCGAAACGGTGGCGTCAGCCTGGGATCGCGCAGCGGTCGGTCATCGTTACGCCTGGTCCAAGGGTGATCTGTCAGGTCTGGCCTGGCTGGCGCGCAATGGTGGTGATGTCAGGGCTCTGCTGACAGGCGCGGCGCGATTGCTGCGCTGCGCTCTGACGGCGGATACACACCTGACCTTTGATGTGCGTGACCCGCGCCCGGCGCTGGGCTGCTGGTTGCATCCCTTGATCAAGCGGTGGACGGAAAAGCGCGCGCATGACACGCCATCCAAGGCGCTCACCTAGCGGATATTGACCTTGTCACCAAGCAGTGCCGGCACGGTCTTGAGCATGATCCAGAGGTCAAACCAGAATCCCGAACGGGCGATATAGTCGACATCCCATTTGATGCGTTCCCGCGCCGTTTCCGGTGTATGCAGCGGCCCGCGCGAACCATTGACCTGTGCCCAGCCGGTAATGCCGGGTTTGACGCGGTGACGGTGGGCGTATTCAGCGACAAGGTTGGCTGTAGCCGTGCCGCCCGTGCGCATGCCGTACGCATGTGGGCGCGGACCTACCAGCGACATGGAACCGGCCAGAACATTGAACAGCTGGGGCAGTTCATCCAGGCTGGTCTTGCGCAGGAAACCGCCGAGACGGGTCACACGCGGATCGTTGAGCTCGACCTGGCGCAGCTTCTTGGCCTCTGCCGTGGGGTCGTGTCGCATGGTGCGGAACTTGTAGACGCTTATCGGCCGGCCATTGAATCCTTCTCGCTTTTGCACGAACAGGGCGGGGCCGCGGCTGTCGAGTTTTACCAGCAGGGCGATCAGAGCCATGACGGGCAGGGCGGCGATGGTCATCAGGCTGGCAAAAACGATGTCCTGAACACGCTTGGCAAAGACACGGCCGAGATTTTCCTCCTGCCCGGACATGCGCGCGGTGTGAACGCCCACAATATCATCCAGGCTGGTCGTCTCCGGATTGAAACCGTTGATGTCGAGCAGGAGAATGACTTGCTGGGGCAGGGCGCGAAGCTTTTCCAGCAGGTGTTTGACCCGGTCTTCGGCTTTCGGTGTGACCGTCAAGACCACGCGATCCACATCGGGCAGGACGGACCAGTTGAACAGGTCGTCCGTGGTGCCAAGATACGGCGTTCCGGCCAGCTGCGTCGGCGCCCGCGATTTGCGATCGTCGAAATAGCCCACGACATTGACCGTTCCTGAGCCTTGATTGGCGAGGATGAGCTTGCGGGCATTCGGTGTGGCGCCGACCAGAATGATATTGCGCGCCAGGCGTCCCGCCTTGGCCCAGTGACCGATGAAACCGGCGTAGACCAGGTGTAGCAAAGTCATCGCTGACACCGCGACCACGCAATAGATGGCGAGAATGCCAACACTTTGAGGCGCGGTGCCGAAACCCAGGATAAGCATCGTCGCCCCCACGGATGCTGTTGCGATCACAGCGCGGGTGAGACGCCATACAATCGCGTGGCGCGGCTCGATGCGATAAAGGCCCAGCGCCGACAACATCAGTGGCACCAGCGCCGCGAATCCGGCGACCGGGAAGAGTTCACCCGCCGGAACAGCGCCGGGTTGTCCTCCGCTTATGGCAACAGCGCCGACCACGGCCAGCAGGGCGCCCGCGAATATATCGATCGCCTGCATTGTGCGGCCAAACGCCTTGCGATTGATCCGGTGCCGGGGCGCACGTGCTTGAGCACGGATCTGCGAGCGCGCGATCGCGGCAGCATCGTGCTGCGCACCTGCATGCTCTTCACTCGTGTCATTGGCCGGACCCGTTGGGGTCCGCTTGGAATTCGCTGAGTAATCCACCACATAATCCTCGCGATTTTTTGCCAGCATGACCGCACGGACCGAAGATTTCGTTGAAAGGCATGGTTAAAAATGTGTTTGCGAGCCTGGCCCGCGGGAGTGCATCGCTGCTGCGCTGCACAATGGCTGGACTAAAGGCGCGTGAAGGCGTAGTTGCGAGGCCAATCCAGACATAAACCGGCTGAGACCATGATCCGAAAAACGCTCGCTGCGTTCGCTGAACGCCTATCCGCATCTGTCCGCAATCGCGGTGAACTGCCGGAACTGACCGTGGGTCAGCTGCGCATCGAGGTCCTGGCGGGGCTCACAGTCGCCCTGGCCCTGGTCCCGGAAGCCGTGGCATTTGCGTTCGTGGCAGGCGTTGAGCCGCTGGTCGGGCTCTATGCGGCCTTCATTGTCGGCCTTATTACGGCGCTGTTCGGTGGCCGTCGCGGCATGATCTCCGGCGCGACCGGTGCTCTGGCCGTGGTGATGGTCCACCTTGTGGCGACGCAGGGCGTTGAATATCTGTTCGCGACGGTTGTACTGATGGGTATCCTCCAGGTCGCTGCAGGCGTTTTTCGTCTCGGCAAGTTTATCCGCATGGTTCCGCACCCGGTCATGCTCGGTTTTGTAAACGGTCTGGCGATCGTGATCGGCCTGGCCCAGCTGAAACTTTTCCAGGTTCCCGGCTCGGATCATGGCGGCGGTGGCCATGGGGCGCTCGGCGGCGAGTGGCTGGCCATGCCGGAGTTGATCTTGATGCTCGGCCTGACAGGTCTGACCATGCTGGTCATCTGGGGTACGCCCAAGCTGACCAAGCTGATACCGGCGCCCTTGATGGGGATTCTCGTCACCGCGGGCATCGTTATCGCCTTTGGTCTTGAGGTCCCGACGGTGGGCGACCTGGCCTCGATCAGCGGTGGCCTGCCGGCCTTCCATATCCCGAGCGTGCCGCTGAATTTCGAGACGCTGGAGATCATCTTCCCCTACGCGATCATCCTGGCTGCGATCGGCTTGATCGAGAGCCTTTTGACGCTCAACCTTGTTGGCGAGATTACCGGTCGCAAGGGCGGTGCGTCGCAGGAATGTGTGGCCCAGGGCGCTGCGAATATTGTTACCGGATTTTTTGGCGGCATGGGCGGGTGCGCGATGATCGGCCAGTCGATGATCAATGTTAAATCCGGCGGTCGCCTGCGCATTGCCGGCATTGCGGCAGCGCTCTTCCTTCTGGCCTTCATCCTGTTTGCGTCCTCGCTGATCGAGCGCATTCCGCTCGCGGCGCTGGTCGGCGTCATGTTCATGGTCGTTATAGGCACCTTTGCCTGGCAGAGCCTGCGCATCATGCGCCGGATCCCGCGGTCTGACGCCTTTGTCATCATCCTGGTGACCGGTGTGACGGTTTATGCCGACCTCGCCATCGCGGTTGTTGTCGGTGTCATCGTTTCTGCACTGGTTTATGCTTGGAAGGCTGCCTCTCATATTCACGCGCGCGAATCCGAGGGTGAAGCGGGCGAGAAGGTCTACCAGGTCGACGGTCCGCTCTTTTTCGGTTCAGCGACCTCCTTCATGGAGCTGTTCGACATCGAGGGTGATCCGGACCATGTCATCATCGACTTTGCTGACAGCCGTGTGGTCGACCAGTCAGCCCTGCAGGAAATCGAGGACCTCGCGCTGAAATACAATGCTGCTGGCAAACGCCTGGAATTGCGGCATCTGAGCCGCGATTGTCACCGCCTCCTGTCGAAGGCCGGCCAGCTGATGGTCGATAGTGATGACGACCCGGATTACCGGTTGGCAGTCGATTATGGTGTCAAGCTGGGGCGTATGGGCGGCGCTCACTGACGCGACTGCGACTTACGTTACGGATCTGTTAGTTTTGTGATCCCCGCAGAGCGCTCTAGTTTGAGTGCAACAAATCTGTTGAGGGGAACAAGATGAAACGCCTTATCGCGGCCCTGACCGCCACCACTATGCTGGCGGGTACGCCGGCTTTCGCCTTCCAGGATGAAGAAGAAACGGGTTGGGATGTCACCAATCCGCCGATGGAAACCCGCGAAATCCCAATCAATGTAAGTGAAGGGACCTGGATGAGTCTGGACGTCTCTCCGGACGGTCAGACCATCGTGTTTGACCTCCTGGGTGATATCTACACCATCCCGATGGCGGGTGGTGAGGCGACGAATATAGCCTCAGGCCTGGCATGGGAGATCCAGCCGCGCTTTTCGCCGGACGGTTCACAGATTGCCTTCACGTCCGATGCCGGTGGCGGCGACAATATCTGGGTGATGGATGCTGATGGTGAAAACCGCCGGCAGATCACCAGCGAAAGCTTCCGTCTTCTGAACAATCCGACCTGGTCGCCGGATGGTCGCTATATCGCGGCGCGCAAACACTTCACGACGTCGCGGTCCGCCGGGACCGGCGAGATCTGGATGTATCACGTTCTGGGCGGGAATGGCGTCCAGCTGGTCGCGCGGCCCAGTGAGGCGTTCCAGAAAGAGCAGGGGGAGCCGATCTTCTCGCCCGATGGCCGGTATGTGTATTACACCC
>CBFHQE010000129.1:0-7453 GCA_965657935.1 Maricaulis sp. | reverse complement strand
AGTCCAATTACGGCGCCGCCAAGATGGGCCTGGTCGGCCTGATGAATGTGCTGCACCTGGAAGGCGCCAAATACAATATCCGCGTCAACGCGCTGGCGCCGGTCGCGGCGACCCGTATGACCGAAAACCTCATGCCGCCCGAAGCGCTGGCAATGCTGACGCCTGAAGCGGTCTCTGCCGGGCTGGGCTATCTGGTCAGCGAGGATGCGCCGTCGCGAGTGGTGTTGGCGGCCGGTGCGGGTGGCTATGCGGCTTCCAAGATCTACGAGACGGATGGCATCTACCTGCCGCCTGAACGCCAGACACCAGAAGGTGTCGCCGAGAATTTCGCTGCGATACTCGATACAGACGCGCAGAAGGAATTCCAGCAGGGCGGCGAACAGGGCATCAAGTTCCTGGCCAAGGCCGCCGCGTCGCTTGGCGTCAAGCTGGGCTGATCCATGCATTTGTTTGACGAAGCCACGCAGATTGTCGCTCGTGAGCAAGGCGAGGGGGCATCCTCCTTTGCTGCGGCGGCGCATCCGGGGTTTCGCAACATGATCGGTCCCTATGGCGGTTGGTCTGCGGCTATTCTGGCCAAGAGCCTGATCGCTGCGGGCGATCCCGGCATGCAGCTGGTCTCGCTGACGACGGATTTCCTGCTGGGTATCGACGAGGGGCCGATTGCCCTGGATGTCAAATGCGACCGGGCGGGGCGCAATACCCAGTTCTGGTCAGCGACCTTGACGCGTGAAGGCGCTGCGACACCGGCCAACAAGGCGATGGGCATACTGGCCAAGGCGCGCGAAACCGTCGCCTGGCAGGAAGGCGCACGCCCGGACGCGCCACCACCGGAGCAATGTGAACGCTTTCCACTGCCCATGGAGTGGACCAAGACGGTGGAAATGCGCGGTGCAGGAAACCCGCCCTTCCAGGGCCATAAGGACACCCGGTCCACGGCCTGGGTCAGGCTTGAGCCGGACAGGCCACTCGATGCGGTCGGTCTTGTCGCCCTGGCGGACACACCTACGCCGCGTCTGTTCTACATCACCAACAAACCCGACATGATCGCGACCGTCTCGATGACGGTTTATCTGCATGCGACGGCTGAGGACTACGCCGCGGTTGGCACGGATTACATGCTGGTCGAGGCGACAGGCGCGCGGGGCGGCAACGGGTTTTTTGATCAACATGCCCGGATGTGGAGCCGGGATGGGCGCCTGATGGCGACCACACAGCAAATCGTGAATTACAGAAGCAAGGGTTAGAGGAGACAGCCATGCGTGAGGCAGTGATTGTATCAACGGCGCGAACACCGATCGGCAAGGCCTATCGGGGCGCTTTCAACGACACCTCCGGCCCTGCGCTGGGTGGCCATGCCATCAAACACGCGGTCGAGCGTTCCGGGGTGGATCCGGCCGAGATCGATGATGTGGTGATGGGCTGTGCCATGCAGCAGGGCACAACCGGCCGCAATCCCGGCCGAAACTGCGCCATACGTGCAGGGCTGCCGACCACTATCGCCGGCATGTCGATGGACCGCCAGTGTGCCTCCGGCATGATGGCCATCGCCACGGCCGCCAAACAGATCATCGCCGACGGTATGACGGTCACGGTCGGTGGCGGTCTGGAAAGCATCTCCCTGGTCCAGAACGACAAGATGAATAATTTCAGGGCTGCGGATGAATGGACGCTGGAGCATCAGCCGGCGCTCTACATGTCCATGCTTGAGACGGCGGAAATCGTCGCTGACCGCTACGGCGTATCCCGCGAGGCGCAGGACGAGTACGCGGCCCAGTCCCAGGATCGTACCCATGCGGCCCAGCAGGCGGGCAAGTTTGATGACGAGATTGTGCCGCTGCCGTCGACCATGAAATTCTTCAACAAGGAGACCAAGGAAGTCTCTGATGTCGAAGTGACGCTGGAGAAGGATGAGGGCAATCGCCCGGGCACGACAGCGGAGATGCTTGCCGGTCTCAATCCGGTGTTCAAGGATGGTCAGGTGATCAAGGAAGGCCGGTTCATCACTGCGGGCAACGCGTCCCAGCTCTCTGACGGCGCCTCTGCCTCCGTTCTGATGGAGGCCAGGGAGGCTGAGCGTCGCGGCCTTAATCCGCTCGGTATCTATCGGGGTATGGCGGTCGCCGGCCTTGACCCTGACGAGATGGGGATTGGCCCGATCCACGCCGTACCGAAACTGCTCAAGGCCAATGGTCTGACGATGGATGATATCGGCCTGTGGGAGCTGAATGAGGCTTTCGCGGTTCAGGTTCTGTACAGTCGGGACAAGCTGGGCATTCCCAATGAGCGCCTTAACGTCAATGGCGGTGCGATCTCTGTGGGGCATCCCTATGGCATGTCCGGCGCGCGCCTTGTTGGCCACGCCCTGATCGAAGGCAAGCGTCGCGGCGCCAAATACGTCGTAGCAACCATGTGTGTCGGTGGCGGTATGGGTGCTGCCGGCCTGTTCGAAGTCGCGTGAGGTCACGACCATGAAAGCACTGTATTGTCGTGAATTCGGCCCGGAAGCTAATCTGAAGGTTGAAGAGATTGATGATCCCGCCGTGCCCGAGGCGCATGCGCTGATCGACGTCAAGGCAGCCGGTCTGAACTTCCCGGATCTGCTCTGTGTGCGCGGCGACTATCAGTTCAAGCCGCCCCTGCCATTCGTGCCGGGCGGTGAGGGCGCCGGTGTTATCGCCGAGCTTGGTGAAGGGCTGGACGGGTTCAAGATTGGTGATCGTGTCTGTTTCAATGGCCTGACCGGCGCTTTTGCCTCCAAGGTCGCGTCACCCGCAGGCACATTTGTGAAAATCCCGGACAGCATGTCTTTTGAGGAAGCGGCTGGCCTGACCGTGGTTTACGCCACATCCTACTATGCGTTGAAACAACGCGCCCAACTTCAGCCTGGCGAAACTGTCCTGGTGCTCGGCGCGGCCGGTGGCGTTGGCCTGGCAACCGTGGAGCTGGCCAAGGCCATGGGCGCCAGGGTCATCGCAGCAGCATCGACCGACGAAAAACTCGCTGTCGCAAAGCAACATGGTGCGGATGAAGGAATCAATTACTCGACCGAGGACCTCAAGGCGCGCGCCAAGGAGCTGACGGGCGGGCAGGGCGTTGATGTCATCTACGATCCGGTCGGCGGCGAACTGGCGGAGACAGCATTCCGGGCTATTGGCTGGGAAGGCCGCCATCTGGTGATCGGATTTGCGTCCGGCCCAATCCCCAAGCTGCCGTTGAATCTGCCGTTGCTCAAAGGCGCTTCCGCGGTTGGCGTTTTCTGGGGGGCCTGGGCCATGCGCGATCCGAAAGGGCACTATCAGAATATGGCGGAGCTGTTTGATTTCTTTGAAAAAGGTCAGATCAAGCCACATGTTGCTGCGCAATACTCGCTAGACGATTTCCAATCCGCCTTCGCGGAGTTGTCCGAGCGTCGGGCCATTGGCAAAGTGGTCCTCAAGCCGTGATCTTGCGAGCGGACTGACGGGCGGACTGGCGTGCGGCGATCTTCGTTGCCCCCGGTCCGCTTGTGGATCTGCAGCCTCTCTGGCGGTCTGGCGGTTCCAGCGCGATGAGAGTGGACAGAACGGGACTGCAATGAAGCTGAAGCGGTTGAAGGTTTCGTGAGTTGCCTGACCGGCTTGGCGCACTATCCTGATGTCCAATGATTTGGGGAGAGGGAAATGATCAGGTCTGCCACAATTTTGTCCTGCGCGGCGCTTTTCAGCGCGCCGGCCATCGCACAACACGCACCGCCGTCCGAGGTCCTGGCCGTCCACGACTATGTCGCTGACGTTTCTGCAGACCGGATCGAGTCGGATATCCGTACGCTCGCCGAGTTCGGGACGCGGCACACTCTTTCAGAGACCGAAAGCGATACACGCGGCATCGGTGCGGCCCGTCGCTGGATATTCGACGAGTTCGAGCGCATTTCCGCCGATTGCGGAGGGTGTCTCGAGGTTATCTACGTGTCCGGAACGACATTCGGCCAGCCGCGCATCCCCGAACCAACCGAGATCGTCAATGTCATCGCGATCCAGCGCGGACGCCTGGACCCGGATCGCATGGTGGTGATGTCCGGCGACATCGACAGCCGGGTCACAGATCCGCTGGACGGAACGTCTGACAGCCCCGGGGCCAATGACAATGCGTCGGGCATGGCCGGTGTGATCGAGGCCGCAAGGGTACTTTCTCAGCACCAGTTCGCCGGCACGATCGTTTATGCCGGGCTTTCTGGTGAGGAGCAGGGCCTGTTCGGCGGCGGCATTGTGGCCAGTCACGCACTCGATAATGGCTGGCGGATCAAGGCCGTGCTGAACAATGACATGATCGGCAATATCACCGGCATCAATGGCGTCACCAACAACACGACGGCCCGCGTGTTTTCCGAAGGTACACGCGCGACTGAAACGCCGGACGAGGCGCGTCTGCGGCGCTTCACCGGTGGCGAAGTGGACAGCCCGTCGCGCAATCTGGCCCGCATGGTTGATCGTACGGCAGACCAGTACATTCCCAATCTGGATGTCATGATGGTCTATCGCCTCGACCGTTTCCGCAGGGGTGGACATCACCGACCGTTCAATGAGGCGGGCATGCCGGGCGTGCGCATCATGGAGACAAATGAGCATTATGACCGTCAGCATCAGGATCTGCGAACGGAAGACGGCCGTGCCTATGGAGATACGATTGATGGTGTGGATTTCGACTTCGCTGCCAAGCTGACGTCTCTCAATGTGGCGGTTATGGCGCAGATCGCGGGGGCTCCGCCCATTCCGGCCAATGTCGAGATTGCGGGTGCGGTCCAGCCGTCGACACATATCCGCTGGAGCCTGGCTGAAGGTCGCGCCGCCGAGAACCTGGCCGGTTATCGCGTGCACTGGCGTCTGACTGACGCGCCCCAGTGGACGCATAGTCGCTTCGTTGGAATTACCGGGGAATTCACGCTCTAGAACGTTGTCATCGACAATTACTATTTCGGCGTGTCTGCCGTCGCGCATGACGGTTCGGAAACGCCTGTCGTATTCCCGGGGCCAGCCGGTTCCTTCGGCGAATAATGGATGGGGTTTCGGCCCCATTTCCCTCTGTTCCAGCACAAGCTGGTTTAACAGAGGTCTCTGCTGGATAAGCGTATATCGAGAAAAGACGTAAAAAAGCCACCGGCCAGGGCCGGTGGCTTTTCTGTCGAAACAGCGCGTCGACTAGCTGTCGCGGGCCACGATCGTATAGGTCACGGTTTCGCCGGTGGCGGCATTGGTGCCTTCCCAGCTATCGCCGAGGCTAACGCCGTCTTGAAGCGGCGCGCAGCCGCTCTCGCCGGTCGTACGAACGACGCAGATTTCCGCGCCGCGGATCTCCCAGGTGCCGGAAATGCCGATATTGGTCGTATAGGTACCATCCGCGTTGAAATAGGTCACATAGTTGCCCTGGGAGCTGGAAATCTGCAGGGCATTCTCAATCAGGGCGCTGGCATCAGCCTGGAGCATGGCTGCGCTCATCGCGAGTGTGGTCAAGATCATGTGTGGTCTCCCCTTTGCCGCATGGCGAGTTGAAAAATGGGTTTCAAATTGCCGCAGATTGCCCTGACGAGCAGAACAGACCGCGTATGCGCCTCGGGCATGATAGCCGCCGCACTCGCGTGAAACAATATTTTTGGGATTGAACTCGCTTTTCAGGCGAAACCGCAGCCTGGTTCGGCGCAAGAAAAAAGCCGGTGCAAGATGCGCCCGGCCTTCTACTCGTCTCAGTCAGCTGGTGTCAGCCGGTTTCCTGCATGTCGTCTTCAGCGTTCTCTCGCGTGCCGAGGAAGTGATGTGTCACTTCATCGCCGCTTTGATTGGCTACCGCGACAGGAGAAATTTCCTGGCCATTGCGCTTGTCATAGATCACGCAAGGCAGGGATTCGTTTTCGTAGACCCAGCGATCGCCCCATTGCTGCATGGCGATCAGGATTGGAAACAATGCTTCGCCGCGGTCGGTCAGCACGTATTCCTGCCGCTGGCCGCGTACGCCAACTTCCTCGCGGGTCATGATGCCATTCTCGACCAGCTTGTTCAGACGGTCTGTGAGAATGTTTTTTGCGATTCCGGTGCTTTCATGAAAATCGCTGAACCGACGAGCGCCTTTCATGGCATCCCGTACGATCAGTAAAGTCCACCAATCACCGACTTGATTAAGTGTTTGCGCGATCGCGCAAGGCATTTCATCGAAACGTTTCCGTCCCATACCAATAGTCCCCCAAAGACTAAGGCGCTGATACGCCGCTCCTCCAAAAATGATCGAATCGAGCCTCTCCGAAGATCTGCTCGCCCGAGCACTCCCTTCCCCGCACGAAAGTGAGGTGACAAACAGCTTGCAGGCTGGTCCGCCACGTGCGGTAAAGATACAGGGTTGTGAAATTAATGCGACCCAAAAATGATTTTATGCCGGTACCAAATGGACGGCAGGGCAACCATACAGACCTATACAAAGTTTATAGTTGGTTTCCGGGGGAGAGGATTTGCTTGATGGTTCAGGGGTAGAAACGCTCACCGTCGAGCTGAGCCCCACTTTCCAGCTGGTCATGTCTGCCAGTCTCGTCGTCATGATGTTTACCGTTGCTCTCGGGCTAAGGCTTCGTGATTTCATTGACTTGAAACGAGAGCCCCTGGCAGTGGCCGGAGGTGTGGCGGCGCAGGTTCTCGGCCTGCCGCTGCTGACTTTGGCATTGATCATGGTGCTCAACCCGGCGCCGAGCGTCGCTCTCGGCATGATCGTTGTTGCCAGTTGTCCCGGCGGCAATGTCTCCAATGCCCTGACGCTGTTTGCGCGCGGGGATACTGCCTATTCAGTTTCGTTGACCGCCATATCAAGTGTTTCAGCGGCGCTGATCACCCCGGTTTCGATCCTGTTCTGGGCGAATCAATATGCGCCGACATCGGTTCTGGTTGATACGCTCAATGTCGACCCGTCCATCTTCCTGATTCAGACAGCCGGTTTGCTGGCGCTGCCTCTCGTGTGCGGCATGTCCGTGGCACATTGGAAACCGGATCTGGCCGCGGTCATGAAGCGATATCTCACGCCGGTGGCATTCTCGATCCTGGTCGGTCTGATTCTGGTGGGCGGATATACCAATCGCGACGTGTTGTTCTCGCAGGATCACAACCTGATTCCGCTCGTCATGGCCCATAACGCCCTCGCTTTCGCTGCCGGCGCGCTGGCAGGAGTTGTGATGCAGCTTGCGGGCCCGAAGGTGCGCTCGTTGACCTTCGAAGTCGGCATCCAGAATGCGGGACTCGGGCTCTTGCTCCTGTTGTCGCAATTTGGTGGTGTAGGGGGCGCAGTGGCCGTGACCGCGCTATGGGGCGTGTGGCATATCACGGCGGGTTTTGTACTGGTCGGGCTTTTCCGTGGCTATGACCAGCTGATCAAGAAAAAGCGGACATCTTGATACTGACGGGAGGCATACATGTTCGATCTGGTTATTCGCGGCGGCAAG
>CBFHQE010000128.1:0-7620 GCA_965657935.1 Maricaulis sp. | reverse complement strand
GGTGACCTGCGGACGGCCCATCTGCATCAGGGTTTCCGGCTGAACCAGACGCACATCGCCCAGCGCGCCGCCATTGGCCAGCATCATGGCAAAGCGGATATAATCGGTTCCGGTGGACACCAGGCCGCCGCCGCCGGAGGCCCAGTCCGGAGCTTGTTGTTCAAACTCGACCATGTCACCCGTCTCGGTGTGGATGTAGAGCGGCGACATGTCCTTTTCCCGGATATCGGTGTCCTCGAAGAAAAAACCGGTCGAGTGCATGCCCAGCGGTGCAAAGATCCGCGCTTCCATGAAGTCTTCAAACGGCGTCTGTGAAGCGACTTCAACGACACGTCCGAGAACGTCATTCGAGTAGGAGTAAAACCAGCGATCACCCGGATCTGAATAAAGGATCAAGCCGGAAAGCTGTTCCATGCGCGCTTCAAGATTGCCTTCGCCGACATAGAGCGAGTTCTCGAGATAGAGACGACCCAGATCGCTCTCCGCCTCGAACAGGTAACCCAGACCCGCGGTGTGGGTCATCAGATGGCGGACAGTCATCACGGTGCCGGCCGGACGGGTTTCAATCTGCCCATCGCCATTGGCCATGGGGGAAACCGCAACCTGCATGTCAGCGAAAGACGGGATGTAGTCGCTGACCGGGTCATCCAGCCCGAGCTCGCCCGCCTCGACCAGCATCATTGCCGCCAGGACGGTGACCGGCTTGGTCATCGAGGCAATCCGCACCGGGGTCTCAATGGTGAAGGGAGTTTCGTTTTCCAGGTCGGAATAGCCAGCCTCGGCCGTGAACACGATCTCTTCGCCGCGGGCGATGATCGCCGCATATCCCGGCCGGTGGCCTTGAGCGGCGAGCGCGTCCAGCTGCGCATCCAGGGCAGCAAGCGCGGTTGGATCAAACCCGTCCTCCGACAATTGAGGCTGGAGTGCCAACGCGGACGGGACAGAAGCCAGCGCCAGGACGGCAGCTGTCAGGACTGTACGAGCAAACATGATTTTCCCCCTCGGGATATTTTTATCGACCGAGGCAGAGAGTAGGGCGGGTGGCCGCTCTTGGCGAGCGGCCAGTTGCCTTATGCTGCGTCGGCCAGGGCCGCCTGCAGGTTCTGGGCAGCAAAATCCCAGTTGATCAGCTTGCCGAGGAAGGTGTCGATATAGCTCGGACGCGCATTGCGGAAATCGATGTAATAGGCATGTTCCCACACATCCATCGTCAACAGCGGCGTGACACCGGCTTCGGTCAGAGGGGTTTCTGCGTTCAGCGTCTTGCGCACTTCCAGCTTGCCATTGGCCAGAACCAGCCACGCCCAACCGGAACCGAACTGGGTCGCGCCAGCATCAGCGAAGGCTTTCTTGAAAGCGTCCAGTGAACCGAAATCGCGATCGATCAGCTCTGCCAGCTCACCGCTCGGGGCACCGCCACCATTCGGCGCCATGGAATGCCAGTAGAAGGTGTGATTCCAGATCTGGGCCGCATTGTTGAAGATGCCGGCCTGCGCCGCATCGCCGGCCGAGATCTTGATGATGTCTTCCAGGGATTTATCTGCGAGGTCGGACGCCTCGATCAGGCCATTCAGCTTGCCGACATAGGCGTTGTGATGCTTGCCGTGGTGGAAATCCAGTGTCTCGGAAGAGATATGCGGCGCCAGGGCATCTTTGGCGTAGGGCAGGTCGGGGAGGGTGAAAGCCATGAAGGACCTCATTTCAAAAGCTAGGGAACCGATATGCGACGAAAACCGCAGCGGGGTGCTGCGAAACATTGCTGGTGTGCATATGGGGTGTAACAAGGTCCTGTCCAGCAGGAGCACGCATGTCGGCTGAAGATTTCAACACGCTGTTACAAAAATCCGACCCGGACCGTCGGTTATCTGCGCTTTTTGCTGCGGAGGACGTCCGGGAGCGGTTGTTCGCGCTTTACGCCTTCAACCATGAAGTCGCCCGCATCGCCGAGGCGACTTCGGAAAGCCTGATCGGTGAAATGAAGCTGACCTGGTGGCGTGATGCGGTCGAGGATCTCTATCTTGAAGCGCCCAAAGTCCGTCGCCATGCCGTTCTGGAAGCGCTGGCGAAGCTCACCGGAGATGTAGAGCGCGAGGCTCTGCTTGGTCTCGTCTCCGCCCGCTTCGATGACGTATCGGCGCGGCCCTACAGCGACCTTGCCGACCTGATCGCCTATGTGGACCAGACCGCAGGGGCGTTGATCCACATGGCTCTGCAGGTCAGCGGCGCTGTCGTGCCCGATGATTGGGCCCGGCAGGGCGGTCGGGCCTGGGGGCTGTGTGGCCTGTTGCGGGCGTTCGCCCATCGCGCCAGCCTGGGCCGCGCGCCAGTGGCGGGCGACGAGCTGGTCAGTGAGGGCGCGAGCGCTGCCATGCTCGCCCAGGGGCTGGGTGAAGACAAGGCGGCGCGCCTCGTCGAGCCGGTACGCGCCGCATGCCAGGGGGCCGTGGAGGCGTTCAACGCGCTCGGACCGATCCCGGCCGAGGCCGTGCCTGCTCTGGGGTATGTGCGGCTGGTTCCGACCTATCTCAAACGCCTGCCGGACAATCCCTACGAGATTGCGCCGGAGCCCGCCTTATTGGGGCGTCAGTTGCGCCTTAACTGGCTGGCGCTGACCGGTCGCTAGTTGGACCGGCGCTGTAAGAGTCATATTTCAAGGCTGACAGCGCGACGTTTTCGACTAACTTTCGTGACAGATTCGATACAGGAGAGATTTACATGCCGCACGCTTTGATTACCGGTGCCAATCGCGGACTTGGCCTGGAGCATTGCCGGCAGCTGCTGGAACGCGGCTGGACGATCTCTGCCGCTGTTCGAGACCCGGCTTCCGCCACTGATCTCAAGGCGCTCGACACGGATGGTCGTCTTACCGTCCTTGCCTATGATGCCAGCGATGTTTCGGCGGCGGTGAAGCTTGCGGAGAGCGTTACCGGCCCGATTGATCTCCTGTTCGCCAATGCGGGAATGATGTCCGGCGAAACGCGCAATTTCGGAACCGCGGGCAGCGAACACTTCATCGACGAGATGCGTGTTAATGCGCTGGCGCCGCTGGCCCTGGTTGAGGCCTTTGCCGACCAGGTCGCCAGCTCGGAGATGAAGGTCATCGCGCTCCAGTCCAGCCGCATGGGCTCTATCGGCGATAATGACAGCGGCGGTGCCTACGGGTATCGCGCGTCCAAGGCGGCGCTGAACGCCATTGGCAAGTCACTGAGCCACGACCTCAAGGATCGCGGGATCGTCACCCTGGTCATGCATCCGGGCTGGGTCCGCACAGATATGGGCGGCGCAGGCGGTTTGTTGACGGTTGAGGAATCCGTTTCCGGCCAGCTCGATCTGATCGCGCGTGCGTTCGGCAATGCCGCGATGAATGGCCGGTTTTTCCACGTCAGTGGTGAAGATCTGAACTGGTAGATCTTCCTAAGGTCTGTGACCAACAAGAAGGGCGCGTCCGGCATTCCGGGCGCGCCCCTTTTTCGTTTGTAAGGAAACGGTCTTACTGGCCGAGATTGGCCGCCAGGAAGGCCTCCATCTCCGTCAGCAGACGTTCACGCATGGCCTGGTCGGTCAGCGAGTGGTCGCCGTCTTCCAGAGCAATGAGCTCCACGTCCACATTGGCACGTTCCAGAGCCCGTTCCATGACCTCACTCTGGCGGATCGGAACAATATTGTCCGCCTCACCGTGAATGAGCAGGACAGGGACCTGGATGTTTTCGGCATTGCGAGACGGAGAGACTGCGATCAGGGTCGAATTGCCCTCTGCATTGGCATCGCCGTCCATGAATTCGCGCCAGAATTCATAACTCCAGTGATTGCGCCCCTGACGGTCGCGAACAAAATTGACCATTTCCGGCAGGTCCGTGGCGGGCGCAACCGCTACCGCACACTGATAGAGGTCTGGCGTGAACGCCACTCCCGCGAGGGCCGCATATCCGCCATAACTCCAGCCGACGATGCAGACACGTTCCGGGTCGGAATATCCGGCATCTACCATTGCCTCCAGGCCGTCGGTGACATCATGCTGCATGATGCCAGTGCCCCAGCCACCATGGCCAGCGGCCTGCCAGCGATACCCATACCCGGAGGATCCCCGGAAGTTGGGCTGCAGGACAGCATAACCGCGGCTGGCGAAGAAATGTGCCAGATAGTCATAGCCGCCGATATCACGGGCAGCAGGACCGCCATGCGGCAGGATGACGGTCGGGAATGGGCCTTCGCCCTCCGGCAGCGTCATGTATGCCGGGATCTGTTCGCCGTCGCGTGCCGGGTAGTGAATATGCATCCGTTCGGGCAAAGGCGTTGCGCCCAGCACGCCGTACTGGGATCCCGCCAGGGACACACCCAGTGCTTCGGCATCGAAAATATAAACCATCGGCGCCTGGCGCGGACCTTCAACCTGCATGGTCATCTTGGAGCGGTCACGCGTCCAGCTCGTGATCCGTACAACCATGCCGGGGAAGGCAGCTTCAAGGCTTGCCTGCCAATTGCCCAATTCTTCGTCAAACCAGACATGGCGCGTGAATTCATCATCGTAAGTCACGCCGATGACGACGTTGGTATACGGGTCAACCAGCACACCGCCCAGGTCGTAGGTTTCGTGGGAGAACAGGGTATCCACGATGGAGCCCGTCTCGATCGACATGACGTAGAGGCTGTTGCGCTGGGAATCCTCGTCGCCGAGGAATGTGGTGGTGATTGCGATATTGCCATCGGGCAGCAAGCCGACCGCGTTGAAGGATGGCCGGTTGACGTCCTCGGCCTGACTGATGGTCTCCCACTCATCATCGCGACGCACGGCAAGCACTTGTTCTTCGCGCAGTTCGGACATGTCGTTTCGGGCTACAGCCTGACCATTGGCGTCCAGTATCCAGTCCTGGGTCGTATTGCGACCACGGGCGACACGGCGGGCACGACGGCTCAGCGGGTCTGCCGAATAGAGATCATAACTGCGATCATCGCTATAGGCCGGGATCAGGACATGTCCGGTTTCAGCGTCAATGCCAATGATGCGGCCGAGGCCGAAATTGAAGGCCAGGTCATCATTGTCACGCAGCAATTGACGCGCTCGCATGTCGCGATCTGTATCGATCGAGAAGCTTGAGGAGATGTCGACAGTGCCGCGAATGCCCGGGAGTTCCTCGTTGACGCTGGCGGAGACCAGCAGGACACGATCATCCGCCCAACGCAGGAAACGGGGATCCACGCTCGACATGTCGGCAACCTGAGCTTCCCCGGTCTCAAGATTACTGACGGCCAAAGCGCGAATGCCGCGATAATTGGTGAAATAGGCCAGCTTCTCCCCGCTCGGAGAGAGTGTTGCCAGCTGCATATCGGGCAACTGGGCGAATTGCTCCACCGGCGGCTGCGCAAAGGCAGCTCCGCACAGAGCGAATAGGCTAGCGAAAGCGCTGATCAGGCGATTAATCACGACGTCCCCCCGGATTACTAGTTGGTAACCTGCAGCAGAGCGCCAATCCTACGAAATTGCAATATCACCGACAGAAGAAAGTCACATATGGCCATAGTGGGACACACCATCGCGCTGTTCGAATGACGGGCATTGCTTGCATTTCAAGGGAAAAGGCGTTCGCGGATCGATTGCCGCATCGGCCTTCGTGGGCGCCGTCAATCGCTTGGAGTTATTCGCCGATATGCGTATCCAGGAAGTTCTCCAACTCGGTGAGCAAAGTGACGCGCATCTCGAAATCAGTCAGGGAATGATCTCCTCCGTCGAGCTCGAGGAATCGGACCGGGACGTCTGCACGCCGCAGGGCGCGTTCCATCTGTTCGCTTTGTGCGATCGGGACAACGCTGTCATCTTCGCCATGGATCAGCAATATCGGAATCTGGATACGCTCGGCATTCTGGGCCGGTGATATCGCCCGCAGCTGAGCGTTCCCGCTCAGATCAGAGTCTCCGCTCATGAGCTCAGACCAGTAATCGTAACTCCAGTGTGAGCGACCATAACGCTGGCGGACATAGGTCATCATTGAGGGCAGGTCGGTGGCCGGAGCAATGGCCGCAGCGCATCGATATCGATCGGGCGTGAAGGCGGCGCCCGCCAGCGCGGAATAGCCGCCATAACTCCAGCCAACGATGCAGACACGTTCTGGATCCGTATAACCGGCCTGGATCATAGCCTGGAGACCGTCAGTGACATCATGCTGCATGAGGCCGGTGCCCCACTCCCCAAATCCATCGCTTTGCCATTGCCATCCATACCCTGATGAGCCGCGGAAATTCGGCTGCAGCACGGCATATCCTCGGCTGGCCAGGAAATGAGCGAGATAGTCGAAGCCACCCAGCTCGCGTTGGGCCGGTCCGCCATGAGGCAGGATGACTGTGGGAAAGGGACCATCGCCGTCCGGCCGCGTAACATAGGCAGGGATCATCGTGCCATCGCGTGCCGGGTACTCGAAATGCGTGCGCGCGGGCAGCACTTCTCCTCCAAGCGAGCCATACATGGAACCGAGCAGATTGAGTCTGCGGGTTGCGGCATCGAACAGATAGATCATCGGGGCTTGGCTCGCGCCTTCCACGGATATGATCATGCGGCGGCGATCACGGGACCAACTCGTAATGCGCGCGACCTGGTCCGGGAAAGTGGCATCGAGCGAGTTTTGCCACTCGGTAAGCTCGTCGTCGAACCAGACATGTTGGGTATACACGTCTTCATACGTAACGCCGATCACGGCGTTGGAGTAAGGATCGACCAAGACTTCATCGAGGTCGTAGGTGCTGTGTTCGAAAACCGTATCGGAGACGTGTCCCGTCTCATTGTCGAGCGCGTAAAGGCCCCGAATGGAAGCGCCGTTTTCGTTGATGAAGGTGGTAGAAATGGCGATTTCGCCTCCCGGCAACAGGCCCTGGGCGCTGAATGCCGGGCGGCTGATATCCTCGACCTCACGCAGGCGCTCCCACGCACCGTCCTCGCGCAGCCACAGGGTCTGACGATCGCGAGAATTGGACAGATCATTGCGAGCAACCGCTGCGCCGGAGGCATCAATAATCCAGTCGCGCGTATTGCCTCGGCCTTCTGCCACACGTCGAACGCGTCGGCTGAGCGGATCGGCGGCAAAGAGATCAAAATTGCCGTCCCTGTCGAATGCCGGGATCAGGACATGGCCGCTGTCTGCTTCAATGCCAACGATCCGGCCCAGAAAGAAATTCTGGCCGAGTTGGCTGCTGTTCCGCAGGAGTTGGCGGGCGTCAAGATTGTTGTCGGTATCCAGTGAAATCGTTGCCGAGACCGCGATATTGCCTCGCACGCCAAAAAACTCCCGATTGACGCTGGCCGAGAGCAGGAGCACGCGGTCATCCGCCCAGCGCAGGAAACGCGGGTCGATGCTGGACATGTCGGAAAGCTGGGCTTCACCTGTATCCAGATTCCGCACGGCGACCACGCGCGTGCCCTGGTATGTCGTGAAGTAGGCAACCCGGCTGCCGTCCGGGGAAAGGGTCGCATAAGCGACTTGTGGCAACTGGGCGAACTCTTCGAGCGGCGACTGGGACTGGCTGTCGGATATGGCCATGCAAAGCCCGACCAGCGCGAGTGCGAATTGTCTGAACACGATCCCCCCTTTGTGCACAACAGACCAATTTCACCAGATTGGTGAAATTAAATCA
>CBFHQE010000127.1:0-7724 GCA_965657935.1 Maricaulis sp. | reverse complement strand
CAGCAACACATCTCGACCGGCTGCATTGAAATGCACCAGCAACTCGCCCACTCCACCGTCTTCGCCCGGCTGAATCTCGATGGTGATGCGCGGCCTGCTCATGACCTACATCCGGAAGACGCCGAACTTGGTCTTCTCGATCGGTGCGTTCAGTGAAGCAGACAGGCTGAGGCCCAGCACCCGGCGGGTATCGCCCGGGGCGATAATGCCGTCATCCCACAGGCGGGCCGTGGAATAATAGGGATTACCCTCGGCTTCATAGGCTTCACGGATCGGTTCCTTGAAACTCGCCTCTTCCTCGGCAGACCAGTCCTCGCCGCGATGCTCCATGGCGTCGCGCTTGACGGTGGCCAGAACGGAGGCTGCCTGCTCGCCGCCCATCACGGAGATCCGAGCATTGGGCCACATGAACAGGAAACGCGGCGAATAGGCCCGGCCACACATGCCGTAATTGCCCGCGCCATAGGAGCCACCGATGATGACGGTGAATTTCGGCCCGGCATAGGTCGAGACCGCCGTCACCAGCTTGGCGCCGTCCTTGGCAATACCGCCGGCCTCGTATTTCGAGCCGACCATGAAACCGGTGATATTCTGCAGGAAGACCAGCGGGATACCGCGCTGGGCACACAGCTCGATGAAGTGCGCGCCCTTCTGGGCGCTCTCTGAGAACAGGATGCCGTTATTGGCGATGATGCCGATCGGCATGCCGTAGAGGCGCGCAAAGCCGGTGACCAGCGTCTCGCCATAGAGTTTCTTGAACTCGTCGAATTCGGAATTGTCGACGATGCGGGCGATCACCTCACGCACATCATAGGGCGCACGGATATCGGCCGGGATCACCCCGCCCAGCTCGCTCGGGTCGTATTTCGGTTCAATACTGGCCGTGACGTCGAGATCGACGTTTTTCACCGTGTTGAGATTGGCCACGATGCGACGCGCCATGTGCAGGGCGTGCTCGTCATTGGCGGCGTAATGGTCGGCCACGCCGGACGTGCGCGCATGCACGTCAGCACCGCCCAGATCCTCGGCCGAGATGATCTCGCCCGTGGCGGCCTTCACCAGCGGCGGGCCGCCCAGGAAGATGGTGCCCTGCTTGCGCACGATGATGGTCTCGTCGGACATGGCCGGCACATAGGCACCGCCTGCCGTACACGAGCCCATGACCACCGCGATCTGCGGAATACCCTGCGCGGACATGTTGGCCTGGTTGTAGAAAATCCTTCCGAAATGCTCGCGATCGGGGAAAACATCCGCCTGGTGCGGCAGGTTCGCGCCGCCACTGTCCACCAGATAGACACAGGGCAGACGGTTCTGCATGGCGATTTCCTGCGCCCGCAAATGCTTCTTCACCGTCATCGGGTAATAGGCGCCGCCCTTGATGGTCGGGTCATTGCAGACGACCATGACTTCGCGCCCGGAGACACGGCCGATGCCGGCAATCATGCCCGCACCATGCACATTGCCTTCATACATGCCGTTCGCCGCCAGGGCCCCGATTTCCATGAAGGCAGAACCCGGGTCCAGCAGACGCTCGACACGCTCGCGTGGCAACAGCTTGCCGCGCGACAGATGTTTCTCGCGCGAGCGTTCCGATCCGCCCCGTGCAGCCTCTGCGGACTTGGCCTGGAGCTCACTCAAAAGCGCATCCATGGCGGAATGATTGGCGTTGAAGCTCTCGGAAGTCGTATCGATCGCGGAAACAAGCTGGGTCATGGAAAACCTAGGAGTGGCGGGTGGTTGAGGCGCTGCTTAACCCGCCCGATCAATAAAATCCATCTTGCATGCATCCAAATCCGGGATCCGAAGCATCACAGGTGTGTAAGGCCAGACATCCCCCTGTCCGTGCCGACACAGTGAATAAAGTATTCCGCGCCTCCCACACCCCAGCCGTGCGCGGATCGGACCGGCGCTTAGTCCTTGTGACAGAAGGCGTCGGTCCCCTTCTCCCCAGCTCGTTGGAAAGCAAGGCTTTGATTCGATATTATTCGCGTTAGAATTGAAAAAGATGACGAGATGGGAACAATTGCCATTACCGCTTTAACGACTGATTCAGAGCTGACGCTCAGGCTTTTCGTTGAAGGGGCGTGCCCACGGGGACTGGGCCAGTTGGGAGGTGTTTATGCGTAAGAGTATATCTCTGGCCACACTTGCCATTTTGGCAGTTTCGGCGTCGTCGGCGATGGCGCAATCGAGCGATTCGCTTGCCTGGCAGACCGGCCTGAGCATCGAGGAAAACGACGAGAATGTGCGCTGGCGCTTTGCCACGGAACAGATCGACCTGTCCGGCAATGCGCTGACAAACGATTTCAATGCACTGACGAACGATTTCGGTGAGACAGCGGAAATCTCTGCGCTGACCGGCGAGATCGAGATCCATCCCTTCGGCGATGAATTCTACCTGTCCGCGGGTGCGCGGCAGAGTTTCGAGACCGATGCGCCGGACTGGGCGCTGTCGGAAAGCGAATACCAGTACGACCTCATTCCCCTCTCCCAGCTCTCTGAAATCGAAGGCTCCAACCGCCTGGCAGAGATGACGCGCTATTTCGGCGCCGGCGTGACGGTCCGCACCATAAATGCCTGGGATCTCACTCTGGAAGGTGGCGCCTATTTTGGCGATAATCGTGCCGACCAGATGCAGATCTACGATCCGGAAACGGGCGAGACGCAGGTCCTGCTCGACGATCTGGACAAGGTCGATCGCGAAGCCATCGGCGACACCCACGCCCGCTCGGTCCGCCCCGTCGGACATTTCGTCCTGCGGCGACGGTTTTAGGGCTCAACAGAGCCTAGCGGCGCTGCTCGCGTAGAAAGCGGACAAGATACACCGAGCAAAGAGCTACCCCGGTGATGGCGGAGCCGAGCATTATTGCGGTGAGCCAACTCAAACCGCTGGCCTTCAACGCGATTGCCGGACACACTAGGGTCCAAGGGGCGAAGTCGAAAAACTGATCGCGAAGACGGGTCACGTCGCACTTCTCCAAGCAAAGGCTCAGCCGATCCTAGGTCGGAAGCGTTTCAGGTCAAGACGCCCTCCATTCCCCCTTCTCCCAACTCGCGAACCGGCCTAATGTTGGCGTGCAATCAAATGGTTCGCGTCATTCATGCCGTTAAATCTCTCATTCCTGCCCTTCCTCAATCGTGTCGAGAAGACTGCGCTGGACGCGGTCGAACACGAGGTTGAGTGGTTTTGCCTGCCGGCCGGGCAAATGCTGTTTCGCGAGGGCGATGACGCGGATGCCTTCTACCTGGTGCGCTCCGGTGCGCTGGCCGCGTTTCGAAACGGCGCGCTCGGAGAGCCGGACCTGATCGGCTATATCCGCGCTGGCGAGCCGGTGGGCGAGATGTCCCTGCTGGACGAAACCCCGCACAGCGCTAGCGTCTATGCCCTGCGCGACAGTGAGCTGGTCCGCCTGCCCAAGGCCAGTTTTGAACGCCTGACCCGCAAACATGCCAGCCTGATGCGCGAGCTTGCGCGCATGATGCTGGCGCGGCTGCGCGGATCGGATCGCTCGACCGGGTCAGAGCCCAAGGTCTTCGCGATGGTCTCGACCTCGCCGACGATTGATCTGGATTATCGTGCCAACGAGCTCCGCGACGCGCTGAAACGCCTGGGACTGAGTTGTTATATCGGCGATGAGGCCTGCTCTGAATGGAGCGGGCAGAAGCTGGACGCCATCGAGGCCGAGCATGACATCGTCCTGCTGACCGCGCGCCTCGCCAACCCGTCATGGGCTCGGCGGGCCATGGGGCGGGCCGATCGCATGTGGGTGTTCGCGCGCGCTGATGCCCGGCCGTCCAGCCCGCTCCTGCCGGACGACCCCTCTCCTGCCGCCAAGCTGAAACTGCTCGATGTGGTTCTGCTGCACCTGGGCGGGATCAGACAGGCCGCCCGACCGCAGGAATGGATCGAAGCGGCCGAAGCGGCACGCATCTTCCACTGGCGCCAGGATCATGCCCGCGCGGACGCCGACCGGCTGGCCCGTACGATTGCCGGAAAATCTGTCGGCCTGATCGTGTCCGGCGGCGGGGCCCGTGCCTATGCCCATATCGGGGCGATCCGCGCCCTGCGTGAGGCGGGCATGCCGATCGATTTTGTCGGCGGCGCCTCGATGGGGGCGATCATCGCGGCAGGTGTCGGCCTGGAGTGGAGCGATACCGAGCTGGAAGAACGCGTGCGCGAGGCCTTTGTCGACAGCCATCCGCTCGATGACTGGGCCCTGCCCGTAGTGTCGCTGGTCAAGGGCGAAAAGGTGGATGAGCGCCTGAAACATCATTTCGGAGATGTCGAGATCGCCGATCTCAAACGCCCCTTCTTCTGCCTGTCCTCGAACCTGGCCAATGGTCGCCCCTATGTTCACCGCGAGGGTCGGTTGCGCGACGCATTGCGCGCCTCCATTGCCATTCCTGGCCTGTTGCCACCGGTCGTCCACAACGGCCAGATCCTGGTTGATGGCGCCGTCTTCACCAATTTCCCGGCTCAGCAGATGCGCGCCTTCCA
Organism: Maricaulis sp.; assembly: GCA_965657935.1. GTDB lineage: Bacteria > Pseudomonadota > Alphaproteobacteria > Caulobacterales > Maricaulaceae > Maricaulis. The sequence goes on along the minus strand of CBFHQE010000127.1, from coordinate 3,226 downwards.
GCGCGGCGCCGTGGTCGGTGTGGACGTGACACGCACCCAGGGACTCAACCCCGCCGACTTTGTTGATCCGCCGGGCTTTCTGGGTTGGGTCAAGGATAATGGCCTGAAATCGCCGCCGCCGATCGCCTCGCTGCTGATGCGCGCTGCGACTGTGGGTGTGGCGGATCACCGCGACGTCGGGCGCAGCGCCGCGGACCTGCTCATCCTGCCGGAAACACGCGTGGATATGCGCGACTGGGACAAATACGATGAATCCGTTGAAGCCGGTTACGAGGCGGCCCAGGGCATGCTGGCCGGGATTTCAGAGACCATGCGGCGCAAGCTGCACCTGCCGCTTCCGATGATGTAGGGACCGATGATGTAGGGCCTAGTTCGGAAGATCCCTCAGCCGCCCGCGCAAGACCAGCGCCCGCTGCGCCGTGTGATCCATCTGACAGCTGGCGTGAATGATCTGGGCGATGGTTCCACCCTCAAAAACCGCCGCTTCAGCGGCGCAATCAGCATCCCGGAAATCGATCCAGGCGCGCTGGGCATCACGGAGTCCTTCAGCCGCCGATGTACCCTCATATCGCTGACGCAGGCCGATATGGCTGGCATTGAGCGTAACATCCCAGGCATCGCGCTCCTCGATCGAACATCGCACCATGCCCTGCGTTGTCTCGCCATCCGGGCGGTGCGTCATGCAGGCACGGGAATATTCACCAATACAGGTTTGCTGGTCCGCGCGGTCCGCATCCGCTGTGCGGTTGAGACAGACCTCCAGCGTGTCCTGGGCAGACAGGATATCCATCTGACCCGCTGTCGACGGTTTTTGCGCAGAGGCGCAGGCAGAGACAAGCACCAGGCTGGCCATAGCGTTGATGGATTGGCGGAACATGCAATTCTCCCTGACTGGACGCGGGGAAGGATATCCAAGCCCACATCGCCCGTCATCAGGTGAATGTCGAATGTCAGGCGGTTTCGCCGAACAGTTCACGGCCGATCAGCCAGCGGCGGATTTCCGATGTGCCGGCGCCGATCTCGTAGAGCTTGGCGTCACGCAGCAAGCGGCCGGTCGGGTATTCATTGATATAGCCGTTTCCGCCCAGCAGCTGGATCGCGTCCAGAGCCATTTGCGTTGCGTTTTCAGCAGCATAAAGGATGGCGCCTGCGGCGTCCTTGCGCGTCGTCTCGCCCCGGTCACAGGACTGGGCGACAGCATAAACATAGGCGCGCGTGGCGTTCATGCGCACATACATGTCGGCGACCTTGCCCTGGACCAGCTGAAACTCGCCAATGGATTTGCCGAACTGCTGGCGCTCGCGGATATAGGGCATGACGATATCCATGCAGGACTGCATGATACCGACCGGGCCAGAGGACAGGACGGCGCGCTCATAATCGAGGCCCGACATCAGGACTTTCGCACCGCCATTGAGCGGTCCCATGATGTTGTCTTCCGGCACTTCGCAGTCTTCAAACACCAGCTCGCCGGTTTCCGATCCGCGCATGCCCAGCTTGTCGAGTTTCTGGGCCACAGAGAAACCCTTGAAATCCTTCTCGATCAGAAAGGCCGTAATGCCGCGGGAATGGGCGTCGATATCCGTCTTGGCATAAACCACCAGAGTATCGGCGGCCGGCGCATTGGTGATCCACATCTTCGAGCCGTTGAGCACATAGCGATCGCCGCGCTTTTCCGCCTTCAAACGCATGCCGACAACATCGGAACCGGCACCCGGCTCGGACATGGCCAGCGCACCGACATGTTCACCGGACATCAGCTTGGGCAGGTATTTTGTCTTTTGTTCCGGTGTCGCCCAGCGGCGGATCTGGTTCACACACAGATTGGAGTGTGCGCCATAGGACAGGCCAACCGACGCAGACGCGCGGCTGATCTCTTCCATCGCAATCACATGCTCCAGATATCCCAGGCCTGAACCGCCATCTTCCTCGGAGACTGTGATGCCCAGAAGACCGAGCTCGCCCATCTTCTGCCAGAGGTCCGGCGGAAAGATGTCGCTCTGGTCGATTTCGGCCGCGCGGGGCGCGATCTCGTCGGCAGCAAAGGAACGAACGGTGTCGCGGATCATGTCCGCGGTCTCACCGAGATTGAAGTCGAGAGAGGGATATTGGTTCGGTATCATGTGGCGCGATGTATCACGAGCGCAGCACGCGTCAAGCGGCAAGAGGGCCGCTTGCGCCAAGAGTTGCTGCGTTAGCGTTAAATCGGAGCTTTTTCTTTCCGTTTTTCCATCCAGATGGAAACCAGCTGCCAGAGCGCCATGACCGAGAAGAAGCTGCCAGCGATCAAGGCCCAGGCGCCGGAGGTCAGCTCACGCGCGCCCCAGACACGGTCCCATTCAAGATAGGTGAACAGGCCGCCATAGACGGACAGGGTCAGCCCGGCCAGCAGAACCAGGACGAACCAGCCTGCGCTGCGGTCCTTGTGCGGTTCGACCGTTCGGTTGTCCGTGTAGAGATCGTCCTCGCCCGCAAGGTCCGCCGGGGAGAAATCATCGTCCAGTGCCTCGGCTTCGCCCGTCTCGACGAGCGCATCGTGCACATGAACGGGCTCGCGGTTCAGGCTTGCATCAGCGCCCACTTCTCCAACCGAGCCGCTTGCAGATGCAGCCTCGAAGGCCGGATGCGGCGGTGGCGCGTCCTGGCCCGCAACAGCAATGGCCTGCTCAACGACATCATGAACCTGGGCAACAATCGTGCCCTCTTCGTCCACTGTTTCAGCGACCGGCGCGGCTTCATCGGCCGTTTCAGTTTCCATCTGAGGCTCGTCGGCAACGGCGGCAGGCTCGGCCTCGACCATGTCGTCTGCGTCCTCGACAGGATCAGCGGCAGCATCGACAACAGCGGCAAGTTCGGCGTCGAGTTCCGTGTGACTTGCGTCGGTCGCCTCGGACGGCTCTGTTTCAGCAGCCGCAGCCTCTTCCTCGCTCATGATTTCGGCAAGGCGGGCGAATTCCGCTTCCACGACCGGATCGTCTTCCGCAGCGGGCTCGGCGACGGTCTCAACAACGCTGTCCTCATCAGCGGCGGCCTCAGCCAAGATGTCTTCGACTTCCGCTTCTGCTGCAGGCTCCTCATCGAAATGCGCGGCGAGCTCGCCGGCAATGACAAAGCCCAGGGTCGCGCCCTCCGGCAGGCTTTCATCATACATCTGCACAGAGGCACGGCCGCGGTGTTCCTCACGCGGCTCAACCTGGGCCGCGGCGATTTCCTGCGACATGCGCGC
>CBFHQE010000126.1:0-7821 GCA_965657935.1 Maricaulis sp. | reverse complement strand
CGGGTATATCCAGCCAGGGTGAAATGAATGCCATCATCATCCCGCATCAAACGCGGTGTACCCCGGGCATCGGGCAGGTAGGGCGCATATTCGCCGCTGTCGTCACTGGTGGCCGGGCGCGTATCGACAAAGACGGCGCCGAGCGCTTCAACCTCTTCCTCGAAAATCGCGTTCAGATAGACGGTATTGGCGTTATAGCCGGTGGACCGCATGACCGGCAGTCCGACCCAGAACACCTCCGAGCCGTCTGCCTGAAGCTGGGTAACGATATCGCGGACCCGCTGGCGGTAGACGTCTTCCCAGCCTGTACTGCGAAAACGGTGGACGCCGCGATCGGTTCGGATGCCTTGAATGTCGTTGGACCCGAACAGGACCACCGCCGTGTCGAAATCGTCCTGGCTCAGCTGGTCGCGGGTCTTTTCGCTGATATCGCGATAGACATAATTGGTTAGCCCGGTCGCAACCTCGCTCATTTGCACAATCTCGCCCGCGCGATCATCGCCACGCAGCCCGCGTTGCAAGCCGATCCAGATGCCGTCTGCAAGGCTATCGCCAAACACGCCAATGCGGCGTTCAACGGGTGTTTCGGTTGGATCAGACGCATGAACATGCGGCGACGTCAGCACCATCATGCCGGCGAACACCACGCCTGTCAGGCCGCGTGCGATGACGCGCCTCAGGATTTCCCCCATCTCGGCCCCCTCTAGCCCGGCATGCCGCCAGGACCGCAGGTCCGGGCACTATGCTGAGGTGAGTAAACTGGAACAATTGCAGCTCTGCAATCGCTTACGCGTGCTGATTGAATGAGTCGTGTGACATGGTGTGTGTTGTGCCTGTCAGCAGCCTTGCCCGAGGGCATGGATGCGCCCTAAACCTGCTGGATGGTTCCGGGGAGAGACGCGATGACCACCTTGTACGGGCTGAAAAACTGCGACACCTGCAAGAAGGCGATGAAAGCGATGGATGCCGCAGGCACCGCCTACACATTTGTCGATATTCGCGCTGAGGCCGACCTGAACGCCAAGACGCCGACCTGGCTTGACGCTGTGGGTGCCAAGGTGCTGGTGAATACCCGCTCTACCACCTGGCGCGGTCTGGACGAGGCCCAGCGGGCGCGTGTCGAGACGGATGCGGCGGGCTTGCTGGTGGATAACCCGACCCTGGTCAAACGTCCGGTGATTGAACACGAGGGCGAGGTACGTGTCGGCTGGACGGCGGCGAGCCAGGCGGGGCTGGTCTGAAATGGACAAGGCGCTGAAGGCTTCCTGCGAACTGGATCTGGGTTTTCCATTTCATCAACCGGAGACACCGGCGCAGCGCTTGCGTGCCATCGCGGACTGGATGGAGGCGGACGGCAAGGGCTGGGAGCTTTACGTCAGCGGCGCAACGGCTCAGGCGCTCGAGGCCCGGATAGCGGATCTGACCGGCAAACCCGCAGCCATCTGGATGCCGACCGGCACGATGGGCCAGGCCCTGGCCGCACGGCTGCATTGCGAAGCCCGTGGCAATTATCGCCTGGCGCAACATCCCAGCTCGCATCTTCTCCTGCATGAGCAGGAGGGCGCCCGCTATGTGCACGGGCTGGACCCGGTCGAAGTGGGAGATTGGGACAAGGTGCTCACGGCGAGCGATCTTCCGGACAATGCCGGCTGTGCAATCATCGAGCTGGGGCAGCGTCATAATGGCGGGCTTCTCCCGCGGTGGGGTGTGCTGGAAGCGCTCAAGGCCCGGGCAGCGGAACTGAATTTGCCGCTGCACATGGACGGTGCGCGTCTGTGGTCAACGCGCCCGCATTTCGACAATCGCTCCTATGCCGAGATTTGTGACGGTTTCGCCTCGGTCTATGTCTCGCTCTACAAGGATATTGGCGCCATCGGCGGTGCCGTTGTTTCTGGTGAACAGGCGTTTATTGACCAGATGCGGACCTGGCGGGCCCGTCTCGGCGGCATGGTGCCGATGGCCTGGCCGAACACGGCTGACGCCCTGCGCCTGCTGGATGAGCAGATTGCGTTGATGCCTGAACTTGTTGCCCGCGCGCGAGTATTGGGTGATGCGATCGATCGCATCGATGGTCTGAGCGTGACGCCCGCTCCGGTACACACCAATCTTTTCCATGTTGAGGTTGACGCCTCGGTCGATGCCATCAACGCGGCCCGCGATGCCGTGGCGCGTGACCAATCGGTCTGGCTGTTCTCGCGCTGTTGGGATCTGCCTCGACAGACCCGTCCAGCCATCGAGGTCACTGTCGGAGCCAAGATGCTCGACCTGCCGGCGGCGCGAGTGATCGAAGCGTTTTCGGCGCTGGCGAGGCGGCTGGGCTAGTCCACGATCGCGAACATATCCAGCACGCGCTCGATCACGGCGCCATCGCGTTCAATGATCAGCGGCAGAAAGTCCTCTTCCGGCGGATTGCAACCGCGCTCGCCGACCGGAGCCCCGTGGAAATGGGTGACCAGGTCACCCTCGCGGATATCAACCTGGGCCGCCGGGGTGTTCGGAAGGACGTCAGCGACGCGGAACCCGTTCGGCTCCGGCTGGAACACCAAGCCATGACTGACGACCGGCTCGAAGGTGATCGGCGTGTCCGGATTGATGCGTTCGACGCGAACCCGTTCGCGGCGCTGGTCAAAGGTCCAGATGAAGTGCTGCATGATTTCGCCGCCGATCAGCTCGGTCCCGGGTGTGGACTGGACAGTCGGCGTGACCAGCTGATGCGGGCCAAGACGCACATCCTCGCTGAGCCGGGCGGAAGACCGGCGCTCGATATGGTTGAGCCGGAAGGACGCGCCCGAGGCAACAGGATCCGCCGTCGTCTCGAAACGGTTGATGTGGTTGACTGAGAAGCCGGAGAGGGCGGCGCCACTGTCAATCAGCATGCGGCGGGTGCGGTTTGAGAACTGGATCTGCAGCCAGGGGCGGTCGTCCGGGCCGCTGGCATTGAAAACAGTCTGGCGATCCGGTCGCGGAAGCTCGCCTGGCTCGATGCGCATTTCATCGCGGGCATAGTCCAGTGTCAGCAGGTAATCATCAAAGGCGTCAAAGGCGAGAATGCCGTCAACTTCGCGGCCGAGCGCGAGCGAGAGATGGTCCAGGTCCAGCACACGAGCCCGCATGCTGGTCACGCGTAACGGGCCCATGGACATTTCCGGGAAACGCGCGCGCTGTCCCGGTTCGACCCGGGTGGAGGAAATACGGGCGACGCTGTCGGGGTCGACATAGGTGCTCGAGGCGCCGGTATCATAGATAAACCAGAGTGTACGGTCTTCCTCGCTCGTTTCGCTCGGCAGCAGGGTCACCGGAACAAAGAAATAGCCGCGACACATTTCGCTGGGCACGGTGATGGGAAATTCGGGCGCGTCCCCGGACAGTGTTTCTGCGACCGGCTGGGCCGTCAGCGCAAGCGCAAGCAGTGCGAACTTCATTTGTATATTCCTCCTGCGATGGAAGCAGGATAGAGAATGTGAGTGAGGTTCCAACAGGGATTGATCTCGATGAAATCCATATGTGTCTATTGCGGCTCCAATCCAGGCAAGAAACCGGTCTATGTCACCGCCGCGCGCAAGGTCGGGCAAGTGCTGGCAAAGCGCGGCATCGACGTCGTCTATGGCGGTGGGCAGGTCGGGCTGATGGGCGAGGTCGCGGATTCAGCGCTCGATGCAGGCGGGCGCGTTGTGGGCGTCATTCCGGAGTTCATGGCGCTTAAGGAAATCGCCCATATGGACCTGTCCGAGCTGCATGTCGTTCAGTCCATGCATGCGCGCAAGGCCAAGATGGTCAAACTCTCCGATGCCTTTATCGCCCTGCCGGGCGGGATTGGCACGATGGAGGAGATGTTCGAGATCTGGACCTGGGGACAGCTGGGCCAGCACCGTCACCCGGTCGGTCTTTTGAATGTGGATGGCTATTATGATGACCTGGTCAGCTTCCTCGACAAGATGACCGACCAGGGTTTTCTGGCTCCTGAGCATCGCGATGCGCTGAAGGTTGATCACCGTGTTGAGGGTTTGCTGAAACAGTTCGACAGCTATGAAGCGCCGGACGCGGATGTGCGTTTGAAAACCCAGCAGACCTGACGCCCGGAATTTCGCTCGCCTTTTGGTCGCGAAGCGCTCTAGTCTCCGACCAAACAAGTTGGTTTTTCAGGGGGAAATCGATGAATTCCATTCTCACGCCAATGCTGGCGCTGATCATCTGGACCTTTGTCATGTGGTTCTGGATGTATGCGACGCGGATCCCGGCCATGCAGAAGGCCGGCATTGATGCCACCAAGATGAAAGCCAAGTCCGAGATGGATGTGCTGCCCGTCGAGGTGAAGCGCATCGCGGACAATTTCAATCACCTGCACGAGCAGCCGACCATCTTTTTCGCCCTGGTGATCTATTGCCACCTGGCCGGCGCTGCGGACGGTCTGAACATCGCCCTGGCCTGGACCTATGTCGGCCTGCGCGTTTCACACAGCCTGGTGCAGGCCCTGTGGAACTTCATCCCTGTGCGCTTCTTCATCTTCGCCGCCAGCACCATCGTCATGATGGTTATCGGTGTGCGGGCAGCGCTGGCGCTGGGTTAGCAGCGCTGGGGCATTTTCAATCGTCTCGCGCAATGATACCTCACGCCCATGCACGCACCTCAAGCCCGACTCGAACAAGTCATCGACCGATTTGACCAGGTCGAAGCCCGTCTTGGCGCTGCCGCCGATGCGGAGGAGATTGTCAAACTCTCCAAGGAACACGCCGAGCTTCGCCCGGTGGCCGAAAAGGCTGCAGAGCTGAAATCTTCGCGTCAGGAACTCGCTGATCTCGAAGAGATGATGAATTCCGATGATGCCGAGATGGCGGAAATGGCCAAGGACGAGTTCTACGCCTTGAAGGAGCGCCTGCCGGAGCTGGAACTCGAGATGAATCTCCTGCTCCTGCCCAAGGACAAGGATGACAGCGCCAACGCCCTGGTCGAAATTCGCGCTGGTACAGGCGGAGATGAGGCGGCGCTGTTCGCCGGCGATCTCTATCGCATGTATGAGCGTTACGCCCAGCTGCAGGGCTGGACCTGGGAGCTCGACAGTGCGTCCGAGGGCGAACATGGCGGCTACAAGGAAGTCATTGCCTCCGTGTCAGGCGCCGGCGTGTTCGGTCGCCTCAAGTTCGAGAGTGGTGTGCACCGCGTACAGCGTGTTCCGGCCACGGAAAGCCAGGGCCGTATCCACACGTCAGCTGCGACGGTCGCCATCATGCCCAAGCCGGATGATATCGAAGGCGGGTTGGATATGAGCGAAGTGCGTGTCGACACAATGCGTGCGTCCGGTGCCGGTGGCCAGCACGTCAACAAGACCGAATCCGCTGTCCGCATGACCCACTTGCCGACAGGCATGATGGTCGTTTGCGCGGAGAAATCCCAGCACCAGAACCGGGCCAAGGCGGCTGAGCTGCTGGCGGCCAAGCTCTATGACATGAAGCGCGAGGCAGCGGCGGCTGAACGCGCGGCGGATCGCAAGGACCAGATCGGTTCAGGTGATCGTTCCGAACGGATCCGCACCTATAACTATCCGCAGGGCCGTGTTTCCGATCACCGCATCAATCTCACGCTCTACAAGCTCGACCAGATCGTCGCGGGCGACGGGCTGGACGAAGTGGTCACTGCGCTGATCTCCGAGGACCAGGCTGCTCGCCTGGCCGCGATGGAGCAGGACGGTTAGGCAGAGCCACCGTGAACACCGATTTCGAAAAAATGGTTGTGGACGCCCGGACGGTATTTGATGCCAGTGCGAGCAAACCCTTGCGTGACGCCTGGGCAGAGCTCGGCCTTGTTGCGGTGCGCGCTGACCTGGTCCGGCGGCTGGCTGAGGCGGGTATCCGCGAGGCGGAGACGGATGCACGCTTTCTGCTGGCGTTTGTACTGGCCCCCGCCAGCTATGCCGAGGCGGTGGCGGACCCGGTATTGTGTTCCTGGCAACAGATCAGCCATCTGGCAGAGCTGGCCTGGGACCGTATCCACCGAAAGCCGCTGTCGCAGGTGCTGGGCAACCAGCCATTCTGGACCCTTGAGCTGGACGTTACGGGTGATGTGCTGACGCCGCGGGCTGACACGGAGACGCTGGTCGAAGCGGTGCTGAAACAGGCGCCCGGGACGACTGCCCGCGTGCTTGATATCGGAACCGGGTCGGGCGCGATCCTGCTGGCCCTGCTGAGCGAGAAAAAAGCCTGGCGCGGCGTCGGCGTTGACGTTTCTGAATTGGCGCTTGAAGTGGCCGGGAGAAATGCCCGCCGCTGCGGTCTCGATGACCGGGCCGAATTCCTGCAGGCCAGTTGGGGGCGGGGGCTGCCCGCGCGCAGTTTCGACATCCTGGTCTCCAATCCGCCCTATATCCGGTCCAGCGTCATGAACACCCTGGATCCGGAAGTACGTGATTATGAGCCGCATCTGGCGCTGGACGGAGGTGAGGATGGCCTCGACGCCTATCGCGCCATTCTGGATGAAGCGTTGGTGTTGGTGAAGCCCGGCGGTTTGCTGGCCTTCGAAATCGGCTTTGACCAGGGCGAGGCCGTGAGCACCTTGCTGGATGGTCGCGGCGTGTCGGGAATCACCGTCCTCAAGGATCTCGCCGGGCATGATCGTGTCGTGCTCGGGTCTTTGTCATAAAGAAACGGCTAAAAGGGCTTGGAAAGCGGCAAAGGGCGGTCTAGGTTCCGTTAATCAGGTGGACGCGCCTTGGGGGCCGTGCGCGGCCGGATGAACCACCTGATAGATCCGGCTAATTGAACAACCCCAACCAGGCGACAGGCTTATCATTGCAGCTGCACGGTTAGGCCAGAGGTTATTACCGCTGTTTATACAGGGAACGACGATATGAAGCGTCAGCGCGGTCGAGGTCGGAAACCAGGCAATTCTGCGAACCGGACCTTTGAGAGCAATGGTCCTGAGGTGAAGATCCGGGGCAATGCGACCCAGATCCACGATAAATATCTCCAGCTGGCTCGTGATGCGTCCTCGTCGGGCGATCGCGTTCGGGCCGAGAACCTGTATCAGCACGCTGAACATTATTACCGCATCATCCAGGCCAACCAGCCCAAGCGCGATCCCGCTGCTGAGGAGGGTGGCGAGAATGCGGAAGCCAATGGCGAAAACGCCGAGGGCGAAGAGCGGACCGCGCGTGATCAGGGTGACGGCAATGAGCGTCGCGGCCGTGGCCGCGGACGCGGTCGTGGTCGCCGCCCTCAGGACGACGATACGTCGCGAGAGGACGAACAGTCCGAAACTGCGGCCGCTGAAGGCGAAGATTCGTCCGAGGAAGCTGCAGCACCGTCAGGTGATGATGAGGCTCCGCGCCGGCGTACGCGCCGCCCGCGTCGTCCGCGTGCTTCGGAAGACGGCGAGAGTGCTGAAGCTTCCGCAGACGCTGGCGAGAAATCCTCCGAGGACAGCGAGAGCGAAGCCGCTTGAGCGACTTGAATATTCAGCTTTGAACCCGCGATTGCTCTGTGATCGCGGGTTTTTATTTGCGTGAAACCTTGTCGCCCGGGCGGATGGCGCCGCCGCGTTCGACCGAGACGTAAACACCGCAATCCATATGTCCGAAATTGTCGAACAGGGCTTTGGGCAAATCTGCGTCCTTCGCCGCGGTGACTGGATTGATGCTGGTGGCAACGCAGCGGCGAATCCGGGCGCGGACCTCGATCTCGATCTCACCAACCGCCAGGCGCTCACCGACCATGTCGAGCTCCGCCCACGGTTCCAACCCATCGATCAGCAGATTGCCCCGGAAACGCACCGGGTCCAGTTCCAGGCCCGTTCGCTGCGACAGATCCTGAACGGATGCGATGTTGATGA
>CBFHQE010000125.1:0-7822 GCA_965657935.1 Maricaulis sp. | reverse complement strand
TGATCTCGCGCTTGAACCAGCCGCCCATCTGGTGGCCGGAATTGCCGGCCTGGAAGGGCTTGATATTGAATTGCGCCGCCAGCTCGTCCCACAGGGCCTGGCCGCCGCCGAACTCGACCCAGGCCATGATCTCGGTTGCCGTCATGCCCATCGGTACGGCGGTGAAGAAGTTGAAGGCCGGGCTTTTGCCCTGCCAGTAATACTCGGCGCCGTGATACATGTCCGCCGTACCTTCGGAGACCGCGTCGAAGGCCTCGAACGCGCTGACAATCTCGCCCGCCGCATAAACACGGATATCCAGCGTGCCGCCCGAAGCTGCATTGGCGTAGGCGGCGACATTGTTCGCAGCCGTGCCCAGTCCTGGGAAATTGGCCGGCCAGGTGGTGACCATGCGCAGGCGTTTGACGCCGCGGTTGATCGCCGGAGAGGCGACATCGGCGCTTTGCTGGCTGGTATCGCCGCAAGCCGAGGCGATGGAGGCGCCGGCTATGGCGGCTCCGCTGAGAAATGTACGTCTGTCCATGAACTCTCTCCCCCGAGGACTGGCATTCGGGTGGGTTACCCGTTGGTATTGTCGACCTCATCGATATCGAGCGTATCGAAGCCCGTCCAGCCTGCAGGGGTTAAAACCTGCAGAGGCTGGAATTTTGCCTTGTATTCCATCTTTCGACTGCCCGAGACCCAATAGCCCAGATAGACATGCGGCAGCCCGAGCGCCGCAGCCTGGCGAATCGCGTCCAGGATCATGTAGCTGCCCAGGCTGCGCTGCGGCTGGTCCGGGTCGAAAAAGCTGTAGATCAGCGAGACACCATCCTTGAGAACGTCGGTGAGGACGCAAGCGATCAGCTGACCCTCACCGTCACGATATTCTGCAACATGTGTGCGTTGGGCGCCTTCCTCGATCATCATGACAAATTCCCCGAAACTCATGCCCACCATGTCCCCATCATGGTGGCGAGATGCGAGATAGCGGCCCATGAGCTCGAATTGCTCTGCGGTCGCGACATTCGTGTCGGTGCACAGTTTGAGGTCCGTATTTTTCTTTAGCAATTTCCGCCACTTGCGCGACCAATCAAACGTATTGGTATCGATGCGGACGGACTTGCAGGCGTCACACGCTTCACAGGCTGGCCGATAAAGAACGGACTGGCTGCGCCGAAAGCCTGCATGAGTGAGGCTGTCATTCAGCGCTGGACCCTCGCCGGGTTCGATCCGCGTGAAGACTTTCCGTTCCATCTTGCCGGGCAGATAGGGGCAGGGCGTGGACGCCGTGAGGAAGAAGGGGATTTGTCGCGTCGCGAATGGGTGGGTCACCGCAAACCTGTCAATGCTGCATACCGTGAAACTATAACACAATCGTCTGACGTCACATCCAGCCGACTGCGTCGCGTAGCGCCAGATAGCCCGTGAAGGCCAGCCAGATGATTATGACGAGTGGTGTGCCCGCCTTGAGATAATCACCAAACTTGTAATGGCCCGGGCCCATGACCAGGAGATTGGTCTGATATCCGATCGGCGTCGCGAAACATGTATTGGCGGCAAACAGGACGGTCAGGGCAAACAGGGTCGGGTCCTGATTGAGCTGTTCGGCAGCCCCGACGGCGATCGGGGTAAACAGGATCGCAGTTGCGCTGTTGGAAAGGACATTGGTCAAGGCGGCGACCAGGATGAACAGCGCGGACAAGAGCACGACAGGTCCAAAGGGAGCGAAGACCGCAACGACGCCGCTGGCCAGCAGGTTGGCGCCGCCGGTGACCTGCAGCGCGCTACCCAGGGCAAAGGCCGACCCGATGAGCAAATAAATCCGCATATCAACAGCGCGAGCGGCCTGACGGGTGTTCAGACATCCTGTGGCAAGCATGGCGACGGCGCCGAGGAAACTCGCCAGCACGATGGGCGCGATACCTGTTGCGGCGAGAAAAACCACCGCGCCAAATATGATACGCGCTGAGAGAGTTTTGCGCGGGTCGGCGATGGAGGATTTCGACCATTCCAGCAGGAGCAGGTCACGATCAGCCCTTAGGCGGCGCATGGCTCTGCCTGAGCCGAATAGAAGCAGCGTGTCGCCGGCTTCAAGCCGGATTTCGCCCATGCGGGATCGGATCATGCGGCTGCGCCTCTGAATCCCCAGAACGACACTGCCGGTGTTATGGCGAAAACCGATCTGCTCAATGGTTCGGCCGATGAGGCGCGAGCCCGGCGCCACCACCGCTTCGGTCAACCCCAACTGGTCGCCCGGTGCGCCGTCTTCTCCGTCGGCGGAGGCGTCGATAAGCCCTTTCACCATGTCCGCATTCTTGGAGAGAAGGTCCTGAAGCTTCTGGCGCGTTGCTGCGACGATTACCAGATCGCCGGGTTTGAGCGTGAGCTCGAAAAAGGGGGGCAGGATGGCGTGTTCACCGCGTTGGATCATGCGCACAGTCATGTCCGGCAGATCCGGGAACATGCCGGCGACGGGCTGCTGGCCGTCCAGTGGGTGGCCCGGCGTGATTTCCAGCTGGGCTATGTATTGTCTACCGTCAGCGCCATGCAGGCTTTCCTCCATGCCGGCGTGGTCAGGCAATAAACGCGGCAGAACCAGAAGGATGTAGATCAGGCCGACAGCGGCGAGGAAGACCCCGATACCAGATGGCGCAAAGAAGCCCAGCGTCTGACCCGTCGTCATGAAAAGGCTGTCTGCGACCAACAGGTTTGTCGAGGAGCCGATCAGTGTCGTCATTCCGGCGAGGATGCAGACATAACTCAGGGGGATCATCAATTTTGACGGGCTTTGTTCCATCCGCTTGGCGATGGCGACAAGGATCGGAACAAACATCACCACGACGGGCGTATTATTGATGAAGGCGCTGACGGCGAAGACAAAGCCGAACATCGCCATCAGCGTTGTTCGTGGATGACTTTCGTAGGAATTGAGCAGAAAACGTGTTGGCCCATCCATGGCGCCCGTCTGGAAAATTCCCTGACCAACAATCAGCAGCGCCAGAATTGTGATCAGGGCAGGATTTGCGAATCCTGCCAGCAGATCTGTCGCTGTCGGATTTCCGGTCTCCAGCGGGAAAAAATGGAAAAACGCCATGAGGGATAGGACGACCGAAGCTGAAACCACTTCGATGGCAAAACGATCCCAGCAATAAAAGACAATGGCGATGAGTACGCCCGCGAGGACGACCCACATCTGCCAGAAATCTACAGACGCCAGTTCAAGCATGGATTAAGGAGAGCTCGTTTCCGGATTGGACAAGGCGAAACGCTAACACGCTTACCTGTCCAAGTTGAAGTCCGGAATGTATCACGCTTAGCCGCCCAAGTAGAAGTCCAGATTGTACTTTTCTGAAATTTCAGTGCGATCAGAGACGATGGCCGTTCGGCAGGACCGGTGCTTCGCGCAACAGTGTGATCGAGATTCGGCGATTGCCCGGCATGAAGAGATCGTCCGGGTAGAGTGGCTCGGACCCCGCCTTGCCTCGCACTTCATAGATGCGATCATCGGTAATGCCTTCGCTTTGCAGCACAGCGCGGGCTGCATTGGCGCGATCAGATGACAGATCCCAGTTCGAATAGCCATCCGCCGTGGTCGGGCCGCTGTCGGTATGGCCCGCAATAGCGACCCGGTTGGGCAGGCGCTCCGCGATGCGGGCAACCGCCCGTAACAGCGCCACTGCACGATCATTGGGTTCAACAGAGCCGGGATCAAACATCGGACGACCTTCCTGGTCGATCAGCTGGATGCGCAGACCCTCAGGCGTAATATCCATCTGGACATGGTTGGAAAGCTCGGCCAGCTCCGGCATTTCCTGCATCGCCTGACGCAGTGACTGGGATGCGCTGTACAGCTGGGCTTCCGCTCGGCGCTGCTGAGCTTCCATGACCGCGTCCGCGGCCACAGCCGGTTCGCCATCGGATTCCGGCGAGGCTTCGGGAGTCTCTTGTTGGCGGCGGTCATTGCGTTGCGGGGCCGTCGGGGCAAGCCGCTGGCGCTGGGAACTGTCACCGGAGCCCTGCACGCCATCATCTCCGGGCGAGGTGCCAGCAAGGGGGGCACCAGATCCGGAATTTGCAGGCGAAACCGAGGCCGGGGCAAAATAGTCAGCGATACCGCGCTTTTGTTCCGGCGTGGTTGTGTTGATGAGCCACATCAGAAGGAAGAAGGCCATCATCGCGGTCACGAAGTCGGCATAGGCTACTTTCCAGGCGCCGCCGTGATGGCCGCCACCGCCGCCCTTGATGACTTTCTTGATGATAATTGGCTGATCTGTGCCCGCCATGACTACCCACCTTGTATATTTTTCTGACTCCTCAATATTGGATCACAGTTAAGGTCAGGTTTCCGAACCCGCATTGAGGACAAATTCGTGAACAACAGCCGGAATTTCCGCAATGCGCTTGGGCGTTATCCCACAGGCGTTGCTATCGTCGGGGCCTATGTCGATGGCGAGGCCCTGGGCATGACGATCAATTCGTTTGCTTCGGTTTCGCTCGATCCGCCCCTCGTTCTGTGGTCGATCGAAACGAACTCCGAACGGCGTTCGATCTTCGAGACCGCGCCGTTCTACAGCATCTCGATCCTGGCCCATGACCAGTCGAACCTGGCCCATGCCTGTGCGCAGGATGCCGATTTCAACGCTTGCGAAATTCGCTGGGACGGCGACCGGGCCCCTCTGGTGCACGATGCAGTCGCAACATTCCTGTGCAAGCCGTTTGCGGCGTATCCGGGGGGTGACCACGAAATCCTGGTTGGCGAGGTTGTCGAAATGGCAACCCCGCGGGATGTCGCGGCGCTGGAATTTTATCGCGGCAATTACGGGGTCGCCGGATAAAGCCTCAGGGCCTCGCTGCCGTCCGGTGCCGTGCCGGGTTCCCAATCGGTTCTGATCTGAATGTATTCCCCGCGTCCCCATTGGGGAGCGAGATCATCATAATGCTCTGACAGGAAATGGCCGGATTGTCCGGTTGTGATCATGAACAGCGAGCTGTCGAGGTCACCAAGATCATAGAGCGCACGATAGGACGCAGCGTGGAAGACGGAGTAGTCTCCGCGCCGCCAGCTGTGATGCGCCACATTGACGGTTGAACTGTCGCCCGGGATGGGTGTCTCGATGGTGAAAAAACCTGCCAGCAAGGGAATGTCGGAGAAGGGAGCGTGTGCATGGCGCGCATAATGCACCTCTCCCCATTGCCACGACGCGATGTCACGGCCCATCTCGCCGACAAGCTCCGCCATGGCTGCGTCCAGCGTCGGGCCGAGCAGGTCGGAACAGGAGCCTTCGCCCGTTTCAATATCAGCACACCACTCCGAGGCATCGCCCAGTAGAACGTCTTCCATGAATTGCTGTCGATAGCCGAGCCATTGATCGGCTTGCTCGCCCAATTCGTCATCATAGATCGCCGGGCCGAGATGGCGCATCCAGGCTGAAAAGATCAGGGGCTGGGGAAGATCGATCGCCATGTCGGCATCCCATTCCGACAACAGGGCGATCGCACGCTGGCCTTCCGGACTTTGCGGCGTAGCGGTCAGAAGCGCCGGCAGGAGATTGCGGGCCACGGTCGACACCGTATCGTTTTGCAGCGCCGCCATGCTCTGCATGGTGTGACGCCTATCTGCCTCGATGCCTTCATAGATCCGGGTGATACGGCTGACGCCATACCATTCGCTGGTCAGGAAATGCGGATAGCCATCGGGCACGATCTTGTTATTCGCGGTGGCGACAAAGCCGCGTTCCGGGTTGCGCGTGTGGGGAAGTTCCTCGAAGGGGATCGTATCCACCCAGGCGCCGGTCTCGTCCCGGATGGGGATGCGGGCGGGTGCGTAAAGACCAATATCACCATCCACCGCCGCAAACACCATGCTCTGCTGGGGCGCGACAAATCCGCGGACCGCGTCAACAAAATCGTCCCAGTTTTCTCCACTCAGAATGCGCATGCCCACGCCGGCAGTGGTATCGTCGGGCTCATCCAGCATCCATTGCAGCGCAAGAAAATCAGCGTCTTGCGGTACCGGATAGTCGAAATGCTCCGGATCCAGGACTGGTCCGGTCGCGGTGGCGCGGCGCGTTATCGTCACGGAATCAGAGAAACGGACCTGGATAATTTCCTCGCGGCTGCCGGTTACAGCGTCTTCGGTGACAGCATGCAGATCACCGACATCCGGAGCGGTGTTGGTGAAGCCCCAGGCGATGTGATCATTTCGGCCCAGTGTCACGAACGGAGTGCCCGGCAGGGTTACGCCGACACTGGAGCCGTCCGGCGTGCTGAGCCGGGCCAGATACCAGATCGCGGGCGCGCGCAGTCCCAGATGCGGGTCATTGGCCAGGATCGGGTGGCCGCTTGCGGTCAGTTCTCCTGACAGAACCCAGTTATTGGATCCGTCACGCGCTTCATCGTTGGGACCCAATGTGGGGATGGGCTCCTCGGTAACGTCAGCCGATGTGTCTTCCAGACCAAGATCAGCCATCGACAGCGATCGCGGGGTTTCATCTGGGTAGCGTCCCATGAACTGTCGGGCCCGTTCCTCACCGAGTTGTTCGATCAATGCTTCAAGGCGCGGCTCGCGAAACGCATTGCCAAACAGATCCAGAGCGATCGCCTTGTAGACCGTGACGGTGTCACCGGGGGTCCAAGGTTCTGGTTCGAACATCAGGATCTGGTATTCCGGCGGCGCGACAAAACCGGGTGCCGAGATGACCGCATTTACGCCATCAGAGTAGGCTTGCAGGGCGCCCTGTACATCTGGTGGCAGGTTGGCAACCGCGGTATCGGCCGCTTCCCCCAATCCCATTGTGCGAAACCAGATATCACTGTCCAGACCCGCTTCACCGAGAAATTCCGACAGCCGGCCTCTCAGGGCCCGGCGCGTGATTTCCATCTGCCAGAGGCGATCCTGCGCATGCGCAACGCCCAGGGCGTAGTAGGCATCATGTGAATTGCCGGCGAAAATATGCGGCACGGCATGTTCATCGCGCACGATCTGGACCTGAGCGCGCAGGCCCGCCATTTCCAGGCGCCCGGAAGTCTGGGGCAGGGAGGCGTAGAGCCGGATGACGAAGCTGAAGGCGAGCAAAGCCAGCACGGCCAGGACTGCGCCGGCGATCCAGGCTGTGTAGCGCACAATCGAATTCGTCATCATGTCTTGCTCCCCTTTGCGGCGCACACTAGCAAGTGAAGGAAAGCTATGGGAGGGCAAGATGGCAGGCTGTACTTTCCTCGGACTCGGCGTGATGGGATTTCCCATGGCCGGACACCTTCAGGCGGCAGGACATGACGTCACTGTCTGGAACCGCACCGCGGCCAAGGCGCAGGCCTGGGCCGGGCAGCATGGCGGCAAGTATTCAGATACCGTCGAAGCGGCTGTGGGTGATGCGGATGTTGTGATGATGTGTCTGGGGGATGACCCGGATGTGCGCGCAATAGCCGAGCAAGCCATCCCGGCCATGAAACCTGGCGCCATCCTGATCGACCATACGACGGCCTCGGCAGAGCTTGCCCGCGAGCTCGACACCGACGCGCGCGATGCCGGCGTCGGTTTTATCGATGCGCCAGTGTCCGGCGGACAAGCCGGTGCCGAGAGTGGTCAGCTCACCATCATGTGCGGTGGCGAAGCCGATACGTTTGCGCGTGCGGAACCGGTTATGAATGCCTATGCCAAGGCAATGTCGCTGATCGGGCCGGCCGGTTCGGGGCAGCTGGCCAAGATGGTCAACCAGATCTGTATCGCCGGCGTGGTTCAGGGGCTGTCGGAAGGCCTGCACTTTGCCAGGCGCGCTGGCCTTGATCCGGAACTGGTGATCGGCGCGATCTCCAAGGGCGCGGCCCAGTCCTGGCAGAT
>CBFHQE010000124.1:0-7830 GCA_965657935.1 Maricaulis sp. | reverse complement strand
TGGTGGTTGACCGCACAATGCCCGCCTTGGCCAGCAACATCATCAAGATCGGCATCTGGAAAGAGATCCCGAACACCAGCATCAGCGTGGTGATCAGATTCATGTAATCCGACACGTTGAGCAGGAGCTCGATCGACAGCCCGGTATCCGTGCCGACTTGCTCCTGGCCCAGCGAGAAACGCATGACCATCGGCAGCACGATGAAGTAAACGAAGGCAACGCCCAGCCCGAACAGGACCGGCGAAAGCACCAGGAAAGGCGCGAAAGCACCCTTCTCGTTCTTGTAAAGCCCCGGCGAGACAAACTCGTAGATCTGCCAGGCGATGATCGGGAAGATCACCATGATGGCACCGACAAGGGAAAGCTTGAGGCGGACAAAGAAGAATTCCAGCGG
The DNA here is from genome assembly GCA_965657935.1 of Maricaulis sp. Classification (GTDB taxonomy): domain Bacteria; phylum Pseudomonadota; class Alphaproteobacteria; order Caulobacterales; family Maricaulaceae; genus Maricaulis. Next base: position 7,436 of record CBFHQE010000124.1, on the reverse strand, counting down.
CGCAAAGAAGTTCGCCGTCAGGTCCAGCTCGTCAATTGGCACACCACGCGTCACAGATGCCGCTTCCTGGTACGGTAAAAGCAACAATTCATAGAGCATGGTCGAGAAGGTGAAACAGCCGATAAATCCGACCAGCAGAAAACCGATCACCAACAACAAGCGCTGGCGCAACTCTACGAGATGCTCCATCAGCGGCGCCCGGCTGGCCTCGACCTCGTCCTCTTGAATATTGGACATGGCTATTCTTCGTCTTCCGGAGCGATTTGCGGCGCAGGCGCCGGCTTGTTGACCGGTTTGGGCTGCGGCTTGCGCGGATGCGCCGGCGGGAACGGATCCGCCTTGGCCATTTTCAGCTTGCGGATCTCGTCATTGCGGGCTTCCACCGCGACCTGGTCGAGCTCGCCCTTGATCTCTTCGATCGGGTTGGCGTGTTTCAGGGCTTCAATTTCCTTGCGCAGCTCATCGAGCTCGGTCTGGCGACCGATCTCGTCAAAGCTCGCCTGGAATTCCTTGGCCATGCCACGCGCCTGCGCGACCATGCGACCGACGCGGCGCATGAGAACGGGAAGCTGCTGCGGTCCGACCACGACGAGAGCGAGGACCAGGACCACCAGCATTTCCGGCATGCCGATGCCGGGGCTCATGGCCTAGCTCCCGGTTTTTTCGTCTTCGCGGCTTTCGTCGCGAATGGCAGAGGTGTCTTCGGCCTCGTCGGCCGTTTCGTCCTCATCATCCTTCAAACCCTTGCGGAAGCTGGTGATGCCCTTGGCGAAATCACCCATGACCGCAGCGATCTTTCCCCGTCCGCCAAACAGCACGGCAGCGAGAAGAACAACAAGCAGGATCTGCCACATACCCGGAGCCATAAAGCCCTCCGTCTAAACCATTTGAGACAGGTCTAAAGCAGTTGCGGCGCGGCGTCCAACCCCTCAATCAGGGTGTTTCGGTTTCCGGGGTCTCATCCGCGGCCATGAAGTCGATGTGAAAGGCGTGTGCCTCCTCCTCATCCATCGGGTCTTCCAGCAGGGATTCCTCGATATGGCGCTCTGGGTCCGGGATGGAGAAATCCGGCGGTACACGCGGATCCAGCAAACCGGCCGCCTTGAGGTCGGTCTGCCCCGGCAGGTCCCCAATGGTTTTGAGCCCGAAATATTCGAGGAAAAGCGGCGTGGTGCCATAGGTTACCGGACGCCCGGGCGAGCGACGGCGGCCACGCGGACGCACCCAGCGCAACTCAAACAACAGGTCCAGAGTGCCTTTGGAAACAGCGACACCGCGGATCTCCTCGATCTCGGCGCGGGTGACCGGCTGGTGATAGGCGATGATCGACAGCGTCTCCAGCGCGGCCTGGGAAAGCTTGCGCGGCTCCTGGCGAACCTCGTTGAGGACTTCCGCCAGGTCCGGTGCGGTCTCAAACCGCCAGCGCCCACCGACCTCAACCAGGCGCACACCCCGTTCGGCATAATCTTCCTGAAGCATTTTCAGCAGTGACGGGATGTTTGCTTCCAGCGGCAGGCGACCAATCAGGGTTTCCTCGTCAAGTGGTTCAGCCGCAGCAAACAGCAACGCTTCCAGGATCCGCATGTATTTGCGTTCAGTGTCGACGGCGAGACGAAGCCCCAGCGTCTGGGCGATCTCCTCCTCGCTTTCAACCGGACCCTGATGAGCGGCCTGGGCTTTCAGTGCCTCGATGGCCTGGGAAATCGGATCTTCCTGGGAGCCCTGCTCGTCGTCACTCATCTTTTCCCTCATCCCGCTTCTCGCTCCGGACAAAGAGCGGTGCGTAGGCCTCACGCTGCCTGAGACGGGCGCGGCCTTCCTTTGTTATTTCCAAAGCAGCAAGCATTGAACTGGCTCGCACGGACCGCCGCGGCGGCGGGTCCTCGCCCAGCTCCTGCTCCTCCGGCAGAAGGCTGTCCAAATCCTGCCAATCACGCACTTGCGGGATCAGCCCCTCCAGACGGCCTCTTGCAGTTTCGAGGCCATAAACCTTGGGCACGAACGGGCGATAAGTTGATCGCGCCTGAAGCGAGCGGCGATGAGCATAGGCTTTCAAAAGATCGTACAGCTCGGCCTCGTAAATGACCGAGCGTGTCGAGCGCACACCCTCCGGCATGCCCCGCATCATAACATCGCGTTGCGCAATGGGACGGGCGTATAGCGCCTCGCCCGCAGCTCGCATGGCTTCCAGGCGTCGCAGACGAAAGGCCAGGGCAGCCGCCAACACCTCGGCAGGCGCCTCTTCGTCGTCCTTCCTGGGCTTTGGCAGCAGAAGTTTGGACTTCAGGAAAGCCAGCCAGGCGGCCATAACCAGGTAGTCGGCGGCCAGATCCAGGCGCAAACGTCGCGCTTCAGCCATGAAAGCGAGATATTGCTCGGCAAGTTCAAGAATGGAGATTTTGGCAAGGTCGATCTTCTTCTTGCGGGCAAGCGCCAGCAACAGGTGCAGCGGACCTTCAAATCCGTCCACATCCACGACCAGAGAATCTGTCTCGGCCTCTTCTGCCGCCTCAAAGCGGAGGTCTTCCTCGAAGTCGTCGCTCACATCCTGCTCATGCGGAAACCAGTTCCAGCAAGCCATTCAGCCGTGATTCGCCCTCTGACGCGTCAAAACTCTCGATGTCGTCGCGAACCGCTTCGGCGGCACGGGCGCGTTCAAGCGCCTTTCCGGCAAAAGCTGGCGCCGCTTCCGCGACCCCACGCATCTCGTCGGGATCGCCGTTACAGTGAAGCAGGAGGTCGCACCCCGCCTTGATCGAGGCCTCGCCTCGTTCGCGAAATGTCCCTGTCAGCGCCTTCATGGACAAGTCGTCCGTCATCAACAGACCGTCGAAACCGATCTCCCCGCGGATCACCTGGTTGACCAGAACATCGGAGGTCGTTGCCGGCCGGTCCGGGTCAATATCGCGGTAGACGATGTGAGCGGTCATCGCCATGACCGCATCGTTCAGAGCCTTGAAGGGCACGAAGTCAGTCTCGGCAAGCAATCCATGCTCTTCCTCGACGACTGGCAGTTCGAGATGACTGTCCGCATCGGCCCGGCCATGGCCCGGAATGTGTTTGATGATCGGCGCGACACCACCCGCCTGAATGCCCTCGATAGCGGCGCGGCCGAGATGGATGATCGGCTCAGGTGTGTCCCCGAAGGCCCGGTCGCCAATGATCGCATCCGCGCCGGGAATACGCAGATCGAGGCAGGGCACGCAGTCCACATCCAGTCCAACAGCGCGCATCTCTTGCGCCATCAGGCGATGGTTCAGCCAGACCGCTTCTATGGCCGCTTCAGGCTCGCGCTTGAACAGGTTCGCATAGACCTCCGCGGCAACCATATCGCGCCAGTCCGGCGGGCGCAGCCGGCGGACGCGGCCACCTTCCTGGTCGACCAGGATCGGCGCGTCGCGGCCCACACAGTCGCGCAGGCTCATGGTCAGACGAGCGAGCTGTTTGGGTGTGTCGATATTTCGGGCAAAGACGATGAACCCCCAGGGGTCAGCATCGCGGAAGAAGTCGTGTTCGTCCTTGCTGAGCTCGGTTCCGCCAAGCCCGTAAATCATCGCCCGCGCTGTCATCGGCGCGCCACCAGGCAATCCTGCCCGCGGCCCTGCAAGGTCGAACAGAAGCTCACCGCGTCATCTCGCGAGGAAAACGCCGCAATACGCAGTCGGTGATAAGTGCCGCGCTCGGCAATCTCGACGGAGACAACATCCGGTCCAAGGCCCATTGAGATGTCGGAAAACCGGCCCTGGAAAGCAAGCCAGGCCGCTTCCGCATCGGCTTCGGAACGGAAGGACGCAATCTGGACGACCCAGTCACCGGACGGCGCGGCGGCGGGCACTAACGGATCCGGATCGGGCTGGCTGAGCTGGGGCTCGGGCTGGCGCGTTTCCGGCTCGGGATCGGCCTGGCGCTGCGGGCGTTCCGGCGCCTGGCGCGGAGTCACATCGGTCGTCGGCTCTTCCAGGGGCGTGGCCTCGATCTGCCGATTTGCCTCCGACTGCGCCGCTTCTGTCGCATCCGCGTCCACCGTCTCGATGCGCAGCGAAGGCCGCGTGTCCTCGAGGGGTTCCTCAGCCGCCGGGCGAGGTGAAACATCCTCGTCGCCATCATTATCACCGGTCAGACGGTTATAGACGTCCAGATCGGTATCTGGTGTCTCCTCGCCTCCCGGATCAGCCGGGCGTTCTCGATACGGCTCGACTTCGGCCAACAGACGGGGCGCCTCGTCACGTTCACGCACACCCTGATTGAAGGCGCTCCAGACAACACCGACAAACAGGACGAGCACCGCAATCGCAGTCGTCAGCAATAAAGTGCCGCGGCGGTTTTCTTCCTCGCGGGCATCAAAGGTCTCGAATTCATCCGCTGGCGGCGCGTAGGCACCAATTCGGGATTCGTCGTCGTCCGTCATACTTGTCTGGCCTGTTCAGTGCTGTCGCGAATCGGAAAGCTTGCCCCAAGATAGCATTTGAAATCTGGCATGCCCGTCTCTCGCACTGTCTAAAAATATCCCTGCACGGTAAACAAGCGACGATGCTCTTCCATCGCGAACCGGTCGGTCATCGCCGCAATATGATCGCAGATCCCCCGCGCCGCCGCTTCCTCGCCCTGTCCTTCAAAGCCTGCCTGGACCTCTGTCGGCAAAACGCCCGGGTCTGACAGGTATAGATCGAACAGGTCGCGGGTGACGCGACCGGCCTCGCTCATCATGCGATTCACCTTGTAGTGCGTGTACATGTGGGCAAATAAATGGCGACGCAGTACGGCCAGTGTTTCCAGCATGTCCTCCGAGAAGGTCACGACCGGCTCGTCCAGCCGCCGCAGCGCATCCGCACTGTCCGGCCTGTGCCTGGCCAGGCGGCGACGCGTCTCCTCCAGAACATCACCGACCATAATCCCGATGAGCTCGCGCACCACTTCATGCGTTTTCACCGTCTTCTCGATATCGGGCCAGCGTTTCTCGACCCGGTCATAAATCCCGCCGATCAGCGGGATTGCCCGCAGGGGCTCAACTTCGAGGATTCCGGAGCGAATGCCGTCATCAATATCGTGATTATTGTAGGCAATATCGTCGGAGATGGCCGCAATCTGGGCTTCCAGGCCGGCATGCGTGTCCAGCTCCAGCGCCTGCCAATGCGCGTAATCCGTGAACGCCCAGGCAAGGTCCTCGACCTCGCGACCGGGACCGATCAGCGGGCCGTTGTGCTTGACGATGCCCTCAAGGCTCTCCCAGGTCAGGTTGAGACCATCGAATTCCGGATACCGGACTTCCAGCTTGGTGATCACCCGCAATGTCTGGGCATTGTGATCGAAACCGCCAAACGCTTTCATGCGATCTGACAGAACGCGCTCCCCCTCGTGACCAAAGGGCGGATGGCCGAGATCATGAGCCAGGGCCAGCGCTTCCGCCAGATCTTCGTCCGCGCCAAGTGCCCGCGCCAGGGTCCGGGCAATCTGAGCAACTTCCAGTGAATGTGTCAGGCGCGTCCGGTATTGATCCCCTTCATGCGCCACGAAAACCTGGGTCTTTTCCTTCAGCCGGCGAAAGGCCGCGGAATGGATGATGCGGTCGCGATCACGCTGAAACGCATTGCGCATGGCGCTGTCGGCCTGACCGAAAAACCGGCCGCGAGATTGCGAGGGATGCGAGGCATAGGCTGCACGAGACCGCTCGGTTGCCGCAATTGTCATCAGATGGGGGTCTTCCTAAAGGCGTCATAGAGGTCCATATACCAATAGACACACGATCGGAAATAGCCAGTTTTCAAAACGATGAGCCTTAACGTTACCCTCTCTGCCTCAGCGGCAAAACAGATCAGCACCATCATGGCGGCCCAGGCGGACGCGCATTTCCTGCGCATCGGCGTCGTCGGCGGCGGCTGTTCCGGCTTTTCCTACACGTTCGACCTGGCCAATGAAAAAGCCGGTGATGACCTGGTCATCGAGCGGGATGGCGCCAGCGTACTGATCGACGAAGCGTCCCTGCCTTTCCTCGAAGGGTCAGAGATCGACTATGTCGACGAGCTGATTGGCGCCGCGTTCAAGATCAACAATCCCAACGCAACTGCGGCCTGTGGCTGTGGAACGAGTTTTTCCGTCTGATTTCCCTCGACGGTTGAGTCGCTCTGGTCCAAACTCCTGAAAAACCTCGGGAGGTTGCCATGAGTTATGTCGACGGTTTCGTTATTCCGGTCCCTGCGGACAACAAGGAAAAATACATCGCGGTCGCCGAACAGGCGGCGGAGATGTTCATGCGTCACGGCGCGACCTCCGTGCGCGAAAACTGGGGTGTGGATGTACCGCCAGGCGAAACGACATCCTTTCCGGCTGCTGTGAAGCTCAAGGACGGCGAGGCCGTGGTCTTCTCCTGGGTGGAATGGCCTTCCAAGGAAGAGCGCGACAAGGCCATGCCGGCCCTGTCGGAAGAAATGCACGCCTCAATGCCGGTCGAAGGCATGCCCTTTGAAGGTCAGCGTCTTATCTTTGGAAGCTTCGAGACCATCGTCCATCGCCAGAGCTGAGCCCTATGACCGCTGATACCTCCCTGTCCGCCGTGATGCGTCGTCGCATCTCGACCCGCGCCTTTCTGGACACGCCCGTCAGCGAGACCGAGATCCGCGAGCTGCTCGACACGGCGCGCTGGGCCGCTTCGGGGGGAAATCTCCAGCCGTGGAAGGTACATGTCACCGCGGGAGACGTGCGCCAGCGCGTGATCGACGCGGTACGCGCCCGATTGGAGGCCGCGCCTTTCGAGGATGAAAACGAGTTCGGCGCCTATCCCAACAAGCTTTGGAAGCCTTATCGCACCCGCCGCTTCCAGCTGGGTGAGCAGATGTATGACACCATCGGCATCCCGCGCGAGGACAAGGCCGGGCGGCTCAATCACCTGCTGTCCAATTTCGAATTCTTCGGCGCCCCGGTCGGGATATTCTTCAGCCTGGACAAGGAAATGAACCCCAATCAATGGGGCCATCTGGGCATGTTCATCATGGCCTTCATGCTGGCGGCCGAGGAAAAGGGCCTGGCCACGTGCGCGCAGGAAGCGTGGATGACCCGCCACAAGACGATCGCCACCACGCTGGGCCTGGCCGAGGACCAACGCATCTGGTGTGGCCTGGCTCTGGGGCATGCGGATCCGGAAGCACCGGTGAATTCACTGCGGTCCGAACGGGCTCCAGTCGATGAATTTGCGATGTTTGACGGTTTCTAGGTCTATTCGGCCAGGCGGCGTTCGAACCAGGTCCGCGCATCCGCGCCGGCAACCGTCTCCAGGGCGTCGAGCATCTGCGGTGTCGTCGATACCTGTTGTGTCATGAGCTGTTGAAGAAAACGCGCAAACACGTCCCGCCCGATCTCGTCCTCGAGCGCAGCGAGCGCCAGTGGTCCTTTGCGATAGGCAACCAGATAGGCCGGACGCGCCGTTGATTGCGGTGTCCAGA
>CBFHQE010000123.1:0-7849 GCA_965657935.1 Maricaulis sp. | reverse complement strand
ACGCTCAATGAGAGCCAGCCCGAAAAAATGCTGGCCAAAGCCGAACAGGACCAGCTCAACCCCAAGACTGCCGCGAAGTATTTCGGTTCTGTCCGGACCTTGTTCAGGTGGCTGGTTGCAGAAGGCTATCTGGAGGCAGAGCCGGGAGCGACTATAAAGCTGGCGAGCTCGAAATCTGGAGGAAAGAAGGCCGTTCGCCCATTCACGGCAGATGAGCTAGATCGGGTATTTTCCTCGCCGCTCTATGCAGGGTTCAAATCCGCCAGTCAGCGTCATCTGCCCGGCAAGATGAAGCGGCAGGACGGGATGTACTGGATGTTCCTGCTCGGCCTGCACACAGGCATGCGGGCCGGGGAGCTGCTTCAGCTCGCTAAGTCAGATGTCCGATTGGCCGAAGACGTTCCTTACATCGATATCAGGGGAGACCTCGACCTGAAGACCGAGGCTTCCGTCCGGCAGGTGCCAATCCATCCTGACCTGCTAAGCTACGGTTTGCCGGGTTGGTTGGCCGCACGCCCCAAACAGGCCGAGGAGAGGCTGTTCTGCGGGTGGTGTCAGAGGAACTTGGCCTTGTGGCATGAGGGCCGGATTCGTAACCTGCTTCGATGCGTAACCCTTTCAAATATTTCAAGACCTCACCCGAGATTATTCGCCTTGCGGTGATGATGTATATCCGCTTCCCGCTGTCGCTTCGGAATGTCGAGGACCTGCTCCACGAACGGGGTATCGATATCACGCACGAGACGGTGCGATTTTGGTGGAACCGGTTCGGGCCGTTATTCGCGAAATCGATCCGAAAGCGCCGCGTTGAAAACCGTTTCTATTCTAATTGGGCGTGGCATCTGGACGAGGTTTTCGTGAAGATAAACGGCGAGCTCCATTATCTTTGGCGCGCCGTCGATCACGAAGGCGAAGTGCTTGAGGCGTATGTCACCAAGACGCGGAATCGCAAGGCTGCATTCAAGTTTCTGCGCAAGGCGATGAAGCGATATGGTCGGCCCGAGGTTGTCGTCACCGACAAACTTCCGTCCTACAGGTCCGCGCTTCGCGAGCTTGGAAATTCGAGCCGCCAGGAGACGGGGAGGTGGCTCAACAACAGGGCTGAAAACTCACATCAGCCATTGCGGCGACGAGAGAAAATCATGACGCGGTTTCGGTCAATGCGAAGTCTTCAAAAGTTCGCCGCCGTCCAGTCTTCGATCCACAACCACTTCAACCTTGAACGTCATTTCTACCGCCGCGAAGATTTCAAGGAAAACCGTACTCAAGCCCTGGCCGCATGGCGTCAACTCGCGGCCTGAGTTAGGTTCGATCCCGGTCTTTCGAGACCGATCCGTTTTCGTCTGACAGCCCCGTCAGTTGAACTGATGCAGGTCATGGCCCGCGCCTGCGGCCATGACAGCCTGTCAGGTTTCACATCCCGCGATCTCACAAGCTGGAAGCGTGACACGGCCGATCTGGCGGGCATTCGCTTCGCGGGGCCTGCATAACGGCTCTGCCATCCGCGCTCTGGTGTAGGGAAACAGGTTCGGTCAGAGGAAATGCGGCGTTAGCGCGTTAGCGCAAAATTGGCCGAATGACCAACCCATTTCGCTATTTCAAAACGTCACCAGAGATCATTCGTCCCGCGGTGATGGTGCATATCCGTTTCCCACTCTCGCTGTGGCACGTCGAAGATCTGCTCCACGAGCGCGGTATCGACGTCAGCCATGACACGTTCCGGTTCCGATGGAACCGATCCGCCGCCATGGCCGAATAGCGTCAGCTCGGGGCTTGATTTAGGAGTAAAGCCGCTCTTTCGAGACCGATCCGTTTTAGTCTGACAACACCCCTTGAACGTCATTTCTGCCGCCGCGAAGATTTCAAGGAAAACCGATCCCAAGTCTTGGCTGAATGGCGTGAACTTGTCGCCTGAGTTAGGTTCGACCCCGGTCTTTCGAGACCGATCCGTTTTCGTCTGACAGCACCGAGAGGGGCCTGGCCAAGCGGACTTTATTAGGGCCAGCGGTCAAAACCACCGCGCCAACAGGCCGGACACACGACCGCACCCCGCAATGATCATCCGTCACTCAAATCAGACCTTGCAGAATAGGGGCCGCCCACACGTGACACCACCAGCGCGTTTGTCATGACAGATTTTCAGAGGCGTCTGACTCGTATTTTATTGACTTGGTCGCACATGACCTGAACGCTTTATCGAAATCGACGGCCTTGGAGGATTAACATGGTTGTGAACATCAAGGAAAAGAGGAGCGAAAAGCTTGAAATTCGGGTTACGGTTTCAGAAAAAGAGGCTCTAATCGCAGAAGCCAAGGCGAGCGGGCTATCGCTGAGCGAGCTGGTTCGAAACTTAATATGGGGTAATTGGCGCGCGCAATCGCGTTGGCTTTCGACTTCAAAACAAATTAAGAAGCACCCGCGCAAGGCCGCTTCAGGCGTGTTTTTAGCTCTATTGACCTTGTGTTTCTCCCTGCTGCTGCCCGCTGCTTCTGCGCAGAACTTTAGGGTTCAGTTGAACGGTTCAATCAGCTGCTCTGCAAATAGCACCGACGCTCGGCGATCAATCTCAACTACTTTCGTCACCGCCGAAGGCCAGCCTTTCGTTTTGAAGATTTCACCACTAGACCAAGCTATGGGCGTCGAACCTACGTATATAGTAGGGACTGTTTTTACGGCAGAGCCTGCGATAGCTGATTCAGAGGGACAACAATACCGATTAGAAATCCGCTTATTGAACTGTTCAGATCATTTTTTCCACCCCACGATTACCATGCATGAAAACGAAATAGCATCTATTGAAGTAGGGACCGTGGATGATACGTCGTTAATCTTCGACATTTCAGCGGTTTTAACGGCACTTCCAGAGGATGGCTCTGTCAGAAGAAAAACGGTTTGAGCGAGTTCGCCTGATTTTGTAGCGCTTTGTGATGCGCAATCCGTTCCGAGGCAGTGTCAGAGGAACTTGGGCTTGAGAGTAAGGTAGCGGTTTCGTAGCCTCCGCGGATGCGTAACCCATTCAAATATTTCAAGACGTCGCCCGAGATCATCCGCCTCGCGGTGATGATGTACATCCGTTTCCCTCTCTCGCTACGGAACGTCGAAGATCTACTCCACGAACGCGGCATCGACATCACCCATGAAACTGTGCGGTTTTGGTGGAATCGGTTTGGTCCCATGTTCGCGTCCGAGATCCGCAGAAGGCGGGCTCAACGGATGCGGGCCTGGCCGCAATGGCAGTGGCACCTCGACGAGGTGTTCGTGAAGATCAACGGCCGCACCCACTACCTCTGGCGCGCCGTCGATCACGAGGGCGAGGTGCTTGAGGCATATGTAACCAAAACCCGGGATCGCAAGGCAGCGCTGAGGTTTTTGCGCAAGGCGATGAAGCGGTATGGCAATCCAAGGATCGTGGTCACGGATCGTTTGAAGTCATATCGAGCGGCAATGAAAGAGATCGGGAATTCGAACCGCCAAGAGACCGGGAGGTGGCTCAATAATCGGGCCGAAAACTCACATCTCCCGTTCCGGCGAAGAGAGAAGATCATGGTGCGGTTCAGGTCGATGCGAAGTCTGCAGAAGTTCGCCGCCGTCCAATCTTCCGTCTACAATCACTTTAACCTCGAACGCCACTTTTATCGCCGCGAAGATTTCAATGAAAACCGATCCGCCGCCCTGGCCGAATGGCGCCAACTCGCAGTCTGACCTAGGCTCAACCCTGGTCTTTCGAGACCGATCCGTTTTCGTCTGACAGCACTCCGCGTCAGCATCCTGCTGGCGCCTACGAGCTGCGAGGGCAGATGAAAGTGATGATGATCGAACGGGGCCGCAGCCGGGAAAACCCGAGGTGGTGTCAGGGCGTTACAGCTCGATAGTCTGATAGGGACCCGGCAAGCGGACTTCATCAGGGCCAGCGGTCAACATGACCGCAACCCGCAATGATCAGAAATCACTCAAATCAAACCTTGCAGAACAGGAGCCGTCCACACGTGACACCACCGTTGAAAATGCTCTAGTTCGACAGCCGTTCGAGATTCTCATTCAAGGAGGCGATCATTGAGTCATTTTTGGCCACGGTTTGCGTAATTGATTGGGCGCTATGGCTGGACCGGGTGGCTAGTTCCTTGACCTCTGCGGCTACGACCGCGAAACCGCGGCCAGCTTCACCAGCTCGGGCGGCCTCGATCGTGGCATTGAGCGCTAGAAGATTTGTCTGGGACGCAATGGAATCGATCATCGAAACCGTGGAACTGATTTCAGCCGAGGATGACAAAACCTCACGCATCGTTGCCTGGGTGTCGCGGACGGCACGCTTTCGCACCGTTGCATCGATACCGAACATTAGGTATCGAGATACTTTCCCAGACACATCACGAATAACCGCGAAGCTTGCATCAATTTCGAGGTCGTCGCCCTCGCTTTTCGGCCAAGTGAGACCCTTCTCCACGCTATCACCATGAGCCAACGCGTCGAGTTCGGCAGTATCGAGGATATCTGAGATGATAATGTTGGTCTCGGCATATGCCCCGAGGCGATGTCGCATGCATTCATTAACCACCATCTGCCCCCCGTCAGCAGGCCATTCCGCGATCAGAGTAGCCGCACTAATTGTATTGACTTTTACTTGATACTCCATGCTTGCTAGCTTGGTCGATGTGATATCGGCCTGGACGGATACGTAACGCTGGATCTTGCCGCTTTGATCGCGGATGGGGTTGATTGTCAATGAGATCCAGTAAGGCGTTCCATCTCTATGATAATTCAGGATTTCCTCATAACAGGCGACCCCAGATCCAATATGCTCACGAAGCCGTGCAACTGTCGCTGGGTCCGTATTAGGCCCTTGAAGAAAGTGTCCCGGCTTTTGTCCCTTCACAGAGTCGAAATCGTAGCCAGTCATGCGCTCGAAACCCGGGTTGGTATACTCGATCAAACCATTGGCATCAGTAATTATAACAGAATTGTCGGTTTCATCAGCGACCAAAGAGAGGGTTTCTGCTTTATTTTTGAGCTCAACCTGCTCTGTAATGTTTGTCGCGAACTTAACGACCTTAACGACATCGCCAGCGGGTCCAAAGATCGGACTGTAGTAAGCTTGCAGATAGATCGCGTCGCCAGACTTACCGACGCGTTTGTACTCGCCTGATTGTGTCTCGCCGCGACCAAGAGCCGCCCAGAAAGCAGCATATTCAGGACTTTCAGAAAGCTCGTCTTCCACAAAAATCCGATGGTGTCTGCCTTTGATCTCCTCGAGGCTGTAACCAACCGTTTGTAGGAAATTTTCATTCGCGGTTTGGATGATGCCATCAAGATCAAACTCGATTACCGCTTGGCTGGCATTGATAGCATCGAGCTGGCTTTGAGCATTTGCAGCCTTTCGCTTCTCGTCGGTCCGATCCGACGCGAACTTTACCACGCGGGCAACAACACCTTCTTCGTCGAGGATGGGATTATAAGTCGCTTGTATCCAGACGTCTTCACCTGTCTTTGTTAGACGACGATATTCACCTGACTGAAAGTTGCCAGCTGCCAAACCAGCCCAGAAATTTTTGTACTCTTGAGATTGCGCTTCTTCGTGTGGCATAAAAATCTTGTGATGCTGGCCAACAAGATCATCGAGTTCGTAGCCCATGACTTCGAGGAAGTTCTGATTAGCAGTAATAATACACCCATTTGGCTGAAACTCTATCACCGCCTGGGATTTGTCCAACGCGTCTATTTTTGCGAGCTCGATTAGGGATTTAGCGTTGCGTTTGTTCATGATCAGCCCTCCGACTAAAAGTGCCAGCCTGTCCTCGCAAGCCTTAACAATGATTAATAAAGATCTTTAAGAGACATTCTAAAATATTAGCAGTTTGGCAGTGTCATGTATGGACGGCCCCTGTTCTGCAAGGTTTGATTTGAGTGATTTCTGATCATTGCGGGTTGCGGTCATGCGTCCGGCCTGTTGGCGCGGTGCTTGTGACCGCTGGCCCTGATGAAGTCCGCTTGGCCGGGTCCCTTTCAGACAATCGAGCTTTTATGCCCTGACACCACCTCGGGTTTTCCCGGCTGCGGCCCCGTTTGATCATCATCACTTACATCTGCCCTTGCAGAACAGGGGCCGTCCACACATGACATCGCCGCCACTCAGACTTGGGTTTTCAGTCTCCGTCCCGACAACCATGATCCTCGCGCCACAAACTGGCGCGTTCGGTCAAAACTCTGTCGCGCGTTGGCAAGAGGGCTGCGCGGCTAATCCCTAAACATGAGCTTGCAACCCGCACACAGGAGCAAGTCCATGACCACCACAAGCAATACCACGCTCGTCCTTGGCGGCACCGGCAAGACCGGTCGCCGTGTTGTTGAAGGTCTCAAAGCCAAAGGCCACGCGGTTCGCGTGGGTTCTCGGTCGAACGTGCCGACCTTTGATTGGGACAATGAAAAAAGCTGGGACGCCTGCCTGGAAGGGATCACCGCGGCCTATGTCACCTATGCTCCGGACCTCGCCATCCCCGGTGCCACCGATGCGATCGAAGCGTTTTGTCTGTCGCCCTACGTTGAGGGCGTGCCGGTATGACCGCCGCACATAACCCGCCGGGCCCTAACTTTAAGTCTGGGCCACTTCGATGGGGCAGGCCAAGGCTTAGCACCAGCGCGGCAATCTAAAGGTCCGCGACCACGCATTTGCATTTGAACGTGGCTGCACACCTGTGAACTCAAAGGGAGGACAAATATGTCCGGAATGACGACTGATCTTGACGACGTGCGTGAACTGACGCTGGATGAAGTAGAAGCAGTATCTGGCGGAGATGCTTGCGAGGCCGCAGCTGTTACGGGCGGTATAGGTATTGCAGGAACTTCCGCTGGTATCGGGTTCATGATCGGCGGTCCAGTTGGGGCAGCAATTGGTTTCGGCGTCGGTCTGGTTGTTGGCGGTGGTACAGCCTACCTGGCAGACGAACATATCTGCGACGACTGATCTTTTGGGGCGCGTTGGCTCCGTGCATGCGCGCCCCTTGCAGTCCTTTGGAGGAAGATAAATGAATTTCAGATCTGAACTGGTGCGCCCCGGCAACCGCAAGAAAGTAGCTTTCTGGTACTTTGTCACTTTTTCTGCATTCTTCTTTGGTGTGGCAACCATGCTTTATTTTGTGTTGTGATCATAAGATTGACCCAGCCCCCAGATTTCCGGCCAGGGGATGGTAGAGTCCATCGAGAAGAGGATGGACGATGCGCAAAAGCCGTTATTCGGAAGAACAGATTATCGGGATGCTCCGCGAGCACGAAGCGGGTGTCACGACCAAGGAGCTATGCCGCAAGTACGGCATCTCGGATGCGACCTTTTACAAGTACAAGGCCAAGTTTGGCGGCATGACGGTGTCGGACGCCCAGCGGCTTCGTACGCTGGAAGCCGAGAATGCCAAGCTGAAGAAGCTTCTGGCCGAGCAGCTTCTGGACAATGCGGCGCTGAAGGATCTCGCCTCAAAAAACTTCTGACGCCCGATGTGAAGCGGCGGGCCGCGCGTCACCTGATGGAGGCGCACGGGCTGAGCGAACGTCGGGCATGTCGGTTGGCCCGGCTGGACCGGTCGACCTTCCAGTATCGCAAGCGCGATGCGGGCGATGAGCGCCTGCGCGCACGTCTGCGTGCTCTGGCCGGGGAGCGGCGGCGCTTCGGCTATCGCCGCCTGGGCATCCTTCTGGCCCGGGAGGGGCTGAATGCGAACCACAAGAAGCTTTATCGTATCTACCGCGAGGAAGGCCTGGCGGTGCGACGGCGACGGGGCCGCAAACGGGCCACGGGGACGCGGCGTCCGATGGTGCTGCCGAGCGGCCCCAACCAGCGCTGGAGCCTGGACTTCGTATCCGA
>CBFHQE010000122.1:3179-7985 GCA_965657935.1 Maricaulis sp. | reverse complement strand
GGGTGAACCTGACCTTTCGGCTGGGAACCAGCCGAAAGAGCGATAAAGCGATCGCCACCAAACTTCTGCAGAAGCGCTTCGGCGAGAATGGAGCGGGCAGAATTGCCGGTGCAAAGGATCAGCACCGAAACCGGACGGGTTGTCATGAAGCTTCCTGGAGAGCGCCTTCCGTGGTTTCAATGAGACCTGTTAGCAGGTCCGGCTGATCACCGCAGCAATCATTGACCAGGAATTTCAGGAATTGTCGTGTGCCCTCACGATCCAGCGAATAGAGCATGAAGCGTGAACGTCGCTGAGACCGGATCAGACCTGCGCGCTCAAGAGCCTGGAGATGACCCGTCATTGTAGATGGCGGAATGTCGAACCCGTTGGCGAGCTCGCCCGCGGACATGGTGTCAGGCGCACGCTGGCACAACGTCTGAAACAGGGCCAGACGAACAGGGTGCGAGAGCGCCGAGAAACCGGAAATACTCAAACGGTCAGTCATGTCTGCCTGTTAAGGTGCAAGCATGACCGTTAGATCGAAGTTCCGTGAAAGTTTTGCGACAACGCGTGCGACCGTTAACGGGTCCGATCAAGCGGCGCCGATCGATCCTTGAACAAGGTGCGCATGACACCGGCCATCAAGCCGGTCGGTTCTTCTGTCGATGCCTGTTTGTCAGGCGATATCGCTACGGTCGTGTCTGTGAGCGGCTTGGGTTTGCAGATGCGGCGGAAGACCGCGGTTTCGCCGCCGATCATGTCCTCGAACGCCCAGTTCGGATCAATGAACAGGGTGTCGGACAGGCGTGCCGCGGAACCTTGGGACGAAGACGTCACTAGCAAAACCCCACCAACCTTGAGGCGGCCACTCGCCTTGGTCCAGTGTTCGGCCATGGTGGAAAATCCAAGCTTCCCGCCGAGGATCAACAAATCGAGCGGGGCATCATTGTCATCTTCTATGGAGTCCAGTGTAGCGCCATGGCGCTGGCATTCGGTGCCAATCCAGCTGGCCCCCATTTGCAGGGCGCGGCTGGTCTTGCCCATCAGCAGGCCAACATAGTCAGCGACCAGGTCGTCGCGCAGGTTTGCGCGCTGGGTTGGGAGTTTTCTTAAGCTTCCTGCCGGCAGGGTATCTGTCTTGGTCATGGCGCGTCCCGATGGTGAACACTCGGTTAATCCTGCCGTGATCAACGCAAATGCCGGGCCAGTTCGTAAACGGGGCGTTAAGACGAGTGGCCCGTTCGGCACTTGGTGCTTGCACGAAAGCAGAGCTGGGAGTTTGTTCAACGTATGGAAAACACTGATTCCGTCACCCTTTCCGACCAGCACATTGTTGATGAGCTGATCGAGGACCGGGCACCGAAACTGATCCACACGCCCTTCTGGCCGATGATCAAGGCCGTGGGTTATCCCATGCTTGGCTACAAACGCGCTGTGTGGATGGCGGATCAAATTGCCGGGCTGACCGGCACGCAATGCCTGGAATGGATGGCGCAATTCCTCACGCTCGATGTCGCCGTTACCGGCCTGGACAATGTTCCGGAGAAGGGAGCCTGCGTCATTGTAGCCAACCACCCTGGCGGCATCGCAGATGGTCTGGCGCTGTGGGACTCGATCAAGGCGAGACGGCCAGACGCGGTCTATTTCGCCAACCGCGATGCGCTCAAGGTCTGCACAGGCCTGGAAGAGCGCATTATTCCGGTTGAGTGGCGAGAAGACGAGCGCAATCGCTCGCAATCGCGCGAGTTACTCAAACGCGCCTTTGCGGAGTTCAAGGCCGGCAAGTGTGTGGTGATCTTCCCGTCCGGGCGCATGTCCGAATGGAGCTGGAAGGAGCGCCGCCTCAAGGACAAGCTCTGGCACCCGACCGCGGTCAGCCTGGCGCGCAAGTTCAAGGCCCCGATCATACCCCTGGCCGTGTGTCAGCGCATGCCCGTGCTCTATTACCTGCTCGCCCAGATCAATGAAGAGCTCAAGGATATGACCATCTTCCATGGGTTGATGGGCAAGCAGGGTGCGAAATACCGGCTGGATTTTGCCAAGCCTGTCGATGTTGCGGAGCAGGGCGGCACAGATGCGGAGCTGACACTGATGCTGCGCGATATCTGTGAGCGACAGGCTTGGGGCTAGGCTCAATCGTGCTGGTTGAGCGCGATGAAATTCACGCCTTCGGAGACAGCAAAGACGATATCGGGTTTGCCATCAGCATTCATGTCGCCAACGGCGACCGAATAGATGGTCTCGACATCGTCATAGAGGGCGCGGGCATGCCAGCCCTGCTCTGATTGATAGTGGATCTGGCTCGGTGTTTGAGTATTGCCGGCGAGAATGTCGAGCTGGCCGTCAGCATCGAAATCCGCCAGCGCCAGGCCGTAGGTGCGATCTTCGGCAATCCCCCAGCGATCGGCTGGCATAAAGCCGCCTGCGCCATCGCCGTGAAAGATCACGCCCGGCGCTCCGATGGCTGCTGCGACAATGTCCATATGGCCATCATCATTCATGTCCCCCATCGCGATCGCGCGGGTTTCAAGGTCCAGCTCGGCGCCGATGAAACGGCCTTCGTCAAAGCCGGCCTCGCCGTCATTGAGATGGACGAGTACGCCCTCGCCTCCCCGATTGGAGAAGATGAGATCAAGATCGCCATCGCTATCGAGATCCGCCATCGCGCCACCGATGGTCTGGTATTCACCGCCGATCAAAGCGGATGCTGACAGCTGGCCTGTCCCGTCATTGAGAAAGAGAATGTTGACCTCACCGCGCAGGGAGACGACCAGATCTGTATCGCCATCGCTGTCCAGGTCTCCCGCCAATGCGGAGCGAGCCTGGAGCATCGGGCCGAACTCCTCCCCGGCGTCAAAATTGCCATGCCCGTCATTGCGCACCATCAGCGCGGGGAGCAGGTCGCGCGCGATCACTGCGTCCAGATCACCATCACCGTCGAAATCTGCCAGCGCGGCGACATAGCCCGTGCCCTCACGAGCGCCGACCGGCGCAGCAGTGCGGAACAGTCCGAGACCATTGTTGAAATAGGCACGATCCTGCTGGACCCAGTGGCGGCCATTGACGGCCAGCCCGTCCAGGTCCCCGTCACCATCCAGATCGCCCAGCGCGATCGAGGCTGTGAACTCCTCTGCGGCGCCGAAGAAATTGTAGGGGTGGATCCGAAACGGTGCGGCCTGCGCCGTTGATGACAAGATGCAGATACTGAGTGCAGTCAGAAATGTGCGCACAAAAAATCCCTCCAGCAAAGCCGCAGGAGGGATCTTCCGTGAAATGAGGGCAAGATCAACTTGCCATTCTGTCAGGTGACTAGCTTTCGCGTTCGACCATCATCTGTTTGATCTCGCCGATGGCTTCTGCCGGGTTCAGACCCTTGGGGCAGACCTGGGCGCAGTTCATGATGGTGTGGCAGCGATACAGCTTGAACGGATCATTGAGGTCGTCCAGGCGTTCGCCAGTGGCCTCGTCACGGCTGTCGGCCAGCCAGCGATAGGCTTGCAGCAGGGCCGCAGGGCCCATGTATTTGTCGCCATTCCACCAATAGGACGGGCAGGAGGTCGAACACGAGGCGCACATGATGCACTCGTAAAGACCATCGAGCTTCTCGCGATCCTCGGGGGATTGCTGCCACTCTTTTTCCGGTGCCGGCGTGTCTGTCTTCAGATACGGCTTTACGGCCGCATGCTGGGCGTAGAACTGCGTCAGGTCCGGGACCAGATCGCGAACCACCGGCTGGTGCGGCAAAGGCGAGACGGTGATCGTGCCGTTGTAATCCTCGATGCCGGAAGTGCAGGCGATGGTATTGCGCCCTCCGATATTCATCGAACAGGACCCACAGACGCCTTCACGGCAGGAGCGGCGGAAGGCCAGGGTCGAATCGACATTGTTCTTGATCCACAACAGGGCATCGAGAACCATCGGTCCACAATCCTCCATGTCCACCTTGTAGGTGTCCCAGGACGGTCCCTGATCGCTTTCCGGATCATAACGGTAGACCCGAAAAGTGCGGGTTTTCTTGGCGCCGTCCGGCTTGGGCCAGGACTTGCCCTTCTTGGGCTGTGAGCCTTTGGGAAGTGTGAGCTGAACCATGGTGATCTTCCCCTAGTAAACCCGAGCCTTGGGCTCGATATAGGCGATGTCATTGGACATCGTGTAGGTGTGAACCGGACGGTAGTCGATGCTGACATTGCCGTTCTCATCGCACCAGGCGAGTGTGTGTTTCATCCACTCTTCGTCATTGCGATCCGGGAAGTCCTCGCGGGCATGGGCGCCGCGGCTTTCTTCACGATTGGCAGCGCCGTTCACGGTGACGGCCGCCTGGCTGACCAGATTGTCCAGCTCCAGCGTCTCCATCAGATCGGTATTCCAGACCATGGTGCGGTCATTGATGCCGATGTCCGGCATGCCGGAATAGATGTTCTTCATCGCCTCGACGCCTTCCTGCAGGACTTCGCCGGTACGGAAGACCGCGCAGTTCGTTTGCATTGACCGTTGCATCTCCAGCCGGATCTTCGCCGTCGGGGTATCGCCCTTGGCGTGGCGGAAGCGGTCTAGACGATCCAGTGTGTTCTGGCCTTCAGAGGCCTTGAATTCCGGCTGGGTCGCGCCGGGTGTGACTGTCTCGCCGACGCGCAGGCCCGCCGCGCGGCCGAAGACGACAAGGTCGATCAGGGAGTTGGAGCCCAGGCGGTTGGCGCCGTGGACAGAAACACATGCGGCTTCACCCACAGCCATGAGACCCGGAACAACCGCGTCGGCATCGTCACCCTTCTTGGTCAGGACCTCGCCGTGATAATTCGTCGGGATGCCGCCCATATTATAGTG
>CBFHQE010000122.1:0-3169 GCA_965657935.1 Maricaulis sp. | reverse complement strand
ACCGCGTCGGCATCGTCACCCTTCTTGGTCAGGACCTCGCCGTGATAATTCGTCGGGATGCCGCCCATATTATAGTGAACTGTCGGCAGGACCGGAATCGGTGCCTTGGTCACATCTACACCGGCAAAGACCTTGGCGCTTTCGGAGATTCCCGGCAGACGCTCGGCCAGGATGGCCGGATCAAGGTGATCCAGGTGCAAGTGAATGTGATCACCATTCGGTCCGACGCCGCGACCCTCTCGGATCTCCACCGTCATTGAGCGCGAGACCACATCGCGGGAAGCGAGGTCTTTTGCAGACGGGGCATAACGCTCCATAAAGCGCTCGCCATTGGAATTGGTCAGATAGCCGCCTTCACCGCGTGCACCCTCGGTGATGAGGACGCCAGCGCCGTAAATGCCGGTCGGGTGGAATTGTACGAATTCCATGTCCTGCAGCGGCAGACCCGCGCGCAGGACCATCGCATTACCGTCACCCGTACACGTGTGGGCGGAGGTGGCAGAGAAGTACGCGCGCCCGTAACCACCGGTCGCCAGGATGACTTTCTGGGCATGGAAACGGTGCAGCGTTCCATCGTCCAGCTTCCAGGCCGTGATGCCGCGACAAACGCCGTCATCGTCCATGATCAGGTCGAGGGCGAAGTACTCGATAAAGAATTCCGTCTCATTGCGAACGGACTGGCCATAGAGCGTGTGCAGGATGGCGTGACCGGTCCGGTCAGCCGCCGCGCACGTGCGCTGGACAGGGCCCTCGCCGAAATTGCGGGTCATGCCGCCAAAGGCACGCTGGTAGATTTTGCCGTCTTCGGTGCGCGAGAAGGGCACACCCCAATGTTCCAGCTCATACACCGCGTCTGGCGCGTTGCGGCACAGATACTCGATGGAATCCTGGTCACCCAGCCAGTCCGACCCCTTTACGGTGTCGTACATGTGCCAGCGCCAGTCATCCTCCCCCATATTGCCGAGCGAGGCGGAAATGCCGCCCTGGGCTGCGACCGTGTGGGAGCGGGTTGGGAAAACCTTGGTGATGCAGGCGGTCTTCAGACCCGCCTGGGCAGCTCCGAGAGCGGCGCGCAGGCCAGAGCCGCCCGCGCCAACGACCACAACGTCATAGGTGTGATCAATCCAGTTGTATTCGGCCATATTTGTTGTCCGTTACAGCGCAAACTTGACGAGGCAGAAGACTGTGGCGAGCCACAGGCCAGCAGTCAGCAGCGTGTTGCTGATCAGCAGGAAAAACTTCATGCCAGCTTTATGGATGTAGTCCTCGATCACCACCTGCATACCCATGCGCATGTGGTAGAAGGCCGCAGTCAGAGTCAGCAGGGTGACAATGGCGCCGGCCGGCGAAGCCAGGAATTCCCGTGTCGCTGCCGGATCCGGCGCGCCGGACATGGCCAGCATCCAGACAAAAACAGGCGCCAAAAGGAACATGGCGACGGAGGAAACGCGGTGGGCAATCCAGTGACCGGCTCCGTGGCCGGAGGCGCCAAGGCCGCGAACTTTCGAGGTCGGGGTGCGATAATCAGACATCATCAATTCCCCAGGTTGAGCCACAGGAGCGCGGTGGGAATAACCGCGCCCAGCAGGATCATCACGGATCGGCGGTTTGAGCCTTTTGGATCAAATCCCTTGCCGATATCCCAGAACAGGTGACGCAGGCCATTGAGCCAGTGATAGCTGACCGCATAGGTCAGGGCGATCAGGCCAAAGCGCGTGACCCAGGCCATCCATCCCTCGAACAGGAAAGCCACGGAGCTTTCTGCGCCCAAGGCCAGAAGGATGAACCAGATGGCGATCGCGACAGCACCAACATAATTGGCGATACCGGTTGCGCGGTGGAGGATGGACGACGCCATGGTCGCATGCCAGCGCCAGACCTGCAGGTGTGGCGACATCGGTCTCGGATCGGACCAGTCGGAAGACATGTGGCAGCCTTTCTTCAGTGTTCCGCTTACGTAACCGCAAAGCCCCGTTGCGGCTTAAGAGGAGTCTGAGGCGCACAATAGGCCGCTTTATGTCAGGGTCAACGCAAGCGCAGCAAGCCGCTGACAACATACCGACAGAATTAGCAAAATGCTCATTTTGTTGCGAATTGGTCGCAGCGGCTAGCGGCGGCGCTCTAGGCGGAGGATGTGGCCGTCGATGTGCGCAATGCGGACATGGTCGCCGTTCTGGAGGCCAGCATCCCAGTTGCTATTGTTGAAACAGTGGCAGTCGGACTGGCGCGGGTGATAGGAGAATTCGATGTCTCCGACGCGAAAGCTCTCAGGTCGGGAGCCCTTAATTGCTGGGTCGTACCTGACGCCGGCGGGGTGGAAATCGAAAATCTCTCCTTCAACGGTCAGATAGTCCCCGTTTTCATATCTGGCTTCGAGTGCAAGATGGCGCCCAATCATCAAGGGAGGCACAAGCAGCGCTCCCAGACCCATGAAAGTGAGCCACAGGGCAAAAAAAGGCGGATACCAATGCCCTGCGAACCTTGCTGTGTGGGATGATTGCCAGCGTGATTTTCTGTCCAACCCAGCCTGCGAGGAACAACCCCAGTGGCATGAAGGCGAAGAACCAGACTTTGGCCGGTTCCTGGTCAAACGCCCATATTGTTTCCCCAAGCCATACTCGCCCCGATCGCTTTTCCTCCGTATGATGTTGATAACAAAACATGTTGAGCTGACTTTTGGGGAGAGGGAACATGCACAATCAGATGCCTCATGCTGTCGTCACCGGCGCCGTCAGCGGTATTGGCCGGGCCACCGCCGCGCGGCTGGTGCGCGAAGGCTGGCATGTATTTGCGACCGTTCTGGACCAGGCCGAGGCGGCTGATGTCAGCGACGCCTTTGGCGACAGCGTCACCGCGCTGGTCATGGATGTTACGGATGACGCCTCCGTGGCTGAGGCGGCGCGGACGGTCACGGCGGCCCTGGGCGAGCAACGCCTCGCCGGTCTCGTCAATAATGCTGGGATTGCGCTTGGCGGACCGAGCATGGAGATCCCGATCTCTGATTTCCAGCGGCAAATGGAGGTGAACGTTATCGGCGTGATGCGGGTGACGCAGGCCTTCGGAGGGCTTCTGGGCATGGATCCGGACCGTGAGGGCAAGCCGGTCCGGATCATCATGCTGTCCTCGGTCGCGGGCCATCTCGGCGCGCCCTTCATGGCGCCTTATGTGG
>CBFHQE010000121.1:0-8063 GCA_965657935.1 Maricaulis sp. | reverse complement strand
CGCACTCAAGCGATCGGCGAGCCCTCTCGTCTTGTGTGTTCTCGATCAGCTGGGGAAAGAGTGAGAGGAGTGCGTGATCAAGCGCGTCATCAGCATCAACGGCGAGATCTGGCGTTACGCCGGTGCCTTCCCAGTTGGTGCCGGTGATCGGGTTGCGGGCTGATCCGGTCGAGATGAAGATTTCATAGCCGAGATCCGTCAGCCAGGTGCCGCCTGGATTGCCGGCGCCATAGGTGCTTTCACCAATAATTGTCGCGCGTTCGAGCGCTTGCAGATGATAGGGGAAGGCTTCGCCGGCCGAGCC
This sequence comes from Maricaulis sp., assembly GCA_965657935.1. Classification (GTDB taxonomy): domain Bacteria; phylum Pseudomonadota; class Alphaproteobacteria; order Caulobacterales; family Maricaulaceae; genus Maricaulis. The sequence goes on along the minus strand of CBFHQE010000121.1, from coordinate 7,759 downwards.
GGACTGGCGGCTGGTCAAAACGATGATCGGGACATCAGGGCGGTGCCCCATCGGGTGCCGGTTCAGCGACCACATCTGGTTCGGGTATTCATAGTCGCGGGACACGAAAGTATTGATCAGTGTGTCGCCGCCATCCGGCAGGAAGTGACTGATCAGATACTGCACCATGGAGGGTGCCCCGCCCCGGTTTTCGCGCATGTCAAAGATGACAGCGTTGGTATCGGCGACAAAGCCGAGTGCGGCATTCGCTGTGTCCATACCGCCCTCGACCGGAGCGAACATGTCCATCTTGATATAACCGATATTTCCATCGAGGATCTCGACACGATCAAAGCCGAAATTCTGCTGGCGAAGGCTCGCAAAGCGATCCCGTGGCGCCCGCTCCGGTCGCGGCTGGGCGCGGCGAGCCTCAGCCTCTTCGGCAGCGGCAACCGCCTGGCGAACCGCGTCCAGGCCGCGATAATTGACCGAGAAGTGACGGTCTTCCTCCAGCAGATACCGGGTCAGGTAGGCGGAGAGGCTTTCTGCCTCGTCGTATTCATCCAGCGCGCCCGAGCTGACCAGCTCATTGAGCCGGCTCTCAATCTCTTCCGCGCGAGCGGCATCGAAGTACTCGTCACCAATCAGTGCCGCGATTTCCTGCACCGCCGCAGCGCGATCATCCACAGATATGGATGTCTGGGCAAAGCCGGTAGACGCCAGCAGGAGGACAGCCGTTCCGGCCAGCAATACTTTCTTCAGCATCAAGGATCCCTTCCGAGCTAAGGTCGTGACAGCTGTAGGGTTTCGGACCTAACCGAATGTCATCCTGGCGGTTACAATGCGGTCACATATTCCGGATCGTATTATTGACTGAAATCTCGCCCTTCGCGCGAAGTTTAAACCCCGATGCGCCCGAACTGTCACCGAAACGCACAAAACGCTTTGAGCGTGCGGTCTGACTTCCTATGGTGCGCGCCAAGTGAAATTGTGTCCTGGGAGGGGACGAGTTCCATGTACGAAACAATTGTGGGCGGCATCGAGACGTTCAGTGACTTCCTGTGGGGGGGTAACTGGGGCGATCAGACGATTCTGCCGGTTGGCCCGATTACCATTCTTCTGCTTGGTACCGGCCTTTATTTGATGATCGGCTTGCGCTTCATGCCGATCCGCCAGCTGCCGCGCGCATTCCGCTCGCTGTTCGCGAGTACCGACAAGAAAGAAGATGGAGCGATTTCTCCGTTCCAGGCCCTGGCCACCGCTTTGTCCGGTCAGGTCGGTACGGGTAACCTTGCAGGTGTCGCGACCGCGATCACCCTGGGTGGACCGGCTGCGATTTTCTGGATGTGGGTGACTGCCATGGTCGGCATGGCGTCGGCCTATTCAGAATCCATGTTGGCGGTTCGCTATCGCGAGCATCCCAAGGACGGCAAGTCCTCGGTCGCTGGTGGCCCGATGTATTACATCAAGAATGGCCTTGGAAAATGGTGGATGTGGCTGGCCGTATTGTTCGCGGTGGGCACGCTCTTCTCCGCGTTGGCAACGGGCAACATGATCCAGTCCAACTCGCTGACCAATGGTATCGTTGGTGCGCTGGGCAATGCCGAAATCCTCGACCCGAACAGCATGGTCTCCAAGATGATCGTTGGTGCGGTGATTGCCGGATTGACCTTCATCGTTATTCTCGGCGGCATCAAATCTATCGGCACAGTCGCCGGTCGTGTCGTTCCGCTGATGGCGATTACTTATGTGATCGTTGCGGTCATTACCCTGGTAATGAACGCCAATGAAATTCCTGCGGCCTTCGGTCTGATTTTCGGCGGCCTGTTCGAGCCGCAAGCTGCGGCGGGTGGTTTCCTGGGCGCATCCCTTTCCGCCGGTATTCGCTTTGGTGTTGAGCGTGGTCTCTTCTCCAATGAGGCGGGTCAGGGTTCTGCCCCGATCGCTCACGCTGCAGCGCGTACCAAGGACCCGGTCCAGCAGGGCAAGATCGCCATGGTCGGTACTTTCCTGGACACCATGGTCATTTGTACGATGACGGCCCTCGTCATCCTGACAGTGACCGGCGACTTCGTATACAACGAGGCAGGCGAGACGATCGGATATGCCTGGCTGGCTGGCCTCGAAGGCATTCAGGTCACTCAGGCCTCCTATCAGTCGGCCTTCCCGTTTGGTGACTGGTATATCGCCATTATTCTGGCATTCTTCGCCTTCACCACCATTCTGGGCTGGTCCTATTATGGTGAGCGCGCGATCGCCTTCCTCGGTGGTGAGGGTCTGGTTGTCCCATTCCGTCTGGTCTGGGTTGCCATGGTCTTCGTCGGTTCCTTCCAGCAGGTCGATGTGATCTGGCGTCTGGGCGGTATCGCCAATGCGGCGATGGCGGCTCCGAACCTGATTGCCCTGATCTTCCTGTCCGGAATGGTCTTCAAGATCACCAAGGAACACGATGCCAAGATCAAGGCGGGTGGGCTCGATGTTGATTATGACGCGAGTGCTCATGTCGACGACGCACCAGCCGCTGAGGCTGACGCGGATGATGACGCAACCGGTGAAAACAAGCCGGATTGATCTCGCCCAAGCGTTTGATGAAAAGCCCCGCCAATCGGGCGGGGCTTTTTATTTGCGCGGCGCGAGGAAACGAAGAACGAGAAATCCCAGCATTATACCGACCAGATCGGCGACGAAGTCTGACGAGGATGCCGTGCGGCCGACAAAATCCATCGATTGAACGTATTCAATGCCCAAGCCGTAAAGTGCCAGAAGGCCGCCCAACAGCAGGCGGTCTACGGTGGGCCATCCCAGGCGAGCCAGCATGGCGAGGACGAAAAAGGCCGCGACGTGTTCGAGCTTGTCCGAACCGAGAAGCGTCGCCGGTGTTGCGTAGCCGGGCTGCAGGGCCAGATCAGTGATCAAGGCCATCGTGGTCAAAAACATGACACGACCTGCCCAACGCAGTCCCATATCTGGACGCCGGGCCGAAGTATTCTTAGGTTCCGCTGACATTCTTCAGGACAGGCTTTCCATGACCCAGTTGCTCAATGATATCGACCGTCTGCTGACCCCGCGTACCGATTGGACACGAGAAGAGGCTGCCGAAGTCTATCGCGCGCCGTTTAATGATCTCATCTTTGCTGCGCAATCTGTGCACAGAAAGTGCCACCCCGCCAACCAGGTACAGACCAGCCAGCTCTTGTCGATCAAGACGGGTGGCTGTGCCGAGGATTGCGGTTATTGCAACCAGTCTGCACATTTTGACACCGGTCTGAAGGCGTCCAAGCTGATGCCGGTCGACGAGGTGCTGGAAGCGGCACAGAAAGCCAAGGACGGCGGCGCGACCCGGTTCTGCATGGGTGCGGCGTGGCGTGAATTGAAAACCCGCGACGAAGACGCGATCTGCGACATGATCTCCGGCGTCAAGGCGATGGGCATGGAGACCTGCGTCACGCTCGGCATGCTGGAAGACGAGCAAGCCAAGAAACTCCGTGCAGCCGGGCTGGATTATTATAATCACAATATCGACACGGCCCCTGAAGATTATGGCCGTGTGATCTCGACGCGAACCTATCAGGACCGCATCGACACGCTGGACCGCGTCCGCGGGGCGGGTATCCATGTCTGCACGGGCGGCATCATCGGCATGGGTGAGCCGGAGACGGCGCGTATCGGTCTGATCGCCGAGCTGGCCACTATGGACCCCCATCCGGAAAGCGTGCCGATCAACCACCTGGTGGCTGTCGAGAACACCCCGCTGGGCGACAGCAAGCCGCTGGACGGCATCGATTTTGTTCGCACGATCGCCACCGCCCGGATCCTGATGCCGAAATCCATGGTTCGCTTGTCCGCGGGCCGCGAAGGCATGAGCCGTGAGACCCAGGCCCTGTGTTTCCTGGCCGGCGCCAATTCGATCTTTGTAGGCGAAGAACTTCTGACCACGCCGAATCCGGAAAAACACGAAGATTTTGACTTGTTCAAGACGCTGGGCATCGAACCGATGACCCTGCCAGCGGAGTAGAGGAAAGACATGCAAAAACTTGGCGCAGCCGCTGTCATCGTGAAACTTTCCGGCTGGTCCGTTGTCGACGGCCGGGATGCGATCCGCAAGGTCTTCGAATTTGCTGATTTCAATGAGGCGTGGGGATTCATGAGCCGGGTCGCTGTCAAGGCGGAGCAGATGAACCATCATCCTGAATGGTTCAATGTCTGGAACAAGGTCGATGTCACCCTGGCCACGCATGATGCAGGCGGCGTGACCGAGCTGGACCTGACCCTGGCCAGCTTCATGGACGAGATCGCCTAGGGCGACTTAGTCCGCATGGATGATGATCATGCCCAGCAGGACGTCTGCGCCTTCCTGACCCAGGGTCATGTTTGTGGCTTCCTGAAGCAGGGCAGCGATACGATCAGCGTCCGGAACTTCGCCGAAACGATAATACGAGCCGGCATACAGCGTCAGCGCCGAGACATACGCATTGCGCAGTCGGGGCATGTAGCGCTCGACCCGGCGGCGCAGGCGCGGATCATCAATCTCCAGACCGGCCTCGATCTGCAACAGGCCCTGTGAACGAAAGTTCGACTGAACGGCCGCCATCAGCGGTGGCAGGGGCATGTAGGTCGAAGATGATGTCAAATTTCTGTGCCGACCATCACTGTCGGACGATGAAGCGCCCTCGGCTGGCGGCGCAGCCGCAAGGGCGGCCGGAGCAGCGGACAGGGCGAGAGCACAGCCTGCGAGCAGGCCCATACACGTAATCTTGGACACGAAACTGGACATGAATACGGTCTAACACGCAGACGTAAAGGAAGCGTGTTTCGCGTTCGCAACTATTGAATTGCGTTGATAATGAGCTGGGCTTCCCGGTGAGCCATGCGCTCATTATGTTCGTCTTCGCTAAGCTGGGTCATGGCGCAGAGCAGGTACCAAATACCATCATTCGCGCGGACAGGCGTGTTCACCGAGCGCCAGAAATACGTCTGATCGTCGATAGTCGCATTCCAGACCGCATCAACCGAGCGGACCTGGCCCGAAAAAGCGCCGCAGGACAGAATCTCACGAACAAGACGGTGGCCATCCGGGGACGCGTCTCGCCGAATTTCCAGACCTTCCTCAACGCCAAAGAATTGCGGGTGGTTGCGGAGCCCGTTGGACAGGGCGACATAACGCACATTGTCTTCGGTCGGCTGGATGACGCAGCTGATTTGCGGGCTCACCCGGACGCTGGACAGTACAAAGTCCAAAACATCGCGATGAGACCGGTCTGACATCAAGGCGCGGATCCGGTTTTCCAGGCCGGGCTTGGGTTCGGTCCGTCCCGCTTCCAGACGAGAGACATAAGCCTGCGATATCTTGAGCAGGTCAGCCAGTGCTTCCTGTTTCAGTCCCGTGCGCGAACGAAAGGCTCGTAGCTCGCTACTCCAATTCATGTCGCAACCCCAAATTAACAACTGAAGGCGGAGCAGCTTAGTCTGCGGTCAACGACTTACAAGTTGAGCAGGGAGTGCCCGGGCGAATATCTTATGCAAACAATAGGTTGCAAAACGATACCTTCTGATTGTCCTGTGGCAGGCGGAAGGAGTCCGGTTTGATGAGATTGGTCAGTGGACTGCTGGACGCGATCCCGCAGCACGGGCTAGAAGGAGACAGGCGCTGGGCAAAACAGAAAGCTGATCCATGTACGCAATTGAATCTCCTATTGATGGCCTGATCTTCCACATCATCCGTCCTGCTCTTTCCATTGTGGTCTGGATTGTGATTATCGGCATCGCCATGAGCTGGCTGATCAATTTCAATGTGATCAACACCCATAACCAGTTTGTTGCGACGATCTACCGGATCAGCCAGGCTGTGACCGAACCGTTGCTTCGGCCCATTCGGTCGGTTCTGCCGACACTCGGCGGTCTCGATTTCTCGCCGATTGCACTCATTCTGATCATTGGCTTCATACAGAACTACGTACTGCTCCAGCTGATGCGTTATCTCTGACATCCTGTACCGCCATGGTTCATGCGGGCTGGATGTATTTGTCCGGGTGACGCCGCGCTGTGCTGTTGATGAAGTGCAGGGCGTTATGGCGGACAGCGCGGGAGCCGCAAAGTTGGCCATGCGCGTGAAAGCGGTGCCCGACAAGGGTAAGGCCAACAAGGCTGTCATTGCTCTTTTCGCCACATGGGCTGATTGCCCAAAAAGCGATATAGAGATCATCCGGGGGGCAACAGCCCGTATCAAGACGCTTCGGGTGACAGGGTCGGCTGTTCAGTTGAGCCGTGTCCAGGCGAAATTGGAGACGTTGACGCATGAGCGCTGAACTGATCGACGGCAAGGCAATTGGCGAGGCTCTGGACCTGGAGGCAAAGGTCGCGGGCGAGGAGCTGGCGACGAAACTCGGAAGGCCGCCCTGTCTCGCTGTTGTCCTGATCGGTGAGGACCCGGCCAGCCAGGTGTATGTGCGAAACAAGGTCCGTCGAACTGAGGCGGCCGGTTTGCGTTCTGTGGAAGTGCGCAAGCCCGCCAGCGCCTCCCAGGACGAAGCAATCGAGATTGTACGAGCGCTCAATGCCGACCCGGAGGTGGATGGCATTCTGGTACAGCTGCCGCTGCCGGATCATATGGACGCCAATGCCGTCATCGAGACGATCGACCCTGACAAGGACGTTGATGGTCTGACCGAAACGAGCGCCGGTCGTCTGGTGCTGGGCAAACCCGGTCTGCGTCCCTGTACGCCAGCAGGTTGTGTTTATCTTGCAGAAAAGGCGCTTGGAGATCTTTCCGGAAAATCCGTAGTGATTGTCGGGCGTTCGATCCTGGTCGGTAAACCGGCAGCCCTGCTCTTCCTGGAAAAAAACGCCACGGTGACCATTGCCCACTCGCGGACCAAGGACCTGCCATCGCTTTGCCGCACCGCGGACATCCTCGTTCCGGCGGTGGGTCGTCCGGAGATGGTGAGGGGAGATTGGGTCAAACCGGGAGCTTGTGTTCTGGACGTGGGTATCAACCGCATCGACGCGCCTGAGCGCGGTGAGGGCAAGACACGTCTCGTTGGCGATGCGGCCTTTGACGAGATCGTCGGACATGCTGGATGGATCACCCCGGTGCCGGGCGGGATTGGCCCGATGACCATCGCCATGTTGCTTCAGAATACGGTTCGTGCGGCGTCGCAAAAATAGCAATTTCATTCACAACAATTCTTGATTGCGTAGACGGTAAATCGAGCGTAAACGGTTCGGTAACGCAACACTCATATGATATGAGCCTGAAGGAGAATGGTGTGTCCAATCAATCGCTTAGAGTTCTGCATGTTGAGGACGACTTTGCTGATGCAATGCTTGTTCAACATGCTGTCTGCGAAGCGGGGGATTTCGACATAGAGTTCGAAGTCGCGGGCACATTGAAGGATGCCAAACGCAAATTGGCCAAGGAGGTGTTTGACCTCGTCCTGCTCGACTTGCGCTTACCCGATTCCGTGCATCCGATCGATACGTTGGCGACTGCTCGCGATTGTATCGGCGAGACACCGCTTCTCGTGCTTTCCGGCTCGATGTCCGTCGACAAGATTCATCTGCCTGATGATGTTGCCGGGCTCGACAAGAACGAGAGTTTCCGGACTGAAAAGAAGGGTGACGCCCCGGTGCATCTGGCGCATCTGATCCGCGAGGCGGCGGAAGCGGCTGATATCCAGACCATCTAGTCTGAATGAACCTATACAAGACTGGCGGGCTCTGGCATGCAACCTTACGCAAAGCATGCGGAGGAATGCCATGAGTACTGCCCACGAAGTCGATT
>CBFHQE010000120.1:0-8290 GCA_965657935.1 Maricaulis sp. | reverse complement strand
GGCGAAATCGGGAAGCCGGAATTGCGCTTCAGCATGACCGCGCCTTCCTGACGGGGTTCGAACGTCGAAGACGCCAGCGCCCACTCCGCCCAGCGCCAACCTGCTTCTGCCTGGGCATCAACAGCGGGGTAATACAGCTGGATGGTCCACTCCCCCTCCAGCGCCGCGTAGACAGCGAGTTCTTCGGGAGCCCCCGGCTCGAACCCGGGGGTGTGGTCAAACTGCGCCTGGGCAGGCGTCAGGACGAGGCCAAAAAATGCAAGACATGCAATTACGCATTTCACGGGCGGCTCCCATATCGTTATGACTGTAGATATAAATTCGCCCGGCTGGCCTCCCAACGGGGCTTCATCCCACAAACCCCAACATTCGTCACAAAGAGAGTGTGGAACCACGTGCCAGCCCAGTTTGACCCCTCCAATCCATCCTCGGATCCAGAGCGGAGAGCCGCTTTTCGGCTGTTATTCCTGTGCCTGATGGCCACGGGTATCGGCAACAATATGCTGTTTGCCATACTGCCTCCGCTGGCGAGAGGTTTGGGGGTCGAGGAATATTGGGTCGGCGCCATCTACACGCTGTCCGCCACGCTCTTCATGATGATGACGCCCATCTGGGGCGCCCTCTCCGACCGGCATGGACGCAAGCCTTTCATCATTTTTGGTCTCAGCGCATTTGCCTGTTCCACCCTGATCTTTGCCGCTGCTGCGCTCGCCGGTGAAAACGGATGGATCCCGCCACTCGGGGCGATTTTTGCCATGGCCCTGGCGCGGACCCTGTTCGGCAGTCTCGGTTCAGCCACCAACCCTTCAGCCCAGGCCTATGTCGCGGACCGGACGTCACGAGAAGAACGGACCGAGGCGCTCGCGGGCCTCACGGCGGCGTTCGGCCTTGGTGCGGTGATCGGACCAACCCTTGCCGCGACTTTCGTGGAATGGGTCGGGGTGGCGGCGTTCATGGTCATGATCTCGGTCATCGTCAGCGCCGGTGCGGTCGGAATCTGGCTGCGCCTGCCGGAAAAAACACCGCCAAAGACCCAGACCCGCCCCATAAACCCGCTCAGCCAGTTCGCCTTTGGGGCGGACCCGCGCATTCTGCCCTTCATGATCTATGGCGCGATCATCTGGATCACCCAGTCGCTGAGCCTGTCGACCCTGGCCTTCTTTCTCATGGACCGGCTGATGCTGGACGAAGCCCAGGGCCTGCAGCTGTCATCGATTGCGCTCGCGGTTGGCGCCGGCGCTCTCATCGTGGCCCAGCTCGTGGTCATCCCGGCTCTCAAGGCGAGCCCGCGTACACTGATGACGCAGGGTGCCGTGATTACTGTTCTGGGTAGCCTGTTCATGCTGGTCGCGCCCAATTATGGCGGCATGGTCTTCAGTTATCTCATGACGAGCTTCGCCTTTGGCCTCGCGCGGTCGGGATTCGTGGGCGGAGCCTCCGTATCCGTCGCACCTGAAGAACAAGGTCAGGCTGCAGGTCTGACAACGGCCACTGCGGGCCTTGGCTTCGTCATCGGGCCGGTAGGCGGGCTCTACCTGTTCACGCAATTGGGCATGTTTGCGCCCTATATTGTTGCTGCTGCGCTCAGTGTCATTGCGGCGGCTGTGGCCTGGCTCCATCCCGGCGTGGCACGTGCGACCGAAGCCGTGAAGGTCAAACCAGAACCGAAGGCGCCGCTCTAGCCGCATTCCTGAAAACATCCGCCATTTTCGTTTTCTAAAGCCTGTTCGTGTAGACCGGCGAACTTGGAGGGATCATGACGGCTCGCGGCCTGACCATTCGCTATATTCTGGCTCTCAGCATCATTGCGGTTATGGCCGCAAGTGTGCTGACTGTATCGCTGATCGCCGGGCGGACAGCGTCCGAGGACGCCAGCCTGGTAAACGTGTCAGGGCGCCAACGCATGCTCAGCCAGCGTATCGTGATGCTGACGCTGGAAATGCAGACAGGCGCAACCTCGCCGGAACGTCGCTCATCCGACGCTCGCCTTGCGGACAGTATCGATCTATTTGCGCGGTCACATTCGGAACTCGTGCTCGCCGCACGCATGAGCGACGATATCCTGGATATCTATCGGCAGCCCGAAACCGACCTCGACAGAATGACCGTCGAGTTCGCTGCTCTGGCCGAGCGCATCCGAACCGGGGATACAAGTGCCGGTGGAATCCGCAGACTGGCTGACAATGCCGAGGCCATTCTGCCCCTGCTCAATGATGCTACAAACGCCTTCACACGCGCAGCGGAACGGCGCGTCCACTTCATGGACAGACTGGAGCTCGCGGCATTCTCGATCACGCTGTTTATCCTTCTTCTGGAAGGCTGGTTCGTTTTCAGGCCGGCAGTGCTCTCCATCAGCCGGACCCTGAAACAGCTCGAAACCGCGCGGAATGAAGCGGAACGCGCAAGCGCCGCGAAATCGAACTTTCTCGCCCAGATGAGCCATGAGATCCGCACGCCGCTGAATGGGGTCATCGGCATGGCGAGCGGCCTGGGCACCACGAAACTTGACGAAGAACAGCGCAAGATGGTGACCACCCTACAATCCTCGGGCGAGCTCCTGCTGACCGTTGTGAACGACATTCTGGACATCTCCAAGGTCGAGGCCGGACAGGTGTCGCTGGAAGACGCTGACATCTCGCTTGAGCAGATCCTGAACTGGATCGACTCAACCTACCGCCCCACCAGTGCGGCCAAAGGGTTGAAATGGGAGACACATCTCGCGGATGACGCGCAAGGGTGGTACCGAGGGGACGCAACGCGCATCCGTCAGATCTTGTCGAATCTCGTTTCCAACGCGATCAAATTTACCCCGACCGGCGAGGTGCGCGCGGAGGTTCACTGTCTTTCTCGCGACGCTGCAGGAACCGCTCAGATCGAGATTGTTGTGCGCGATACCGGGATCGGAATACCGGCCGAGCGTATCGGGGCGATTTTCAACCCGTTCGAACAGGCTGATGCTTCGACGACCCGCAAGTTTGGCGGCACCGGCCTCGGCCTGGCGATTACCATGCGGCTGGCTGAATTGATGGGTGGCAATATTACCGTCGAGTCGACGCCAGGCCAGGGCAGTCGTTTCGCGGTGACCCTGTCACTCGAGCGCGGGCAGGCACCGGCCGCTCCGGCAGACATGCCCGCACAGCCTGCAGACGCTCTCGCCGCCCGCTTGCGGGCTTTGGTTGTCGACGATGTCGCCACCAACCGCCTGGTTCTTCAAACTCTGCTTACGCCTCTGGAAGTGGATGTAACCTGCGCAGGCAGTGGTCAGGAAGCACTCGACATTCTCGAAAGCGAGCATTTCGATGTCATCCTGATGGACATCCAGATGCCGGACATGGATGGGGTGCAGACCACACAGCAATTGCGGCTTCGCGAACAGCAGAGCGGACAGGACACGACGCCGGTCATCGCGGTTACCGCCAACGTCCTGCCGGAGCAGGTCGCCGCGTACCGGGCGGCGGGTCTCGATGACCACCTCGCCAAGCCGGTCAGGCGCGAGGACCTCGTTGAACTCCTCACGCTTGCCCGGGTGAATCAGCAACAACGCCGCAGCGCCTGACTAGTCTTCCTCGGAGCCGACCACGATTTCGTACATCCGGGAACCAAGATAGCCGTCCGGATCATGGCCATTGGCCCGCTGGAATGCTCGCAGGGCCCGGCGCGTGTTCGGCCCGGCTATACCGTCCGGCGTACCGGAATCATGACCCATTTCATTAAGGGCCGCCTGGACTGCACGCGTCTGGCTGCGGGTCAGCGGAACGTCATTCTCCGGCCAGGAACCCACAAATGGCTCCCCCCCCGCGATACGGTCAGCCAGATGGGCCACGCCGAGCGCGTAGGATGTGGAATTATTATACCGCTTGATGACCCGGAAATTCGGGAAGGTCAGAAAACCGGGACCGCCGCGGCCGGCCGGCAGTTCCAGGCGGGCCGCCTGCATCAGGTGATCAGCAGCCCATTCCCGGTCTCCCGCGGGTAGCAGGCCACGCATGGCCCATTCGCTGACCAGGCGGCTGCGGCCGGGTTCCCAGCTCATCAGGTCAAAATCATCACTGAGTTGAACCTCGATGACGATCGGCGCCCCAGCTTGCCAGCCCTCGCTGGACAGCAGGTTTGCAGCGGATGCGAGCGCGTCACCATTATCGGTCCAGATATTGCGCTGCCCGTCACCATCCCAGTCATAAGCCCGCTCAAGATATGTCGTTGGAATGAACTGCATCTGCCCCATCGCGCCGGCCCATGAACCGGTCAGCTGTTCGCGAGTGGCGTAACCCTCATCGATCATCTCGGCTACGGCGATCAGCTGGGCTTCAGCCCAGGAGCGTCTGCGCCCTTCCCAGGCCAGCGTGGCCAGGGAGCGGATCGTGTCGTTATTGCCCGTGATCGCGCCGTAAGAACTTTCCAGCCCCCAGATCGCGACCAGTATTTCGGCCGGCACACCAAACCGCTCGGAGATGGCATTCAGCTCGGCGCGGGTATCGCCGTGGGCTTCGCGACCATTGCTGATACGCAGGTCTGATGCCGCAATGCCCAGATAGGACCAGATCGGCCGCACGAATTCCGGCTGACTGCGGTCGCGGTCGATAATGCGGTTGTCAGGCGCAAGCCCGTCCAGCATCGAGCTCGCCGTATCCGGTTCAGCTCCCGCGGCAAGCAGACGTTCATGAAAGCCGGCGCGCCAGCTGTCGAAACTCTCGTCCTGGGCCTGAGCCGCGGACGCAGATATAATCGCTACTGTTGCAGCAGCCAGAAATTTCAACGCTTTCATCCCTTTCCCAGGAGCAAGACCGGATCCAGTCCGGCGATTTCGATAATAAGCTTGCGACGCAGCGCGTCCACGAAATCCTCATGCTCATTACTGGGCGAAATAAAGGCACCGGGGCCAGCAATGACATTATTTTCGAAATAGGAGGCAACATCAATGCTGACCGTAGGGCGAAACGGGCTCTGGCGTTCCGATTGGATAGGCAGGCCATTGATGGTAATATTGCGAGCCTCGGCATCAGCGCGGGCCTGGACGAGGCTGGGCCCGGAATTCTGCGGACCGTCGCCGGACAGGTCGATCACCTGACGCACCCCCTCATAAGCGTTGTCATCCACCAGCTCGAGCGCACTGTTGATGGCGCCGCCGATGGCTGTGCGACGCCCGGAGATAAAGGGAGAGGTCGCCAGCAGGGCGGCGAAGGCCAGAGCATCCTCCTCGGTCTCGATGACCGTCCACGGCGCAACGACTCGCTGAAAATCGGCATCGGCCCACTCCAGGTAAACCACCGCAATCCGGCCATAACCACCACTCTGGATCGCTGATATCACTTCCGGATCCGCCAGCGCAGCGACATGTCCGTTGCGCTGACGACGGGCCTCGTACTCGTCGATGGATGATGACACATCCACAGCGAGAACCAGCTCCAGATCGACCATTTCCCGGCCATCCTCGGCATATTCGACCGGGCGCGGTTCATAACCCGGGTCCTGTGACGTTAGCAGGACGGTTGCGGCAAGGAGGCTGGCGATGATCACGGAGCTCGGCCCAGTTCAACAGGCGCTGGAGCCGCGCCAGCGATTTCCAGCACCAGCTTGCGCAGGATCGCCTCGGCAAACTCGTCCTCCGTGCGGGCCGGAAGAACAAAGGCGCCGGGGCCCGTAATGACGTTTTCCTCGAAATAGGCGTCGAGATTGACTTCGACCGGGCGAACCCATCGACCGTCACGTTCGGAGATGACTGGCAGGCCGTTGACCACGACATGTTCCTCTTCAGCCAGCGCGTGCGCTGCTTCCAGCGACATACCCTGGTTCTGGGGACCATCTCCGGAAATATCGATAATGCGCCGCGGCGCGTCGAAATTATTGTCGCGGATGCGCGCCACTCCGTCCGCGATCGCGGAACCGATTGCCGTGTAGTGACCGCGCTCCAGCGGTGCCGCCGCCACTTGCGAGGCAAAGGTCAGGGCATCCGCCTCGCTGGAAATCACCATCCAGTCCGCAGCAGCGCGCTGAAAACCGGAATCAGCCCACTCAACATAGGTCACCGCGATCCGCCCGTATGGCCCGCCCTGGATCATGTTGATCACGTCTTCGGACGCGAGGGCAGCAACATAGCCCTCACGCTGGCGGCGCGCCTCTTCCTCGTCCACCGAGTAGGAAATATCCACGGCGAGAACGAGTTCGACATCGACCTCGATACGCGCTTCCTGTGCTGCAACAGCCCCCCCGGACCCTGCAAACAAAACGGCCGCTGTCGCGGCCGTGAATTTTTTCACCGAACACATCATGTGGCGAAAATTAGGCATATGCCCCGCCCAGGGCAACTGACCATGTTGTAAGCTAACAACTTCGCCAAGTTTCCAACAAAACTTTAACCCCCCTGATAGGTGCCGGTTGGGTTTGCCCTGCTAGTAAAATCGGGCGGTCTTACCCCGCATTGAGATTTGGGTGAATAACACCCTGTCCAGACTGTGCCCGTCCTTTGCCCGGACGGGCACATTTCGTTTCTGCAATAGTTGCGTGTTTTTTGCACCACGCCGCGGTTTTCCGTTCGGCAGAGACTCGCCTCGGCGTTAACCCTTCGCTAACGTACCTCCAAAGCGCCCCCACAGCGGGGCGCGTGTCTGGTGAGTAAGGGGTACCCGATGGTGGGTTTGGTTGCAGGCATTGGCCTGGTTGGCTGGGGCGGGATCGCTTCAATTGGTGGTCTCGTGGCCGGTGCACTCGCGCTGCAACAACGCATGCGCGCCGGACGGGCAAGGGAAGACCAGCCTGAAGGTATTGCCCGAAATGATGCCGGCATGCCGCCGGGCTCGCCGGGAACCGAGATGTCTCCCTACGAGGCCTACAAGCTGGGCGTCGAGCGCAAGATCGCCGAATTCTCCGCCGCGCGTCAGAGCACCGTCATCAAGATCGTTCACCACGACCCGGACGAGTATGTCGACCATGACACCGCCGTTAACGTCATTGATGTCCTGCGAAAGGCTGGAGCCGATGCCAAGATCGATGTCGTTCTTCACACACCCGGCGGCATCAGCTCGGCAACACAACAAATCCTGCACGCCCTCCTGAACCACAAGGGTCCCAAAACCGCCTATGTGCCCTATCGTGCCAAGTCGGCAGGAACCATGATTGCCCTGGCCTGCGACGAAATCGTCATGGGCCCCAGCGCCGTTCTGGGTCCGATCGATCCGCAGTACAGCTGGCTGCCGGCACACTATCTCGCCGAACTGCCGAGCGAGAAGTCCGCTGACCGCATTTCCGACGAGATGCTGGTGCTGTCCAAAATGGCCAAGCAGGCAATGAAGGAAGCACGCCGCTTTGCCTGTGAATACGTCAATGACGCCCACAAACAGGATGGCACCTGCTCACTCACCGACGACCTGATCGGCGGCGGTCGCAATCATGACTACCCGATCCTGCCGGACGAGGCGAAATCGTTTGGCCTGAAGGTACGCACCAACATGCCAGACGCCTGTTACGGCATCTGCCAGCCGCCGCCCAAGGACGAGCCCTTCCTGATCGTCTCGATGTTCAATTCGGAAGATGGTGAGAAAATCGACCCGGCAAAAGCGCCCAAGCTGCCGCTGGACCGCAACGGCTTCCGGCTTGGACGGGATGTGTTTCGCTAAGTGAACCGCGAATTTTCCCGGTTCGCTCTCGTTTGATCTCACGCCAACGCGCTTCGCTCGCGCCTCCGATGGGGCGGCCTGACCGGCCGGCGCGCGGTCGCGCTTGCGAAGTGGTTTCTTGATCTCACGCCAGTTCGCTTTGCTCACGCCTCCGATGAGGCGGCGCATGTGCGCCGGCGCGCGGTCGCGCTTGCGAGGCTTGCAGCTTCGGTTCCGGTTGTCCTTCTCCCTCGGGGGGAGAAGTGCCCTTCATAGCCTTGGCGAAGAAGGGCGATGAGGGGGCAAACACCAAAACCTCCACGCGCTTGCACGCTGGAGTGATGACGGGGGCGCAGGGCGGTCGGGGGACCGGTAGGCGCGATGGGTGTTGGTGTGGGGTGGTCCGAAAAGACCGCCCTGCGCGCAATGACCTGACCGGCTGCACGTCGCAAAGCATGACGAGTCAGCCAATGTCCAGAATGGCCAGGATATCGCACCTCCCCACATTTCAGAACGGTCTAGAAACGTCCCGCCACAGGAAGGTGGATGTGATTATGCGCGAGGTTTGCAGGGGTGGGGATAAGGTCACCTGAACCCCTGCGGGCCAAGGCAGCGATCCGGGATAGCGTGTTCGGAACGAAGCGCGGCTCGCGCCGAATGGCGCGTGTCTGTTAACGACCCGCTACGGCATCATAGCG
>CBFHQE010000119.1:0-8331 GCA_965657935.1 Maricaulis sp. | reverse complement strand
GGTGACAACCTATCAGCTGACCTCCTCGCCTTCTTCGCAGACCGCCTGAAAGTCCACCTGCGCGATGAGGGCATTCGCCATGATGTCATCGACGCTGTGTTCGCACTTGGTGATGACGACCTCGTCCGGGTGACCGCGCGGTCGCGGGCGTTGCAAGGCTTCCTCGATACCGAGGATGGCACCGCATTGCTGGCCGGGTTCAAGCGCGCGTCGAATATTCTCAACAAGACCGAGGACATGCCGGAAGGCCATCATGATGCCGCTGCGGCTGTCGAGGATGCCGAAAAGGCGTTGATGGCAGCGCTGGCCGATGCCGGCCCGAAAGCCAAGGCTGCGCTCGAGGCTGAAGACTTCACGGCCGCAATGGCGGCCCTGGCCATGTTGCGGGCGCCGATTGATGCCTTCTTTGACACGGTCACTGTAAATGCCGATGACGCAGGCCTGCGTCGCAACCGACTTCTACTTCTTTCCGATATCCGCGAGGCGATCTCTTCCGTCGCCGATTTCAGCCGGATTGAGGGTTAGCTGGGGATAAAAACAAATGAACGCTGACACGAAATGGGTCTACGCCTTTGGCGGTGGCAATTCCGAAGGTGAAGCCGGCATGCGCGAGCTGCTCGGCGGCAAGGGTGCCAACCTCGCCGAGATGGCCAAGCTGGGCCTGCCGGTCCCGCCGGGTTTCACCATCACCACCGGTGTGTGTACCGCGTTCTATGAAAATGACCGCCAGTATCCCGGCGAACTGAACGGCCAGGTCGAGGCTGCGCTGGCGCAGCTGGAAGCCGCCGTCGACAAGAAATTCGGCGATCCGGCCAATCCACTGCTGGTCTCGGTCCGCTCCGGTGCCCGCGCCTCCATGCCGGGCATGATGGATACGGTGCTCAATCTGGGCCTCAATGACGAAACCGCGGAAGGGTTGGCCCAGCTCTCCGGTGATCGTCGTTTCGCCTATGACAGCTATCGCCGTTTCATCCAGATGTATTCCGACGTCGTCATGGGCGTGGATCACGGCATTTTCGAAGACATCCTGGAGAGCTTCAAGGAAGAGAATGACTACTCCCTGGATACCGAGCTGACGGCGGAAGACTGGGAAACCATTGTTCGCGAATACAAGCAGGCTGCGGCCAGCGAGCTGGGCCGGGACTTCCCGTCCGACCCGCGCGAACAGTTGTGGGGCGCCATTGGCGCAGTTTTCGGCTCGTGGATGACTGATCGCGCCAAGACCTATCGCAAGCTGCACGATATCCCGGCCAGCTGGGGCACCGCCGTCAATGTCCAGGCCATGGTGTTTGGCAATATGGGCGAGACATCTGCCACCGGCGTTGCCTTTACCCGCGACCCGTCCACCGGCGACACTGGCTATTACGGCGAATTCCTGATCAACGCCCAGGGCGAGGACGTCGTGGCCGGCATCCGCACGCCGCAATGCCTGACCGAGGCGATGCGCGAAAAGATGGGCGACCCGTCACCGTCCATGGAACAGGCGCTGCCGGACAGTTATGCCGAACTCGCCGCGGTCTTTGACAAGCTGGAGCGCCATTACCGGGACATGCAGGATATCGAGTTTACGGTTGAACGCGGTCGCCTGTGGATGCTGCAGACCCGGAACGGCAAGCGTACCGCCAAGGCGGCGCTGAAAATTGCTACGGACATGGCCAGTGAAGGTCTGATTTCCGAGAAAGATGCCGTGATGCGCGTGGATCCGGCCCAGCTGGACCAGCTCCTGCACCCGACACTGGACCCGTCAGCGACGCGGGACATCCTGACCTCGGGCCTGCCGGCATCGCCGGGTGCGGCCTGTGGCGCGGTTGTCTTTGACAGTGACGAGGCAGAAGCGCGTGCCAAGGACGGTGAGAAAGTCATTCTCGTGCGCATCGAGACCTCGCCGGAAGACATTCACGGCATGCATGCCGCTGAAGGCATTGTCACCGCGCGCGGCGGCATGACCTCGCACGCGGCTGTGGTGGCGCGTGGCATGGGGCGCCCCTGTGTCTCCGGCGCCGGCCAGATCAAGATCGACTATGCGAGCAAGCAGTTCACGGTTGGGCGCCGCACCATTACCGATGGCGAGATCATCACCATTGATGGTGCCTCCGGCCAGGTCCTGTTCGGCGAAGCCAAGATGATCAAGCCGGAATTGACCGGTGATTTTGCCAAGCTGATGAGCTGGGCCGATGCCTCGCGCCGCATGAAAGTCCGCACCAATGCGGAAACTCCGGCGGATTGCGAGACCGCGGTCGAGTTTGGCGCCGAGGGTATCGGCCTGTGCCGGACCGAGCACATGTTCTTTGATGCCGACCGGATCGCTGCCGTACGCGAGATGATCCTGTCCGACGGCCAGGACGGCCGCGTCACGGCGCTCGACAAGATCCTGCCGATGCAGCGCGATGACTTCAAGGCCATCTTCCGCATCATGGAAACACGCCCGGCCACGATCCGGCTGCTGGACCCGCCACTGCACGAATTCCTGCCGCACACCGAAGAAGACGTGGCCGATGTCGCCAAGGCGACGGGTTTGCCGGCGGATCTGTTGATGCAGCGAGCGCGCGACCTGGCAGAAAGCAATCCGATGCTGGGCCATCGCGGGTGTCGCCTGGGCATCACCTATCCGGAAATCTACGAGATGCAGGCGCGCGCGATCTTTGAAGCGCAGGTTGCGGTTGAAAGAGAGACCGGTGTGAAGCCGGTCGCCGAGGTCATGATCCCGCTGGTGGCGACGTCTGCCGAACTGGCGATTCTCAAGGCGCGGGTCGCCGGCGTTGCCCAGGCTGTGGCGGAAGAGACCGGCGGTGAGCCGAAATATCTGATCGGCACCATGATCGAACTGCCGCGCGCTGCGCTGCGCGCGGGCGATATTGCCCATGACGCTGAATTCTTCTCATTCGGCACCAATGACCTGACCCAGACGACGTTCGGCCTCTCGCGCGATGATGCTGGCAAATTCCTGGGTGATTACCTGGAAGCGGGTATTTTCGAGAAGGATCCGTTTGTCTCGCTCGACAAGGACGGTGTCGGAGACCTCGTGCGAATCGCTGCGGAGCGTGGCCGTGCAACCCGTGAAGGGCTCAAGCTGGGGATCTGCGGCGAGCATGGCGGTGACCCGTCCTCGATTGATTTCTGTGAGGAAACCGGCCTGGATTATGTGTCCTGTTCGCCATACCGCGTCCCAATTGCGCGTTTGGCGGCCGCTCAGGCATACCTTCGTCGCCAGCCTTAAGTGGTTGATAAAAGGTAAATAAACGGATCGCTTCTTTCGAGAGGCGATTCATTTCATATTTGTAAGCCTACGTGGTGCTTGACCGTTAAGGTCCGGCCCAATAGGAAGGCGCGCTAAATTCATGGAAGATTCATTGCAATTTTTCATGATAGGCGCGTCGAGAGGCGATGCGGCTATGATAACGAGATGAGTTCGATAGAGCGCATGGATATGGACACGGCACGCAGCCAGCAAAAGCAGGTCGCGACAGCAATTCACTTGCTGGCGATGCTGTTGCTGTGCGCGGCGATCGTCGTGGCCATGAATATCGCGTCGACCCGTGCTCGGGTCCAGGACGAGAACCTGGCCGTGATGGCATTGGCGGCACGTTATCTCGAAGCCACCGAGATTGGCGACACGCAGGAAGCCGGCCGGATTGCCATGGGCGCCCTGCAGCTTGTTGCTGACCGCGACAGTGGCGTTCGTCTGGAATCACGCTCGCTGGCGGCTCTTCGAACCTTCGATTTCGAGAATTTCAATGATGCCCGCAACCAGGCGCGTGAGCTGAACTGCCTGGCCGAGGCCATTTATTACGAGGCTCGCAGTGAGTCGCGTTATGGACAGGTCGCTGTGGCACAGGTGGTCATGAACCGTCAGGCGAGCCGCTATTATCCGGGCACGATCTGTGATGTCGTCTATCAGGGTTCCGAGCGCCGGACCGGTTGCCAGTTCTCCTTCACTTGTGACGGCTCGATGGACCGCGCACCGCGTGGCCGCGCCTGGTCGCGCTCCCAGGAAGTGGCTCTGCATGTCTTCATGGGCTTCCGTCCGGACAATACACGCCGCGCGACGCATTATCATACCGTTGCCGTTGACCCGATCTGGAATGATAGCCTGATCCGCACGCGCATGATCGGCACCCACATCTTCTACCGCAATCCGACCACGCGAGAGCGTCTGGCCGGTGCGGTGCTGGACCGCGACGCTTAAACTGGATCGAATTCCAGCTGGTCGACAGGCTGATTCCCAGTAAAAATGCCGGGATGAGCCAAACGCCCCCCGAACCTCTAGAACTGTCGCCAGCTGTACAGCTGAATATCAACCTGCGCGGTCTGCCCTTGTCGGCGACGCTGGAGATCAATGAACGATCCGCGGCGCTGAAGGCCGAAGGGCGGGAAGTCTATCGTCTGGGGCTGGGCCAGTCGCCCTTTCCGGTACCGGAACGCCTGCGCCAGGCGCTGGCGGATAATGCCCATCAAAAGGACTATCTGCCGGTTCAGGGTTTGCACAAGCTGCGGGCCTCGATCTGTGCTTATCTCAAACGCACCCAGGATCTCGATTTCGATCCCGAGGATATCCTGGTCGGGCCCGGCACCAAGGAGCTCATGTTCCTCGCGCAGATGGCCTATTACGGAGATCTGGTCATCCCTACGCCAAGCTGGGTGTCCTATGCCCCGCAAGCGCATATTCTCGGTCGCCCGATCACCTGGTTGCCAACCCAACTCGAGAATGGTCTGGGCGTGACAGGCGAGGCGCTGCGCGCGGTGTGTGGCGACGACCCGGCGCGTCCACGTCTGCTGATCATCAATTCGCCCGGCAACCCCACCGGCACGGCGTATTCACACCAGGCGCTGGACGAGATTACCCAGGTGGCCCGGGACCATCGAGTCCTGGTCCTGTCTGACGAGATTTACGGGGGCGTCCAGTTCGACGGACGCCATAACTCGGTGGCGCGCCATTATCGTGGCGGCACGATTATCTCCGATGGCCTATCCAAATGGGCCGGAGCGGGGGGCTGGCGCCTCGGTTTCTTTGCCTTCCCGAAATCCCTGGCCTGGTTGCGCGAGGCCATGTCGAGCGCGGCGAGCGAGACCTACACCTCTGTGTCCGCGCCGATCCAGCATGCGGCCTGTGTGGCGTTCGATGGGGGTGAGGATATCGAGGCCTATCTCGCTGCGTCACGCACGGTGCTGTCTGCATTGGCCGAGCATGTCAGTGCCCGACTGACCCAGGCCGGCGCCGAGCTGAACGCCATTCGCGGCGGATTTTACGCCTTTCCCAATTTCGAGCAGTTACGCGACCGGTTGGCAGCGCGCGGCATCACCGACAGCCGCACGCTTTGTGCCCGCTTGCTGGAGGAGACCGGCGTCGCGACACTGCCCGGCATTGCTTTTGGACGTCCGCAGTCCGAGCTGTCGCTGCGCCTGGCCTTTGTCGACTTTGACGGGGGAAGGGCACTGGACGCGGTCACCGGGGGGCTGGAACTCGACCGTGCAGGCCTGCAAAGGATCGCCCCGAATGTCATCGAGGCGATCGATCGCATGGCCGACTGGGTGTCTACCGATCAGGCGTGAGCCATTTGCGGCGGCAGGCAATTGCGGAAGCCGTCATATCCGCACAAACGTGCATGCCATTCGCGGATGGAGGGCTGTTCAGGCTCGGCCTCGGCCAGGGCGAGGTGCGCGATATTGCTGCCCGCGGCCAGATCCGCGATGGAAGGGTGGGCGCCACCGGACAGCCAGTCATGCGTGTCCAGGCGCGCGGCCAGGATGGGCAGCAATTCCCCGAGCGATTTTTTGCCACCGGCCAGGGCGGCCGCGTTCTTCATCTCACCGGCAAAAACCGTATTGAAGACCATTGCGGACACGGCCGGGCCAAACAGAGCGGTTGTCCAGTCGAGCCACTGGTCCGTGGCGGCACGCTGGCCAAAGTCGACGGGATAGAAACTGTCCAATCCGTGACGGAAGCACAACCAGCGCAGGATCGCGCCGCTTTCCGCGAGCACTATGTCGCCTTCGGTGAGTACCGGTACCTGGTGGTTCGGGTTCAGCTGGAGAAATTGCGGGGAGAGATGTTCGGCCTGGTCCAGCGCGACGACGCGCTTTTCGTAGGGGATATCGGCCATGTCCATCAGCGCCACGACGCGTCGGCTGTGTTGGGAAAAAGGGTGGGTGTAAAGCGTATACATGCGATCAAACTCCAGTCGGTCGCCCGGGAAACGCAGCTTCAATACGACACCCCCCCTGACAGCGTGACGGCAGGATAGTTATTGTTAATGTGTTCAGTTGATATTCGCGTTCTGGTATCGGACGTTCCGATAGCTCGCCTGTGGAGATAACATGGCAGTCGCCCCGATCGGTAAGGTTCCAGAACGTCTCTGGCTTTGCACGGCTGACAGCAATCGTACGCGGATCCTGTCCCGGGCCGTGGCCAAGGGGCTGGACATGACGGTCTATATGGGGCCGACCATGGACCAGGATGGTCCGGTCGCCATCATTGTCGCCGATGATGCTCACTCGGCCTATATCGCCCAGGCCAAGGCCAATGCAGCGCCTGGCCAGCGATCCATTCTGGTGACAGCAGGCGGCAAGCAGACGGCGCGGGCGGATATCTATCTTCCGGCAGACATTGATGCGGGTTCGATGGCGAATGCGATCGCCGGGCTCAGCGCCTTCCGGCATCAGCAGATCGCGCTTGCGAGAGCCAAGATCGAAGCAACGGGAGCGGCCCGTGTCATCGGCGGTGCCGAGTTCCAGATCCAGACACTGGAAGACGCCCAGGAGCTGGCGGTCTTTCTGGCCGGTGTGTCGCCGAAACCCTGTCAGACAGCCGTCGGCCTGTTCTGCATTTTTGCGGCCGCCATAGAACACGGAAACCTGGAATTCACCGCCGAGGAAAAGGCCCAGGGCCTGGCCGAGGGCAAGTGGAACCAGAAACTGGCCAAACGCATGGGCGAACGCCTGTATGAGGGTCGGATGGTGAAGATCCGCTATCAACGGGGGCGTCGCCTGATGTCGCTGTTGATCCAGGACGATGGCGAGGGCATTGACGCCGACACGGCAGAGATGGCCAATCCAACGCGTGGGGGGTTCCGGGGCAAGCTGATCAAGCTGTCCAAGGCGCTCGGCTTTGGCAATGTGAACTATGTCGGCATAGGCAACACCGTCGAAGCCACCATGGTCCTGCCCGACGCGACCGCCGGAGCCCGGCCCGCCGCAGCCGCAGGCGCACGTTAAGGCGTTTCCATATCCCTGATGCACTCGTGGAGTTGCGCTGCTTCGGCGGCGTAACCATTTGTGGGTGACGTTCCAGGAGGAGACCCGTATGTCCATCACACTTTCTGCCATCGCTCGCACCCAGCTCGACCAGCTTTATCGCGCGCTGGATATCATTCTCGAGAAAGCCGAGGCGCATGTCAGCGCGCGTGGGGGAGACGAGGCTGTCCTGCTCGACTGGCGGTTGACGCCTGACATGCTTCCCCTGATCCGCCAGGTACAGCTGGTGAGTGATTTCACGGTTCGGGGCCTGTCGCGCCTTGCCGGTGTGGACCCCGTCTCCATGCCCGACGAGGAAACCAGCCTGGGCGATCTGCGCGCGCGCATCGACAAGGCCCGGGACGCGGTCTGGGCGCTCGACGAGGACGCCATTTCCAGCGACCCCGCATCGGACATCACTTTCCCTGCTGGCAAAGACAGGAGCATGACCCTGCCGCGCCAGGCCTATCTACAGAATTTCGTCCTGACCAACGCCTTGTTCCACGCCTCAACGACCTACGCGATCCTTCGCAGTGTTGGTGTGGAGTTGGGAAAAGCAGACATTATGGGAATGCGTCAAAATTAGTAGGGCTATTAGTATATTATTGCTAACATACTGATTTTAATATAATAAATCTACCGGTTAGCGTGTTGTTAACCGCGCCCTGCGACCCAAGATAAAGGATATTGGGAATTAGGGAGCGTCGTTATGAGCGCGTTGAAACGCAAGGCGGAACTGGACTTCTTTGGACTGAAGTCCGATCAGAAGCAGGCTCTGGCTGATATGGCACCGGTCATGGCGCGCGCGCTGGACCGGGGCCTTGACCAATTCTATGCCACCGTTTCGCGAGATGCGTCGGTCGCGCTTTTTTTCTCGGGCGAGGATCATCGCGCTCATGCCAAGTCGAAACAGGTCGAGCACTGGTCGCGCATTCTGGAAGGCAGCTATTCCGAAGAGTATTTTCTCGCCGTGCGGAGAATTGGTGAAGTCCATAGCGAGATTGGACTGGAGCCGCGCAGCTATATCGGTGGTTATGCGTCTGTGGCGTCTGACCTGTTGATCGCCGCCATGCATACCGGTGTCGAGAAACGCGGTCTGGG
>CBFHQE010000118.1:0-8611 GCA_965657935.1 Maricaulis sp. | reverse complement strand
TCCTCGGTCAGGCTGACACTCTCACCGGAAGGCTGGCCTTCGCGGTGATGAAACCCGAAATTCTCGCTGGCTGGCGCACCGGAACTGTCGAGACGCTCCTCGGCGGTCTCGTCAGAGGTGTTGTCGTCAGTCGTGTCGGAACCGTTTTCGGGGACCATTAGCCGTTTACTCCGGGAACTGCCCAATAAGCATCAAATGCGTGCTCAACAATCAATGCGGCAAAAAGCACCGTCAGATATCCGATCGAATAGGCAAACAGATCGCGGGCCGCCTTGTCTCCTGCGCGCACTGCATAGAGCGCACCGTCTTCGGCGGACCCCGCCTCGCCGGCGCGGGAATTGAAAATGCGCCAGGCCAGCAGCATGAACAGCAAACCGCCGCCCAGTGAGGTCGCCGCGTAAACCATCCCGCCCAGGCCGGTCAGAACCGGAGCCCCGGCGAAAACGACCATGACGATCGAATACAGCAGGATCTGCAGGCGTGTGGACTTGGCGCCTCTGGCAACCGGCATCATCGGGACATTGGCCGCGGCATAGTCACCGGACTTGTACAATGCCAAGGCCCAGGAATGCGGCGGCGTCCACAGGAAGATGATCATGAACAGGATCACCGCATCGAGCGAGATCTCACCGGTCGCAATCACCCAGCCAATCATCGGCGGGAAGGCGCCGGCCGCGCCGCCAATGACGATATTCTGGGGCGTCGAGCGCTTGAGGATCATCGTGTAGATGACCGCATAGAAGAAAATCGAGAAGGCCAGCAGGCCAGCCGCCAGGTAATTGGCGGCCAGGGCCATCATCAGCACGGACAGGATGGACGCCACCAGCCCCATGCCATAGGCGTTCGAGACCGACACTGCACCGCGCGGCACGGGGCGTTTTTGCGTGCGCTTCATGGTGGCGTCGATATCGGCGTCATAGGCCATGTTGAGCGCACCCGCCGCGCCCGCCCCGATGGCCAGGGAAATAATCGAGATCAACGCCAGAAACGGATCAACATCCGTCGGCGCTGCGATGAGACCGGCAAAGGCTGTGAAGACGACCAGCGTCATCACCCGCGGTTTCATCAAGTCAAAATAGTCGCGGGGCGAGGCTGTTGAAACAGCCCCGCCCTCTGCGCGATGAACGCTGGTGTTCGTCGTGTGGTTCAAGATCGACCTATTTGATTTTCGGAATCTCGTTGAACTGGTGGAAGGGCGGCGGAGAGGACAGCGTCCACTCAAGCGTCTTCGCACCCTCGCCCCATGGATTGGCGTCCGCCTTGCGACGCGAAATCATCGACTCGATGAGAACCACGAAGAAGAGAACCATACCAATGGCCATGATCACATAGCCCATGGAGGAGACCCAGTTCCACTGCTCGAAGGCGTCCGGATAGTCGACGTAACGACGCGGCATGCCCTGCAGACCCAGGAAGTGCTGCGGGAAGAAGATCACATTGGCGCCGATGAAGAAGAACCAGAACTGCGCGCGAGCGAGAATGGAATTATACTTCACACCGAAGATCTTCTCGTACCAGTAATACCAGCCCGCGAAGATCGCGAAGACGGCACCCAGGGACAACACGTAGTGGAAGTGCGCGACCACGTAATAGGTGTCGTGCAGCGACTGGTCGATACCGGCATTGGCCAGCACCACGCCCGTCACACCCCCCACGGTGAACAGGAAGATGAAGCCGATCGCCCACAACATCGGTGTGCGGAACTCGATGGAACCGCCCCACATTGTTGCAATCCAGGAGAAGATCTTGATGCCTGTGGGAACCGCGATGACCATGGTGGCCGCCACGAAATAGGCTTTCAGATCAACCGGCATGCCAACGGTATACATGTGGTGAGCCCACACGATAAAGCCGATGAAACCGATCGCAACCATCGCATAGGCCATTCCCAGATAACCGAAGATCGGCTTCTTGGAGAAGGTCGACACGATGTGCGAAACGATGCCGAAACCGGGCAGGATCAGGATGTAGACTTCCGGGTGACCAAAGAACCAGAACAGGTGCTGGAACATCACCGGATCGCCACCACCGGCCGGATCGAAGAAGGCCGTGCCGAAGTTACGGTCGGTCAGCAGCATGGTCAGCGCGCCAGCGAGAACCGGCAGGGAGAGCAGCAGCAGGAAGACCGTCACCAGCATGGACCAGACAAACAGCGGCATCTTGTGCAGGGTCATGCCCGGCGCACGCATGTTGAAGATCGTGGTGATGAAGTTGATCGCACCCAGGATCGAGGACGCACCGGCAATGTGCAGCGACAGGATCAGAAGATCCATCGCAGGCCCGGGATGGCCCGTGGTCGATAGCGGCGGATAGATCACCCAGCCACCGCCAAATCCGTCTCCCGCGCCGGACCCCGGCACGAAGAGCGATATGAAGGCCAGGAAGAAGGCCGCAGGCAGAAGCCAGAAAGAGATGTTGTTCATGCGCGGGAAGGCCATGTCCGGCGCGCCGATCATCAGCGGCACGAACCAGTTACCAAAACCGCCGATCATCGCCGGCATGACCATGAAGAAGATCATGATCAGACCGTGCATGGTCGTGACAACGTTATAATTGTGCTCGTTACCGAACAGCGCACCCCAGCCGGTGTCTTCACCGGTGAAGACCTGGAGACCCGGCTCAGCCAGCTCCCAGCGGATCAGGCCGGACATCGCACCACCGATGACTCCCGCGAAGATCGCGAAGAGCAGGTACATCGTACCGATGTCCTTGTGGTTGGTGGAATAAACCCAGCGCTTCCAGCTCCACATGCTGGGCGTGTGATCGTCGTGTGTTGCAGCGTCTGCAGACATCGCTCAGCCCCTTAGTCCAGTTGCGCGAGGCGCGTTTCGCGCTCTGCGACATTGTCAGCGATCAATTGGTAGGCTTCCGCGGAGTACGGGTCCTCGGCAACCATGGCGACCCAGCGGTCAAACACGTCACGGCTCACGGCATGCACCTCGATCGGCATGAAGGCATGACGCACACCACACAGCTCGGAACACTGACCGTAGTAAGTGCCTTCCTGGGTGACGTGGAACCAGGCTTCGTTGATGCGGCCCGGGATGGCATCCATCTTGGTGCCAAAGGCCGGCATCGCCCAGTTGTGAATGACGTCGGCAGCAGCAACTTGCAGGCGGACCGTGGTGTCGACCGGGATCACGATCGGCTGGTCAACTGCCAGATTGCGCGGCTGACCCTCGCGCAGGTCCGCTTCGGCAACCATGTTGGAGGTGAACTCCTCAACACCATGGTCCGGATATTCGTAACCCCAATACCACTGATAACCTACGGCCTTGATGGTGAACTCGGCCGGCGGGATGTCGCCGTCCGGATCACTCGGGATCGTGTCCTGCAGGTAAAGCAGCGGGAAGGAGAAGAAGGAGATCACGACCAGGATCAGGACCGGGATACCCGTCCAGATCACTTCGAGCGTCGTGTTGTGGCTGAACTTTGCCGGGACCGGGTTCCGCTTCTTGTCGTAGCGATAAATGATCCAGCCGAGCAGGCCCATGACGAAAAGTGTGATCGGAATAATGATCCACAACAGAATGTTATGGAAACTATTCACTTGCTCCATGATCGGCGTGACACCGGGCTGGAAGCCGAGGCCTCCATCGGTCGGTTGTCCGACGATCGGCGTTGCGAAGGCGCTGGCCGAGGTGATCGCGGTGAGCGCTAATGCGGTCAGAAAACGCATGGCTTCCCCATACAAGTCAGGCGTGAAGGCAGGGTGGCCCCTGCCGATGGCGGCGGAATATAGTGCCGGTCGCAAGCGCTGTCAGGCCATGAACGGTATTTTTTGAAGATCATTAGCACCCGCAGCCCGCCGGCACAGAATAATCATGGCAAATCAATACCTTGCCCTTGCAGCACAGAAATCACGCCTGCACGTCACTCCATCGAAAGACAGAACTGATACTCTTTATACACTCCGCCAGAGCCCTGTGCTGCGCCAAATCGTCTCACTTACAGTGTCAAAGCGGGCATTTTCCGTTTCCGATTCGAGATTCCGGCGGGCCGGGCGCTGCGGCTGATCTGTTTGCACTCCGGGCGCACTCCATTATGTCTGGTGCATCCGATTTGCGAAGCGAGCCCCGCCATGTCCAACGATCCGATCGAACAATTCGACTTTACCGCGGACGATGTCCTGCCTGTTCTCGAGAACACGATGGCTGGTGCCGATGATGGCGAGCTGTTTCTCGAGACCGCGACGTCAGAGGCCCTGGTCTTCGATGATGGTCGCCTCAAATCGTCCAGCTTTGACTCCAGCCGCGGCTTTGGACTGCGCTGTGTCCAGGGCGAGGCCTTCGGATTTGCCCATTCCTCGGACTCCACGCTGGACGCGGTCAAGCGCGCTGCCGAAACAGCCGCTGCGGTCAAGCGCGGCGCTGCCGGTTCACTCGCGACGCCACCCGCCGGCACGAACACCAAACTCTATGACGCCGTCGATCCGGTCTCCTCACCCACCTTCGAGGTGAAATCCGCCCTGTTGCAGGAAATCGATGCCTATTGCCGCGCCAAGGATGGCAGCGTCGTCCAGGTCAGCGCATCCATCGCGGGTTCGCGCCAGGCGATCTCCGTCATACGGGCAGACGGCGATATCAAGTCCGACATCCGCCCGCTGGTTCGTCTCAATGTCTCGGTGACGGTAGAACGTGATGGTCGCCGCGAGAGCGGGTCCGCCGGAGCCGGTGGTCGCGCCATGTTCGATGAATGGATCAAGCCGGACAGCTGGAAGACCCTGGCCGATGAAGCCATGCGCATCGCCCGGGTGAACCTGGACGCGGTCGACGCCCCGGCCGGCGTAATGGACGTTGTCCTGGGCGCGGGCTGGCCCGCTGTCCTTCTGCACGAAGCCGTGGGCCACGGGCTGGAAGGCGATTTCAACCGCAAGGGCTCGTCGGCATTTGCCGGTCGCATGGGCGAACGGGTCGCCGCCGAGGGTGTCACCGTTATCGACGATGGCACCATGGCGGAACGCCGCGGCTCCCTGACGATCGATGATGAGGGCACGCCGACCGAACGCACGGTGCTGATCGAGGATGGTGTTCTGACAGGCTATATGCAGGACCGCATGAATGCCCGCCTGATGGGCCAGAAGCCGACCGGCAATGGTCGCCGCCAGTCCTATGCGCACCCGCCGCTGCCGCGGATGACCAACACCTACATGCTGGCCGGCCAGCACAAGCGTGATGAAATGGTCGCAAGCCTGAAAGACGGCATCTATGCCGTGAATTTCGGTGGTGGCCAGGTCGACATCACGTCCGGCAAGTTTGTCTTCCAGTGTACCGAGGCCTATCGCGTTATCGACGGCAAGATCGACACGCCGGTCAAGGGTGCGACCCTGATCGGCGACGGTCCGACCGCCCTCACCCAGATCACAATGATCGGCGATGATTTCGAGATGGATCCAGGCGTCGGCGTCTGCGGCAAGGCCGGCCAGGGAGTCCCGGTCGGTGTTGGTCAACCCTCGCTGAAAATCGCCGGCCTGACGGTTGGTGGTGCCGGCTAGGCCCCATTCATCACACAAAAACCGCGGCTCGTCCGCGAAGGTCCCTTCTGAGCCTTTTCTCCACTCTCCTGCCTGTCTAGGCGGGAGACAGGAGTAACCCGGGTTCAGGAGAATTGGACTCTTCATGCGTAATCGATTTTTGCAGGCGAGCAGCGCTGTTGCCCTCGCCCTGGTCCTGACCGCCGCGACCGAGGCCCGCCAGAGTGGGCCGGCCGATAATGGTGCCGTGGTCAGTTATGAAACGGGCTTTTTTGACCGTTTCAATCCCGTCACCGCGCTGGACATGGTCCAACAAATGCCGGGCTTCACACTCTCTGCAGGTGATGCTGCACGGCGCGGTCTGGGAGACAGTTTCGGCAATCTTCTGATCAATGGTGAACGTCCGTCCAACAAGTCACTGACGCTGGAAACGGTATTGGGCCGTATTCCAGCGAATTCAGTCGTGCGTATCGAACTCATCCAGGAAGCCCTGCCACAGTTCGACATGCGCGGACATGCGCGTCTGGCCAATGTCATCGTAGAGGACAATGGAAGCTCCGGTGCCTGGTCTGTCACGCTGGAGCGCTCGGACTCCAACCGCATTGGCCCACGTGGCAACATCTCCTGGAGCACCCAGCTCGGCTCCGCCGATATTACCATGAGCCTGAATGGCGAGTTGTGGGGCAATCGCGGGCGCATCAAGCAACAGCTCTATACAAGTGGCGGCACCGAACTGACCGAGACCCGCCGCATCAACGAGCAATTTGTCTGGGCGCCGCTGCGCTCGTCCTTATCGATGAATATGCCACTGGGCACCGATACCAGCCTGCGGCTGGATGCCTTTGCCGAGACCTGGGTCTGGCACCTGGATCGCTGGCGGCAGGATTTCGATCCGTATGATCTCGGGGCTGGCCCGACCGCGCTGGAACGCGGCTTCACTGAAAACCATGGTTCCAATTTCAACATCTCGCCGACGCTCGCGCATACCTTCAATGAACGCTGGTCCAGTGAGACAACCCTGCTGGTTCGCCGCGACCGTGAACGCCAGGGACCTCACCGCTTCAACCAATGGGATGCCGGAACGGGATTTGTCGGCGCCACAATCATTGAAGGTGACTACGATCTCGAGGAAACCGCGCTTCGCCAGACGTTTTCCTGGAGTGCGAATGAACGCCACAGCGTGGAATTTGGCGCAGAAACGGCCTTGAATTCACGCGATAGCGATCTTCGCCTGTTCTCCGATGACGGGGCCGTGCTCTCCGAAATCGAGCTGCCCGTATCGACCACACGCGTCGAGGAAGACCGCCAGGAAGTCTTCACCACGCATACCTGGACCCTGTCGGAGTCGCTCCAGCTGGAATCAGGGCTGCGCGTGGAGTTCTCCGAAATCACTCAAAGCGGCGATGCCGAACAGAGCCGTTCATTCGAATATCTCAAGCCGCGCGCTGTGTTGACCTGGCGACAGGATGCGCAGACCCGCTGGCGGTTTTCGGTGTTGCGTGATGTCGCCCAGCTTCAGTTCGGCAAATTTGCCAGCACCGTCGACCTGAATGACGACACCAGCGTTGTCGGCAATCCGGACTATGTCCCCCAGCGCTCCTGGGTTGCGGAAGCGGAATGGGAACGCCGCTTTGGCGATGATGCCTCTCTTTCTATCACCGCACGTTATAGCGATGTACAGGACCTTGATGGATGGCTGGCCGGTGAACGGGATGGCTCCGTTTTCGATACGCCGGGCAATATCGGTGACGCCAGTCGACTTGACCTCCTGCTCTCGGCCACCACACCGCTGGATGCCATGGGTGTCAGCAATGCGGTGCTGGACATCGACCTGAGTTGGAATGACACCGAGGTTACTGATCCGCTGACGGGTGACACACGCCGGTGGAGCGGTCCGCGTGAATGGGGCGTACAACTGGACTTCCGCCAGGACCTGCCGGTTCGCCAGCTCGCCTGGGGCTGGGATTTCAGTGCCTTTGCCGACAGCGAAGCCTTTCGGGCCCGGGAATATCGTGCGCTGGAACATGGCGAACGCAGCCTTAATGCCTTTGTCGAAACGACGCGATTTGCCGGTGTATCGTCTCGCCTCGGCGTGCGGCACATGTTCGGCAATATTCACAATCGCGAGCGTGTATTTTTCAACGGATCTCGCGCTGATGGCATAATCAGCGCCGTTGAACACGAACAGCGCAAATCCTTCGGCCTTTTTTACATCACGTTCTCTGGAGCATTCTAAGCCTTTGGTCCCAAATGAATCAGAAGACCCGAGGCAGGGGCTCGCCGGCCCCTCCTCACGCCCCGGTGATGGACCTTACGGATTATTACATAGTGACGCGTGAGGTCCTCGACTATCCCCAGACACGGGGACGTTGGGCAGGCACAAACCCGGGGAACACATGCGAGGGAAATTTTTGCGCGCGACGGCACTGGTCGCGCTGCTTTCGGCGTCTCAGCCGATGGCTTGGGCACAGCACGAAGTCATAGCTACAGAAGCCGCAGCGGTCGTTGAGGTCCAGGCCGGCGTGTTGAGCTATGCGCCATCATTTTTCACCGCCTTCACACCGTCGACTGCCCTGGACATGGTCCAGCGGGTACCCGGCTTTTCGCTCTCCGGGGGGGATGAGCAACGCCGTGGTCTGGCCGACAGTTTCGGCAATCTTCTGATCAATGGCTCGCGACCGTCGAACAAGTCGCTCTCCCTGCAAACCGTTCTGCAGCGGATCAATGCGGACGATGTCGAGCGCATCGAGCTGGTACAGGAAGCGCTGCCGCAATACGACATGCGCGGCCATCCACGCCTGGTCAACGTCATCCTGCGTGAGGGCGCAGGCAATTCCGGCTCCTGGGCTGCGGTCGCACGCCTGTCTGAATCGCACCGGATCGGCCCGGGCGGCGAGATCTCCTACACGACCCAGGTCGGGTCAGCCGAGATGACGTTCGGCTTTGAAGGTGGATGGCAGGGCAATCTCTTTCGCCGCCGTGAGTCGCTCTACGATAATGGCGGGCAGGACCTGGCCGAGCTGCGCCTGGACAATGACCAGCGGCACTTCCAGGAATTCATCCCGACCTTCTCGCTGAACTGGCGCATCAATGACACGTCTTCGTTGCGGACAGACCTGCGTTACCAGACCTGGGAGT
>CBFHQE010000117.1:0-8695 GCA_965657935.1 Maricaulis sp. | reverse complement strand
CCAAACACGGGCCTGGCCGCCTTATCCTTCACCCGGTTGGACGAGGTCCCCCGGACAAGCCGGGGGATGAAGGTTGTTTGTAGATAAGTAGAAGATATGCAATCAATGATTGCATGCATGACAGAGAAAACATCATAGCTGTCTACATGATGTCGAACCGGTTCGACGGCGTGCTCTATACCGGCGTCACGGCCCATCTTGTCGCGCGGGTTCAACAACACAAGGATGGTAAGGCGTCTCGGTTCACCTCGAAGTTTTGTGCGACCAGCCTGGTGTGGTGGGAGCCTCATGCGCTGATTGTTGATGCTATAAGGCGCGAAAAACGCATCAAGAAATGGCACAGACAATGGAAGATCAATATGATCGAGGCAGATAATCCCAACTGGGAAGATCGCTGGGATGATTTATGGTCGGTGCCAGTCAATTCGGATCTCAAACTCGAGCCTTGGCGCACGCGCTGATGCCGCCCCTCTTGACCTCCCACGCCTGATCCCCTTTCTTGCGCACAGCACAAACCTGAAAGGTCATTCATGTCTGGAATTCGCACCGATCTCACCGGCCAGGTGGCCATTGTTACCGGCTCGACCAGCGGGATTGGCGCCGCCATGGCCGAGGCGCTGGCGGAGAATGGCGCGCACATTGTCCTGAATGGCCTGGGTGATGTGGCCGAGATCGAGGCGCTGCGCGCGAAGATCGCCGCCGACCATGGCGTCGAGGTGCGTTATCATGGCGCCAACATGCTCGAGGCTGACGAGATCGCCGACATGGTCGCCTCGACCGAGAAAGAGTTCGGGCGGCTGGACATCCTGATGAATAATGCCGGGATCCAGCATGTCTCTCCGGTCGAGGATTTCCCGGCCGAGAAATGGGATGCGATCATCGCCATCAACCTGTCTTCTGTCTTTCACGGCGCCAGGGCCGCCATCCCGATCATGAAACGCCAGGGCAAGGGCCGTATCGTCAATCTGGCCTCGGCCCACGGCCTGGTCGCCTCACCGTTCAAATCCGCCTATGTCGCGGCCAAACACGGCGTGATGGGCTTTACCAAGACGCTGGCGCTGGAAGTGGCCGAGGACGGCATCACCTGCAACGCCATCTGTCCGGGATATGTGAAGACACCGCTGGTGGAAAACCAGATCGCCGACACCGCCAGGGCGCGCGGTATTTCCGAGGAGGACGTCGTGCGCGATGTCATGCTGGCGGCCCAGCCAACCAAGAAGTTCGTGACTTATGAACAGCTCGCTGGCGCCCTGCTCTATCTTGTCTCCGATGCCGGAGCCAATATGAATGGTTCCTGGATCAGCGTGGATGGCGGATGGACCGCCAAATAGGCGGCTATGAGCGACACTCCCGTACTGAAAATCGACTATAACGAACTGCCGGTCACCGACATGTCTGCGGCCAAGGCGTTTTACGCCAAGGCCTTCGGCTGGACGTTCGAAGATTATGGCCCCGGCTATGCCGCGTTCACCAATGCCGGCCTGGACGGCGGTTTGCGACTGGAAGGCCAGACCTTTCCGACCGGTGCACTGATCATCCTCATGGCCGAGGACCTTGAAGCGGCGGAAGGCCGTGTTGAAGCCGCCGGCGCCGCGGTTTTCGATCGCCAGAACTTCCCCGGCGGACGGCGTTTTCACTTCAAGGACCCCAGCGGCAATGAACTCGCCGTCTGGTCGCCCCATGGCGCATATGATGTCTGACAAGGCTCCTGTGCCGGCCGCCGGCATCGTCGTCATCAAGAACCAGAATGAAGTCCTGCTGATCCGGCGTGGCAAGCCGCCCTATCAGGGCGAGTGGTCCATCCCCGGCGGCAAGATCGAGTACGGTGAAACAACATCCGAGGCCGCTCTGCGTGAGCTGAAGGAAGAAACCGGTATCGAAGCGGACCTGGTCGGACTGATCGATGTCATCGACAGTATCGGCTTGCGCGAAAAGGGACAGCCGGGCGACTGGCATTATCTGCTGGTCGACTATGCAGCGCGCTGGGTCTCGGGTGAACCGGTGGCGCAGGATGATGTGGATGAAGCGGTCTTCTATCCGCTCGAGGAAGCCCTGGCGCTGACCCGCTGGGACAAGACACGCGATGTCATCGGGCGTGCCATTGACATGGTCGCCGCCTTGCAGGCGCCACAATCCGTGTCAGAATAGCGCCCATGCGCACGCTGACTGCCATTTTGTGTCTTTGTCTCCTGTCGATCGCTGCTGAAGCTCAAAAGCCTCAGCGGGGCGATAATCGGGCCATAGACCTGCGGACAAACCAGACTTTCAGGGACAGTCCCACCGACCGCGCACGTTCTCAGGACAACCGACGCGACCGACGTGATCTGCGCGCGCCCGAGACCGCCCAGCCGCCGGAGACCGCCCAGCCGAGCGTCGATGTCGAACGCATCCTGCCCTATCTCGCCTATACGCTGGGCGAGCTTCACTATCTGGACTATGCCTGTTCGGGCAATGACCAGCAGACCTGGCGCGAACAGATGATCGCACTGCTGGCCATGGAAGCTTCGGAATCGCGCGGACGCCGGGATCGCCTGATCGAGAATTTCAACGAAGGCTATCAAGTCCAGCAACGCTTCCGCGCCGTCTGCGGCCCACAGGTCGAAGCCGAGCGCCGCGCGCTGGCCCATCGGGGCCGGGATTTGTCGGAACTGATGCGGTCCGCCTATTTCGACTAGCGGGAAAATCGCTGGACGCGCCCTCCCTACCCTCGATGGACTGAGGCACCCGAGAAGCGGGCGGAGTGGGTGCGGCCCGAGAGGGCTTTCTTCAAGCCGCGCCTCACGGCGCGCACCCACCCCAGCAGTACTACGACCCCTCGCCCATCAAGGGCGAGGATAGTACTTGTGCCTACCCGAAATACGCGTCCTCGGCCTCACGGAGTTTTTCCTCGTCCTTGTGCGGCGGGAGGATCTCCATTTTCACGTGGCGGCGGCGATTGGTGGAGATGACGAAGAAACGTTTTTCCGGATAATCCAGCTTGGACTGGAGCATGGCCGAAGTGATGAGGTCGACGTTTTTCAGATCATCGTCCGACATGCCAAAGGAGTGCGGCAGGCTGCGCCCAAAGCGTTCCAGACCGATGTCGACACATTGGTGGATGGCCTCACGCTTCAGCGCCGCCGTGGTCAGGTGCGGGCCCAACTCATCGCGGACTTCCGGGTTGGAGACCGGATAAATGGCCAGATAGTCCGGCTCCTCCGGCAGGTGCCCGGCATCAACCAGCAGCTTTATGCCCGCCTTGATGATGTCACGGGAATGCTGGCGCGCCGTGATAATGGCGATCGGGCGGCGTTTGAGCACGGCGTATTTGAAAATCTTCCAGGACGGGCCGCGCCAATTGGCGGTGTCCAGCGCCCGGCGAACATCGCGCAGCAGGTATTCATCGCCATTGCGGTCCTGGCCATCGGCAAATTCCCGGTAGGCGCGCGCCGGCGGGTCGGCCCAGTCTTCCCAAAGGCCGGGCACACCGAGATAGGCCTTGATCTCTTCATACTCGTGCTGGCGCATGGGCCGCTCTTCACCGGTCATGGTGTTGAGCAGGTGCACACGGGTGGGCAGATGCAGGATGTTTTCGTCGATGTCGAAAAAATAGAAACTCTGACGTTCGTCCAAGGTTTTCTCCATCAACTCGGCCTCACACCTTTGCTTATTGCTTTGGAAGCGCTTCCAGGAACTTAACAGGTTCACCGAGGCCCTGACCGACAAGCTCGTCATCGCGCATCACGGTCTTGCCGCGCACGATCGTCATCATCGGCCAGCCCTTGACGGTGCGTCCGTGGAACGGTGTCCAGCCGGACTTGGAGGCGGACCATTCATCGGTGATCTCGCGCGAGTGGTTCATGTCAACGATGGTGAAGTCCGCATCCCAGCCCGCGGCCATGCGGCCCTTGCCGGACAGACCGAAAATGCGCTGTACGCCATGTGAAGTCAGGTCGACAAAACGCTCCAGCGTCAGGCGGCCTGCATTGACGTGATCGAGCATGACCGGAACCAGGGTCTGCACGCCCGGCATGCCGGACGGACTTTGCGGATAGGGCTTGGCCTTTTCCTCCAGCGTATGCGGCGCATGGTCGGATCCGATGACGTCGACAACACCGCGCTGCAGACCCCGCCACAGGCCGGCGATGTGATGCGCCTCGCGCACAGGCGGGTTCATCTGGGCGCGGCCCTTGATCTCTTCATAGATGCCCGGCGCTTCCAGCGTCAGGTGCTGGGGTGTCGCCTCGACACTGGCGATATCACGGTGTTGGGCAAGAAATTCCATTTCCTCGGCGGTGGAAATGTGCAGCACATGGATGCGCTTGCCGGTCTTGCGCGCCAGGCGCACCAGACGTTTGGTACTCATCATCGCGGCTTCCGGATCGCGTACGACCGGGTGGCTGGTCCAGTCCCCGTCAACGGCAAGCCCCCGACGCTCGGCCAGGCGGTACTCATCCTCCGAGTGGAAGGCTGCACGGCGCTGGATCGAATTGAGAACGCGCTCGACACCCTCATCATCCTGCACCAGCAGCGAGCCGGTAGAAGCCCCCATGAAGACTTTCACGCCGCAACACCCCAGCATGCGCTCCATCTCACCGAGCACGCCGGTGTTTTCATTGGTCGCGCCGGCATAGAAGGCGTGATCGCAATGCATGCGATCCTTGGCCCGATTGAGCTTGTCAATCAGCATGTCCGGCGACGTCGTTGTCGGCTCGGTATTGGGCATTTCGAAAACAGCGGTGACCCCGCCCAGCACAGCGCACAGGGAACCGGACTGCAGGTCCTCTTTCCACTCCATGCCCGGCTCACGGAAATGCACCTGGCTGTCGATAACACCCGGCAGAATGGTCAGCCCGGTACAGTCGATCACCTCGCCGGCCGAGGCCTGGCCGAGATCACCGATTTCCACGGTCTTTCCGTCGATGATGCCTACATCCGCCCGGCCGCGACCGGAGTGGTTCACTACTTCGCCGCCCTTGAGCAGCAAGTCGAATGTCTGGCTCATCGTTCTTCAGTCCTTTGCAAGAGAGATAGAGCGGCTTCATACGCCGCGTCGACGTCGAGGTCGAGCATCAGGCTTTCCGGCTGGAAACGGCGCTTGTCCTTGAACCGCGCATAATGCTCCTCGAAAGAGGTCGCGCCACGCACCACTGCGGTGTTGCCGCCCCAGGGTCCATAGAGCCGGTCATCGGTCGGCCCCATCAGGCCCAGCGTGGGTGTGCCGGCCGCGGCTGAGATATGCATGAGCCCGCTGTCATTGCCGATATAGAGGCGGGGACGATGCAGGCAGGCCGCGACATCATCCAGCGCCAGCTTGCCGGTCAGATCCAGCACCTGTGCCGTATCGAGCGCGTCGAGGATCGGCGCGGCGGCGGCGTGATCGCCCGGCCCACCAAAAATCGCGACCCTGGCACCGGGCATCGGGCCATCAACGGCGATCAGGCGTTTGAGCAATTCACCAAAACGCAGACCCGGCCAGACCTTGTAGGGTGCGGAGGCTGACGGGCAAACGGCGAGCCAGGGCTGTTTATCGTCCAGGGTTTCCAGCGCGCGTTTACCGGCCTCTTCGGACACATAGAGCGCCGGATCCGGCACATGATCCAGACGCAGGATAGAGGCAGCTTCCTCGACCTTGTTGATCGGGGTTTCCGGTCGTTTGAGAATGCGGCGTTGTTTGGTCCAGAGAAAATAGCTGGTCCCGGAACCCCGGATATCGACCACCAGATCCCAACGTTTGCCAACCGTGCGCTGCCACAGATCCATCCAGTGACCACCGCCCTTTTTCTTGGCCATGACGATGATCTCGTCCAGGCGCGGCAGGGCGCGAAACAGCGGCTCGGCCAGCGGACCACAGGCAATCGTGAAACGCGCCTTGGGGCGGGTCTCGAGCAGATGCTGCAGGATGCCGGAATTGATCACGGCATCGCCGATCCGGGTCGAAGTGATGAAAAGCACGCGTTCCATGGGCGCCGGGGATAACCCGCACCGCCCCTCTTGGCCAGCCAGCGCTGCAATGCCATATGCTAAGGCATGACCAGTGATGCCATTTTTCAACTGCCCGATCGCGCCATCCTGCGCCTTGTGGGCCCGGACACGCGCGACCTGCTGCAACGCGTGATCACCGCCGATGTCGAGAATTTCCCGCTTGGCACGGCTCGCCCAGGCGCCCTGCTGACGCCCCAGGGCAAGATCATCTGTGATTTCATGATGTTCTCCCGCGAGAACGGGATTGATATCGACATCCATGACAGCGCCGGCGCGGCGTTGCTCAAACGCCTGACAATGTATCGCCTCAAGGCCGATGTGACCCTCACCCACGAAACCGCCCTGCATGCGCTCTGGTCCAGCACCGCCTTCGAGGACGCCAGCGATGACCCGCGCCTGCCCGGTCAGCTCTGGCGCGCTGTCAGCGACCGGGACTTTGAGGCCCGCCCGCTCGATGCCGTCGAAATTCCTGCCGGCATCCCTGCGCTGGGACGCGATTATGGTGAGGCCGAAGTATTTCCAACTGATGTGAATCTCGACGTTTATGGTGGGGTTGGCTGGACCAAGGGCTGTTTCATCGGCCAGGAAGTCGTCTCCCGCATGAAACGCCGCGGTACCATCCGCAAACGCTCGCTGGCGGTGACCTTTGAAGCTGAAGCTCCGGAGGCAGGTACCGCCTTGAAAGCGGGCAGCGCCGGCCTGGGTGAGATTACGTCCAGCCACGACCGTCACGCCATTGCCCTGGTGCGCCTCGACAAGCTGGACAAGACAGAAGAGCCGGTGACGGCAAACGATAAGACAGCGCGGATCAAGGTGCCTGAAAACCTCCAACCGGAACCGGCGGCGGAACGCATCTGATGCAAAACCGCTGCGCCTGGGTGAACACGCCCGACCCGATCTATGCCGAGTATCACGACACCGAATGGGGTGTGCCGGAATATGATGGCCGCGCATTGTGGGAAAAGCTGATCCTGGACGGGTTCCAGGCCGGACTGTCCTGGATCACCATCCTGCGCAAACGCGAGAATTTCCGAACAGCTTTTGATGGTTTCGACCCGGAAGTCATTGCCCGTTATGATGAAACAAGGATCAAGGCCCTGCTGGGCAATGCCGGAATCATCCGCTCGCGATCCAAGATCGAGGCGACAATCGGCAATGCAAAAGCCTATCTGGACATGCGCGAGGCCGGGCTTGATTTCTCGGATTATCTCTGGGATTTCGTCGACGGCACCCCGATCCAGAACCGGTTCCGCACCATGGCCGAGATCCCCGCGAAGACAGCCCTGAGCGAACAGATCTCGAAAGACCTCAAAAAGCGCGGTTTCAAATTTGCCGGCCCGGTGATCGTCTATGCCTTCATGCAGGCCATGGGCATGGTCAACGATCATGAAACCACTTGCCCGCGTCACAGCGAGGTGCAAGCTTTGGTGCGGGGCTGATCCTCCTGTCAGCAAGGGACAAACACATGAAAATCTGGATGACGCGTATCGCCCTCATCACATTTGCGGCTGCCGCGACGGCAGGCTGTGCCGTGTTTGAAGATCTCGATCGTGACGATCTGCCCACCGCAGGCGAACTCGGCGCCGGTGATTGCCATCCCGCCGGCCCGCATGACGCAACGGCCCCCGGCGATTGGATCTGTCCGGACGAAACGGGCCATGACCGCGTCCAGCCCCGCCATCGCGTCGAAGACCGGGACTAAAATCCAATCGCAGCTTCGCAGGTGACCTGTCGCGTCAATCTCACTAGGTTCCGCGGTTCCTGATTGCGTTGGAGTAAGCGCCATGAATGCCGTTATCCGTTCCACCGGCCTTTGGACGCCGGACGAGAGTGTCTCGAACGAGGAGCTCGTGGAATGCTTCAACGCCTGGGTCGAGAAGCATAACGCCGAGCATGCCGATGCCATCGAACGCGGCTCGGTTGAACCGCTCAACCCCTCCTCTACCGCCTTTATCGAGAAGGCATCCGGCATCAAGTCGCGTTATACGATCGACAAGGCCGGTGTGCTGGATGTGGATCGCATGCGCCCGCGCATTGCCCCGCGCCCGGATGACGAAATCTGCCTGATGGCCGAGGCTGGCCTTGCCGCGGCAAAACAGGCGCTGGAGACGGCGGGCCGCGACGCGGCCGATGTCGATGCAGTCATCTGTTCAGCGACCTCGATGCAGCGCACCTATCCCTGTATCGCCGTCGAGATCCAGCAGGCGCTGGGCATTGAAGGCTTTGGTTATGACATGTCGGTGGCCTGTTCCTCCGGCACGTTCGGCATGGTTTCCGCGATCAACATGATCAAGACCGGCATGGCCAAATCCGTGCTTGTCGTGACGCCCGAAATCACCACACCGCAGCTCAATTTCCGCGATCGCGACAGCCATTTCATCTTCGGCGATGTTGCCGTAGCCGTTCTGATCGAAGCCGAGGATATCGCCGGTGACGGCGGATGGGACGTCATGAACACCCGCATCATGACCAGTTTTTCCAACAATATCCGCTCGAATTTCGGCTTCCTCAATGCGTCTGAAGATCCCGAGCCGGAGTTCGAAGACCGCTATTTCGTGCAGGAAGGCCGCAAGGTCTTCAAGGAAGTCTGTCCGATGGTCATCGAGATGATCCGGGGCGATCTGGCCAAACAGGGCCTCAGCGCCGCGGACATGAAACGCCTGTGGCTGCACCAGGCCAATATCAACATGAACCAGATGATCGCCCGCAAGGTCTTCGACCGCGATTTCGA
>CBFHQE010000116.1:0-8907 GCA_965657935.1 Maricaulis sp. | reverse complement strand
AAGCATTCTCCGATGTCAGCGATAGACTCCGCGGGAAGACGGATTGTCGTTCGACTTGCTTCTGTCAGATAGAACTGTGCCAAACGGTCCAGATGGGCTCGGTCGGATACTGAAGAATTCCCTGAAACATCACCCTCAGCGGCCAAAATCATTCCTACAAAGATAGTAAGAAGCATAGATTTCTCCATTAACGATAGGTGCACTGTATACCGTTCAGACGACCTGGTTGCTCGGCAAAGCGTCGGTTCCATCCGGATCGAGGACGATACGCGTCGGGCAACGCTAGGAAACTGGCGCACCACACTCAAGCGGAGGTTCCTATGACACTGCCGCCCTGGGCGCTGCCCACGCTTCTCTGACGCCCGCAAAA
The DNA here is from genome assembly GCA_965657935.1 of Maricaulis sp. Lineage (GTDB taxonomy): Bacteria > Pseudomonadota > Alphaproteobacteria > Caulobacterales > Maricaulaceae > Maricaulis. Next base: position 8,537 of record CBFHQE010000116.1, on the reverse strand, counting down.
ACGGGGCTCTGTGCCGCTGCTCGACCGGGGCGGAGTCAGACCTGCTCCGAGGTGTCGTGTGTGCTTTCACCGGCCTGCTTGCGATAGGCAAACGGGGTGACGCCCGCCTCCTGTTTGAAAGCCCTGTTGAAGTTGGATTTGGTGTTGAAACCCGAGACCAGCATGATGTCGAAAATACTCTCGCTGTTATGTTCCGGCGAGGTCAGCATGCTCATGGCGTGTTTGACGCGCAGCCGGTTCACATAGTCCGAGAAATTGCTGTCGGTACAGGCATTGACGGCCTGAGAGACGAGCACCGGATTGGTCAGGAGCTGGCGCCCGAGAGCCTTCACCGTCAGGCTCGGACGCAGATAGGCTTGGCTGGATTGCATGTGCGCATCGATCCGCGTCATCAGCTCCTGCAGCGAGGTGTCGACATCCGGCGCGGGCGCTGCGGACAGTTGCATGTCCTCTGTGCTGATACCCTCGAACAGTCGCGGATATTGCAGGCCATGTAGGATGAACAGGTTCACCATGGCGGCCAATCCCAGGAAGACGAACAGTTCTGCTGTCTGGCTGGCTTGGGGATGGCCTGCCGCGCCCAGGCCTGAACTGACAGTGTTGATCACAAGGATGGTGCACTGGATGGCCAGCAGACGCCTCATCCAGCTGAGTTTGAGGTCCTCGAAATCCGTGCGTGTCTGTTCAAGTGTGCGATGAAACCGCGTGATCATTCGCCAGGTCATGAAGCTGTAGATCGCGATGCTCGACAGAATGCCAAAGGCAAAGACAAAAATACTGACCGTCAGCGTTGAGGACAGGAGGAAGGCCAGGGCCGGAGGAAGAGTGTGGAGCAGGTCAGGCGCGCGGGTCCGGCTGTCCGCAAAGGACAGGCTGCGGGTGTAGAGATAGATCAGCGGGCCGTAACAAAAGCCCAGTGCGATCGCGAGGCTCGACAGGTTCAGGGAAGTCCATCCGGCATGAGCCAGATTGATGCCCATGTGCGCGCTCATAATGACCAGGCACAGGCAAAGGAACCGGTTGGCCAGGATGCGCAATCGACCGCTGAGAGCCAGATAGCTGACGAACAAGGCGGACTGCAGAATGATCACGATTTGAAGGGTTCTGAAAATGTCTTCCAAAACCACCCCCGAAGTGTTGATCGATGAATGCCAAGGGTCGACCAATCCGCAGCTTACGGCAAGCACCCGCTGCGGAGCGGAAGGACTCTTCCTGAAGGCTGTCCAGCAAAAGTTCTAAATCGCGATTCAGGTCGATTGTGTGGGGTGAGGGCGCTAGCAGAGAGGCCTCGCAAGACCCTTCAAACCCGCCAGGAGACATGAATGAAGACCATCAAACAGGGCTTAGCAGCAACGGGACTGACGCTGGCAATGGCGGCCAGCCTCTTTGTGACCGCGACACCCGCCGGAGCTGATGCGGGGGAGGATGAGCCCGGTTACCGTCAGCTCGTCGCACAGATGGAGGCCTTTCTGCAGGCGTACCATTTCAATCGCGATGAGCTGGAGGGGGAGCGCTATGATGCCACGCTCGCCGCGCTCTATATCCTGGCCGACGATGCGTCTGATCAGGAGGCCTTCCTGGCAGGGTTTCACGAAGTCTGGGCCGATGGTCCGTTTTCGCACGTGAATCTGACCGCCAGCGACAATACGGCGGAGACGATGAGCGCCTTCTTCGACAGCATGAATGTCGGCCCTGACGCCGTACAGCTGCGGTGGGAGGGGAATGTCGCCGTGCTGAGCATCCACACCATGATGGGCCAGGATACGATTGTGGCCATCGAGACCGCAATCGGTGAGGTTGCCGAGCGAGAGGCCGACGCACTGATCATCGATCTGCGGCGCAATGAAGGGGGGGCGTTCGCCATGCGTCCGACGGTCGCCGGAGTGATCGATGCCCCTCTGGAGGCCGGATATTTTATCTCGAGGCGCTGGACCGACCAGCATGACCGTCTTCCCAGCCGCGACGAGCTGGCGGAGCTGGATCCCTGGTCAGGGTGGTCCATACGCACTTTCTGGAACGACATCGTCGATCAGGCCGTCCTCCGAGTCCGGTTTGAACCGGCGGAGACGGTTTATCGCGGGGATGTCTTTGTGCTGACCAGCGAAATGACGGCCAGTGCGGCTGAAATGGCGGTCGAGGCGCTGCAGGCATCGGGGCGGGCACAGGTTGTCGGCGAGCCAACGGCGGGGGAAATGCTCTCCCAGCAACCCTTTGACCTGGATGGGGGTTATCTGCTGTTCCTGCCAATCGCGGACTATTATTCGCTGAACAATGGCCGCATCGAGGGCAATCCCATTCAGCCGGACCTGCAGGTCGGCGCGGAACAGGCACTCGAACGCGCCCTGGAGCTGGCGCGACGCTGAGCTGGCGAGGGCAGACCCGTGCCTGCCCCAACACCCGGCCGCGCTCGATAGTGAACGCACGACCAATGCCGGAACCGCCGGTTGCCAGGGCCAGGCCCAGACACCCATCCTCTGGATTGAGTCTTTTCGGGTCAGGTCGGTCGTCCTGTTCGAACTTTGCCGCGGTTGCGGTTAAGATTTTCATGAGTTCGGTCTGATCGAAATCGCTCAGTCTGAGACTCGTCTTGTGAAGGGCATTTCCACCGCCGTGAAGCCAACAATCAGCTGGCGTGTGGCGCTGTCTGTTGCTTCCACGATGACCAGGACCGGGCGCATGTCTCACCTCGCTGTTCCCCCGAGGATACTCGCCGTTCGCGGCTTAGCCGCCACATTGCCGGGATGAACAAAAATCCCGTTTGGTATTTCAGCACATCGCCAGAAATGGTCCGCCTGGCGGTGATGATGTATGTTCGCTCAACCCCTGAAATACCTGAACAGGCTTTGCCGAATCCATTTGTGATCGGGATCGCTGGATCGCGAGGCATGCCAGACCAGGCTGCTGTTGAGACTGCCGCCATCGAAGGCCAGAGGCGCGAACCCTCCCTCGGGTCGGGTCAACGCAAATCGCTGTGGAAGGATCGTGACCATGTTCGCGTCCAGCGCCAGATCGGCGGCCTGTGTGAAAAGCGATGTGCGATGCGCAATACGACGCTTCAGGCCGCGCGCCTCAAATGCCGCGTCGAGCAACGCCGGACCGCTACCGGTCGGTGAGACCAGCACGCTGTCATGGGCCGTCAGCACCTCCGCCGTCACGGGTGTCTTGCTTAGCACTGGATGGGCTTTGTGTGCGAAAGCGACGAACCTGTCGTTCAGCAAAGGCTTGATGACCAGGTCCTGCATGAGTGCCACATCGGACATGTTGGATCGAGCAGCATCGGGAATGGCGACAAAATCAACCTGGCCCGTCGCCAGGTCGTCCAGCACGGACGCATCCAGCGGGCGCCAGCTCGAGCTCATAAAGGGTGCTGTCGGCGCAATGGTTTCCACCCAGCACCTGGCGCAGAGGCTTGTCAGGTAGTCATTGGCCGCAATGGTGATCGTTTCGTGGCTTGTGGCTGGCTCAAAGCGCGTCTCGACGCGCGCCACGCGTCGCAGCGTTGCGATGGCGGTCGCCAGATCAGGCTTCATGGATGAGGCCTGGCGCGACAACACGTATCCACGACCTGACCGGATCAAAAGTTCATCGGAGAACATCGTCCGCAGACGTTGCAACCCGCGACTGGCTGCGGGTTGCGAGATGCCGACCCGCTTTGCTGCACGGCTGACATTGGCCTCCTCAAGCAGCCAGTGAAGGAGAATGAGAAGGTTCAGATCGAGGTCTTCAAGACGCTTCATTTATACCATAACCGAATATCAAATATCACAGTAATGCATTTTTAGTATGTCAAAACTTGCGGCAGTGTCGAGGGCGTATTGCAAACGGAGGACGCCTGATGGGCCCTAAAACGATGCTTTCCCTTGGTGTGGTTGCCCTGCTCACACTCCTGGCTCTCATCGGTTGCGCGATTTGGCAGCCGATTGGAGCGATCACAGTCAATCAGGCCGTTGGTGCGCGCGACAACGAACCTGTTGATCAGGACCCGCACCCTGGCGAGATCGAGGCCCTCGCCTTCATCACCGGCTGGGTCGAGGCGCCGGCCGCCATCCTGATCGACCAGGAGGCGCCCGATTTGCCGAGCCCGCTGAGAAGCGCGCAATGGGTACCATCGGCCGCCTTCATGGTTCGGCATCCAGACCTTGGTGTCGCCATCCTCGATACCGGGCTACGCGCAGGTGAGTGCGATTATGGTCTGCGGCCCGTCTATTGGGTGCCCTGCCGGAATGAGGGCGGCGAAGATCTCGTTTCGCAACTTCAGGCGCTGGGCGTTGGCGGTAATGAGATCCGTTACATAATCCCGTCGCACTTCCATGGGGATCACATCAGTGGTCTGGAGGATTTGCTCGACTATACCAACGCGCCCCTCTTGTTGACCGAAGCGACGCTGGACACGGTGCGCGCACCATTCCGGTTCACCGCGGGCGTACCGTCAGACATGCTCGGAAGCGATATGGACGTCTTGGTGATGGACACTGGCTGGCGCGACGACCCTCGCCTGGGTCGCGTATTTGATGTGTTCGGCGATGGCTCGCTCAAACTGTTTGAAACGCCGGGCCATACCCGCGGGCACGTGTCAGCGCTTCTGTCTCTCTCGCATCAGGAGTTCCTGCTCACCTTCGACGCAGCACACCTGCGCACCAATCTGACCCTGCAGATTCCGTCAGGCTCGGTGGCTTCGCGCGATGACGCAGTCGCCAGCCTGGCGACATTGCAGGCGCTTGCTCATCCGAACGACAACCTCACCATCATCTTCGGCCACGAACCCACGCAATGGCGGTGCGAGCACAGCGTGATCAGCCTGAGCGACCTGACCGATGAATGCTCCCCCTGAGACAGTCATTGCAGATGAGAAATTTGAAGGAGGGACCCGTGCCGTCTGACAAAAATACATCAGACTGGAATCGCCGCATGCGGTGCTCTCACAGTCGAATGGCCTCGACCAGCGTCCTGAACTAGGGTCAGATCAGCTTGATTGAAAATTGATCCGGCTTGCCGGGCACCATCCCGCGGAGACCTCCCGATGTGGCGCATGATTGCAGTTTTAACGGCCCTGGTCCTGACCTTTTCGGCCGGCGCCCAGCCGCATGAATCCTCCGGGCCGATAGAAGCGTTCATTGACCAGGCAATGCCCGCTTCCACAGCTCCGGGCATTGCCTACGCCGTTGTCGACGGGAACGCCATTCAGTCCGGCGCGCGCGGGGAAATGCTGTTGGGTCGGGACCGGCCGGTCACCGATGAGACGCCGTTCCAGCTGGGATCGATCTCCAAGAATTTCACCGCCCTGGCAGTCCTTCAGCTGGTCGAGGCGGGAGAGGTTGCTCTGGATGCCGAGATTGCCACCTATCTCAGCGACTTTCGCGGGCAGCACGGCAGTGCCATCACAATCCGGCAGCTGCTGAGCCACACCAGCGGATATTCGACACTACAGGGCAATCAGTCTCACACGGACCAGACCGGCGAGGCTGACGAGTTGTCCGCGCGCGTCAGACAACTCGCCTCGATAGTGCCAGCGAGCGATGCCGGGCAGCGATGGTGGTATTCAAACGCCAACTACCTGGTCCTGGGCCGGCTCGTCGAAGTCGTCAGCGGGCGGGACTTTGCGGACTATATCGAGACCGAAATCCTCGCACCTGCTGGCATGGGCAACAGTTTTGTGTCCGACGGCGCCATCCACGAAACAATTGCGACCGGCCATCCACCCTGGTTCATGGGTCGGCGCCCCGTCGCAGACCGTCGCACCTCGCGGGTCATGGCGCCGGCGGGCGGCGTTATTGCGAGTGCCACTGACCTGGCCCGCTACCTGGCCATCATGACCAATGGCGAGGACGACCTGATCAGCGCAGACAACAAGGCCCTGATGTTACGGCCCGCCAGTCCGGTCTCTCCTTTTTACGGGTTGGGTTGGTTCCTCGACCCGGCCAACGAGACGGCCTATCACACAGGCGTGAGCCCGGGCGTTGAAACCATTGCGGCCTTGTCCACCTCCGACAGGCGCGGGGTTGTGGTCCTCATCAATGCCGGTAGCGGAATGGGTTTCGGCCTGACCGCGGATCTCTTGTACGGGAGCACCGCCCTGGGTCTGGGCAACGACTATGAGGGTATTGGCAGCCAGTGGTCTGCGCAGCTGTTTTTCGTGATGATGATGGCCTTTCCGCTATTTTTTCTCGCCGGGATCGTGGGCGCCTGGTTGTTGCGGAGCGGGTTGCGAGCGAAGTCTGGTCTCGGCGGCCTGTTCAGCCTGTGGTTTCCCCTTGTGACAACCAGCGCGATGAGCTGGGCCTTCCTGTTCCTTGTGCCGAACCTGTTCGGCGTTCCCCTGAACACGCTGAGCCTTTACCAGCCGGACATGGTGATCCTGCTGATCACCAGCTCCGTAGCGGGCTTGGCGCTGGCGGTGTTCAGGTTGGGACTGTTCTACTTGAACAGACCGGACAGGGCCCGGGGCTGAGCCGAATTCATGTGTCGGGCACAAGCCCCTCGCGTCCTCAAGGTGCGGCCGGCGACGGGCCTCTATCCCGCTGCAACGGGTAGGCGCATTTTCCATCCGGCCGGCCGCTCAACCCGGTCCCGAAACCGGGACGATATCAATTTTGCGCGCCCCGCCTCGACTTGCGGGCCGGAAGCCCCCACCTTGTGCCAACGTCAAAACAATAATCTTCCCCACAATTCTCAGGACAGAACATGACCCAGCGTAATTTTGATGTCGTAATCTTCGGCGCCACCGGCTTCACCGGACGTCTCGTGGCCGAATATCTGGTCAGCGAATACGGATCCTCGGTACGCTGGGCGATGGCAGGGCGCTCCGCTGACAAGCTGGCATCTGTGCGGGACGAGATCGGCGCGCCGGCTGATACGCCACTGATCGTTGCGGACAGTTCCGACCCGGCCTCGCTGAAAGCGCTGGCGGAACAGACTTCGGCCGTCATCACCACCGTTGGCCCTTACCAGCTCTATGGCGAGCCGTTGATCAAGGCCTGTGTTGAAGCGGGGACGGATTATGTTGACCTGTGCGGCGAGCCTGCCTGGATGTATGACATCATCCGCACCTATGACGCGCCTGCGCGCGAAAGCGGCGCACGCATCGTGCTCTCCTGTGGCTTTGACTCCATTCCCTTCGATCTCGGCGTCTATTTCCTTCAGCAATACGCGATCAAACAAACCGGTGCCCCGCTTCAGCGCGTCAAAGGCCGTGTGCGCAAGATGAAAGGCACTTTCTCCGGCGGGACGGCAGCGAGCTTTGCCGAGACCATGGCCCGCGCGGCCAAGGAACCGGAAATCATCAACCGTCTGCGTGACCCGTTCAGCCTGGTTCCGGATTTCGAAGGCCCGCGCCAACCCTCTGGCAGCAAAGTGATATTCGAGGAGGATCTGAATACCTGGTCCGCGCCCTTTATCATGGCCTCGATCAACACCAAGAATGTTCATCGGTCCAATGCGCTGCTGGGTCATCGTTACGGCGAGGCGTTTGTCTATGACGAGATGTTCTCGACAGGACCGGGCGAAAATGGTGAGCAATTCGCCAACATGATTGCCAATGACAAGTCCATGGCTGAGAATCCACCCAAGCCGGGTGAAGGTCCGAGCAAGGAAGAACGCGAAAGCGGCTTCTACGACGCAATGTTCACCGGCCTGGCTGCAGATGGGACCCGCCTCACGGCCGGTGTCATCGGCGACAAGGACCCGGGTTATGGCTCAACATCCAAGATGATCACCGAAGCGGCGCTGAGCCTGGTCCAGAATGTCGACCGCGAACAGACCGCTGGTGGTGTCTACACTCCGGCACCGGCCATGGGTGAAGCCCTGATCGAACGACTGGAAAGCCATGCCGGGCTGAAATTCGGCATGGAGGGCTAAGTTTTGGCGGCAGCCCGCATCGACCTGACCCCGGACCTGCGACTGGGCGGGGGCGCCCTGGCGGAACTTCCGGATGCGCTTGGTCGGGCGGGCTGCACATACCCGTTGATCATTACGGACCGGGTGATGGATACGCTGGGCTATCTTGACCGCGTGAAAGACTTGCTGTCACAGGGCGGCCTGTCGTCGGAGACCTTCCTGGACACCGTTCCGGAACCCACCGTCGCCTGCGTCGAGGCCGGGCTCGGCGTCTATGGCAACGGCCAGTTCGACGGGCTGATCGCTCTGGGCGGGGGCAGTGCCATCGATACAGCCAAGGCGATGAGTGCCCGGCTTGCTTCCGGCGCCCCCATGAAGGCGCTCAAGGTTCCGCACATCATTACGCACAAGGGACCGCCGGTCTTCGCTATCCCGACGACAGCGGGAACCGGATCGGAGGTCACCCGGGTGACGGTCATCACCGATGAGGTAACAGACGAAAAAATGCTGTGCATGGGCCCGGGCCTCATGCCCGCGGCCGCCATCGTCGACTACGAACTGACGCTCACCGTACCGCCACGGACCACAGCAGATACCGGCATCGATTCCCTGACCCACGCGATCGAGGCCTATGTCAGCCGCAAGGCCAATGTCTTCTCTGACCAGCAGGCTCTGGGTGCGATGCGTCTGATATCGGACCATAT
>CBFHQE010000115.1:0-9334 GCA_965657935.1 Maricaulis sp. | reverse complement strand
TCAGGCAGGCCCTGCAGACCCTATATGCCGAGCGGAGTGAAGGTGAGACGGTGGCCGACATCTATGAGGACCTCATCCTGTGGTGTGTCAACTATCAGGCCGAACAGGCGGCAAACTGATCTGGCACTTGGTCTTTTGTGCGAGCCCGCCTAGACATGCGACATGTCATCGGGCTCGCATATTGTCATCGTTGGAGGCGGCCCTGCCGGGTTGTTCGCTGCTGAATATCTCGGTGGGCGTGGGTATCAGGTCACTGTGTTCGAGCGGATGCCGACGCCGGGACGCAAATTCCTCATGGCCGGGCGTGGCGGGTTGAATCTCACACATTCCGAATCCGATGAAGCTTTCCGCAGACGCTATCGCGAATCCGGAGGCTGGCTTGCGCCATTTCTGGATGCATTTTCGCCAACTGATTTGCGGACCTGGGCTGACGGGCTGGGTGCGGAGAGCTTTGTCGGGTCGAGTGGTCGGGTCTTTCCGAAGGTCATGAAAGCCTCGCCCCTGCTGCGTGCCTGGCGCCAGCGGCTGGACGGGCTGGGCGTTGAATTCCATTTCCGCACACGCTGGGATGGCTGGGATGAGCAATCATTGCGCTTCCAAAACGATTCCGGTGAAAGCGTTCAAATTCAGTGTGATGCGGTGATCCTGGCGCTGGGCGGTGCGAGCTGGCCGCGGTTGGGCTCGGATGCCAAATGGACGGGGTTTCTGCAGGGCTGGGGCGTCGAACTTGTACCGTTCCACGCGTCCAATTGCGGTGTCGAGGTCGGCTGGAGCGTTGTCGTTCGCGAGCGTTTCGCGGGTGAGCCTCTGAAGACGATTGCCCTGAGCTGTGGCGAGGAGCGTGTGGCCGGGGAGGCGATGATCGCCAGTTATGGCCTGGAGGGCGGGGCGGTATACGCATTGTCCGATCCGATCCGAAGGGCACTGGCGCAGGGGGCGTGTGAGCTGAGGCTCGACTTGCGGCCCAACCAGACCGTTGATCAGCTTGCGGGGAAACTGGGGCGGGCGCGCAAGGGGCAATCCCTGTCGACCGTGTTGCGAAAGACGCTCGGGCTGGCACCCCAGGCAGCGGCCCTGGTCCGCGAAGCAAGCGAGGTTCCGCGTGACCCTCCAGCGCTGGCGCGCCTCATCAAGGCGATCCCGCTGGTGGTCACAGCCCAGCGTGGCCTGAACCGCGCCATTTCCTCGGCCGGCGGCATCGCCCGCCTGGCGGTGGATGATCGGTTGATGCTGAAAGCCATCCCCGGGACATTTGTCGCCGGGGAGATGCTGGATTGGGACGCGCCAACCGGGGGCTATTTGCTACAGGCCTGTTTCGCGACGGGGCTGGCCGCCGCGAAAGGAGCCGAGGCCTGGCTTAGCGAAGAAGGTCGTTGATCGAGGTTTTCGAGCGTGTCTGCGCGTCAACACGTTTAACGATGACCGCACAGGCCAGCGACGGACCGCCTTTGGGGTCCGGCAGCGTCCCCGGCACCACCACGGAATAGGCCGGAATTTCTCCGCGCGTGATCTCGCCGGTTTCGCGATCGACGATCTTGGTCGACTGGCCCAGGAACACGCCCATGGAGATGACAGCGCCTTCGCGCACGATGACACCCTCTGCAACCTCGGAACGGGCGCCGATGAACACATCATCTTCGATGATGACGGGCCCTGCCTGTAGCGGCTCGAGCACGCCGCCAATACCGACACCGCCGGAAATGTGCACACGTTTGCCGATCTGCGCGCAGGAGCCGACTGTGGACCAGGTGTCGACCATCGTGCCCTCATCGACATAGGCACCCAGATTGACATAGGAGGGCATCAGGACCGCGCCCGGCGCGATGAAGGATCCGCGGCGCACGGCGCAGGGCGGAACAGCGCGGAAGCCGGCGGCCTTGAACTCTTCCTCGCCCCAGCCTTCAAACTTGGAGGGAACCTTGTCCCACCATTTGCCGGCCGCGACACCGCCATCCACCAGACCCATCGGGTTGAGGCGGAAACCCAGCAGGACAGCCTTCTTGAGCCATTGATGCACGACCCAGTCGCCATTGCCTTCCTTTGACGCAACACGGCCCTTGCCACTGTCGAGAAGATTGATCGCGGTCTCCACCGCATCACGGATCTCGCCGGTCGTCTCGGTCGAGACGCTGTCGCGATCATCCCAGGCCTGGTCGATAATGGTCTGCAGCTCGGTGGTCATGGCTTACTCGGCTTTTCTATCTGCCGTCCTGATTTCGCCCAGAAAAGTGGGCAGGCAGTCGACGGCATAGTGGACATGATCAGGGTGTTCACCCGGCGCCGCGCTTTCCTCGTTGCGCGGGCCTTCCTTGGCCCGGACGAGCACGGTCGTAAAGCCGATATCGTGGGCGGTCTTCAGATTGCGCACACTGTCCTCGAACATGATGCTTTCCGGCACCGGCAGAGCGTAGCGGCTGGTGAAAAGGTCGAAGCCCTCGCGATGCGGCTTTGGTACGAAGCCCGAGGCCGCGACGTCGAAAATATCGTCGAACAGGTCGGCAATTCCCAGGCGCGCCATGATGTTCTCGGCATGACCGACTGAACCGTTGGTGTAAACGAGACGTTTGCCGGGCAGGGCCTTGATGTGTGCCGCGAGTTGCGGGTCCGGCGTGATCACGGATGCATCGATATCGTGCACAAAATCGAGGAATTCATGCATGTCGACGGTGTGATTGGACATCAAGCCATTCAGCGTCGTGCCATAATCGCGCCAGTAGGTTTTCTGAACCTCGCGAGCCTTGTCGTGCGGCAAGTCCAGCAGACGCGCGACATATTCCGTCATGCGCAGATCGACCTGTGACATGACAGCGGCATCGGACGGGTAGAGGGTATTGTCCAGGTCAAAGACCCAGTGCGTGATATGCGTCAGGTCGGGCTGATCACTGGTCACGCCTGATACCTCCGAAATCATCGTCGGTGAGCGAGACGCGGACACCGCCGTTTTCAGGTTCAGGAACCGCGCGGAACAGGGCGTCCCCGTAACCGCGTTGTTGGCAATTCTCGCGGCCTTCGGACACAAACCGTGCCGGGGCCAGGCAGAAGGTCTGGGTGCCGCCCTCGATCGGAGTACGTTCGCCGGTATTGATCCGCTCGGCATAGAAATACGCATTTGCCGTTTCCAGGTGCGATGCCAGCATGCGCGCACACTCTCCGGAATGTAGTCGCCACCAGCCGCGTGATTGCCAGATGTCACCGACGCGATGACCGATCACGGCGGAGATGTCGCCGATCGTGTTGTTGCAGAGAATGACGCCGGAGCTGGCATTGCGTTCCAGAGCGTAAGCTTCCAGCTCGTCAATGAGGCGTGACGCAGCCGGACGACTGCCCAGCTCGCGCTCGGTCAGAAAGGTACTGATGGCCCGGCGGGTGCCTCGGCCTTCATATCCGTCGACAGAGGAGATCGCGTAGCCGGCCGATTCCAGCAGGCGCTGAATGCCGGCGATCTCGGCGCGGCGGCCAAAATTATCCGGCTCGACCAGAACCGTGCGGGCACGATCATCACCTTCGCGGATCATGAAATCGCGAGAGGCAAGTCCAAGGGCCGCACAGCGCGTATTGGCAACGACATCGAAATCGGCCTCGTCAACACACAGCGGCACACCACCCCGCCACTCACGCACGCCGCCCAGATAGGCGGAGCTGGTCTTGGCATAATAGAAGATCGGCGTGTCGCTCTCCAGGCTGACCTCCTGAGCGGTCGCGACACATTCGCTTGGTCGGATGCGTTGCCAGCCCTGAATCGAAACGCCACCTTCAACCGGCCAGCCCGAGGCGACCTGGATGACATAACTCGTCTCGTTACACAGTTCAGCGGCTTCGGCGCGCTCGCTGGAGGCGAGGGCAGCCAGCACGGCCAGGACAACAAGACTGAGATATTGGGCAGGCTTCATCCGGTCTATCCGATACGGGAAAGTTCAGCGATTTCAGCGCGCATCATATCCAGCCCGTCCTTCTTGGAGCTTGATGTCGCCAGCACGCGCGGAAAGGCCGCCGGCCGCTTGATGACAGCGTCCATGGTTTCCTGGGTCACACGTTTCACCGCTGGCGGTTTGATCTTGTCGGTCTTGGTCAGCACGATCTGGTAGCTCACGGCGGCTTCGTCAAAGACATCCATGATCGCAAGATCGACATTTTTAAGGCCGTGGCGACTGTCGATCAACAGGTAGACGCGTTTGAGATTGACGCGGCCGCGCAGGAAATCGCGGGTCAGACGGGTCCATTTTTCGACGACATCCTTGGGGGCCTTGGCATAGCCATAACCCGGCAGGTCGACGATGCGCACATTGCTGTCTTCGATATTGAAGAAGTTGAGCTCGCGTGTGCGGCCCGGTTCTCCGGAGGCGCGGGCGAGGCCCCGCTGATTGGTCAGGGCGTTGATCAGCGAGGATTTGCCGACATTGGAGCGTCCGGCGAACGCGATCTCGATCCGATCGGGCTCGGGCAGCTGTCCCAGGCTGACAGCGCCCATGACAAACGTCGTCGGCCGTCCAAAAAGCTTGCGGCCAGCCGTGAGGTCAAGGTCGTCTTCGGCCGACAAGGTCAGCCCTCGCCCTTGGCCTTGCCCATCAGGCGAGAAATCAGCTTGTCGAGCTGGGTCTCGTTCCCGTGGCGGCGCATGATGATGTATTGCTGAACAACGGACAGGAAATTGTTCCACGCCCAGTAGATCACCAGACCGGCGGCAAACGGCGCCAGGATGAAGGTGAAGACGATCGGCAGGAAGGCGAAGATTTTCGCCTGCATCGGATCCGGTGGCGGCGGGTTTAGCGCCTGCTGGGCGGCCATGGTCAGGCCCATGATGATCGGCCATGCGCCCAGGCCCAGAACGAAGCTGAGATACGGGATGGACAGCGGATCATAGGGCAGCAGGCCGAAGAGATTGCCAATCATCAACGGATCGCGCGCGGACATGTCCTGGATCCAGCCAAAGAAGGGGGCGTGGCGCATCTCCAGGGCATTGAACAGCGTCTGGTAGAGCGCAAAGAAGATCGGGATCTGCGGCAGGATCGGCAGACAACCGGCCAGCGGATTGATCTTTTCCTTTCGGAACAGCTCCATCATTGCCTGCTGCTGCTTTTGCTGGTCAGCGGCATAACGCTCGCGAATTTCCTGCTGCTTGGGCTGGACCAGCTTCATCTTGGCCATCGAGGCATAGGCCCGATTGGCGAGCGGGAACATGATCAGCTTGATCAACAGGGTGAGGGCCAGAATGGCCATGCCGAAATGCCCGGTCACGCCTTCAAGCAGGTGCAGGATCCAGACGAATGGGCGCACCAGGAACCACAGCCAGCCCCAGTTATAGGCCCGGTCGAAACCGACTACGCCAATCTCGTCCTCGACATAGTGCAGAACGTCGAGTTCTTTCGCGCCGGCGAAAATATAGGCAACGGACGTCAGGCTGGAGCCCGGCTCGAGCAGCTGCGCCCGTTCGCGATAGGTCGTATCGAACGTCGGGGTGCCATTACGTTCAACCGTGCGGAAATTTGCCGTGAAGTTACTGTCCAGGCTCGGAATCGCCGCGGCCATCCAGTAGCGCGTCGTAATGCCGACCCAACCGCCCTGGCCGCTCTCTTCAAGTTCGCTGCCATCCTCGAGGCTGGAGTATTTCTCGCGGGCCATAGCACCATCGACGACGGCGATGGCACCCTCGAAGACCGCCATATTCGGTTCAAGGTCGTCCGGAATGCCTTGCTGGCGAACCAGCCCGTAGCGCTGGAGCTCGACTTCGGCACTGGATGTATTGCTGACCTGGTCGGTGATGGTGAACAGGTAATTGTCATTGATCTCGATCGTGCGCTGGATCTCAAGCCCGCTCTCGGTCGTGTAGCTCAGCACGACCGGTGATTCCGGCGTCAGCTCGCTACTGCTGCGCAGGGTCCAGCGGCTGTCATGGATCGGCAGGTCGTTGAAGCCCGGCGTGCGGGAAAGCCAGCTGTCCCGGGCATAGAAGGCGCCAGAGGTGCCAATCGGGTTGAGCAGGGAGATCAATTCGTCGCTATCGACCTCGACCGTGTGGTTGCGGAGCTGAAGATCGTCGAACAGTACGCCGTCCAGAGAGATGGAGCCGGTCACGGACGGTGCATTGATGGTGATACGCTCGACACTGCTTAGGGCCTCATCGCGATTGACGAGGCGTGTGAGCGGAGGTGCCTCGTCAGCGGCTCCCGGCGGCAGGTCCGTAGCTTCTTCCTGCAGGGCCAGTTCCGCTTCGCGCTGGACTTCCAGTTCGGCGCGGCGATCAGCCTGCTGCGGGCCGAAGAAGAAGACCTGGAAGACCATCAGGATGGCCAGGATCAGACCCGTTGCGACCAGGAAATTGCGATTGTCGTCGCCCATAATACTTCAGCCCCTCAGGCTTCTTTGTTCGTCTTGCTCACGCGCTCGTTCTTGGCGAGGCGCTTCAGCGCTGTTTCTACATCATCGACCAGCTTGGACCAGTCCCTATCGGGCGTGGCCGCGCGTGCGATGAATACATAGTCAAAGCCGGGCTGTCCGTGGAGGGGGAGTAGCAGTCGGGCCGTCTCCCTCAAACGCCTTTTGGCGCGATTGCGGATAACGGCATTGCCGACTTTCTTGGTGGCGGTAAATCCGACACCACAATACAAAGAGCCGTCCCGACGGCGGGCCTGAATGACCACACCGGCGCGAACGGCTTTTTCGCCTTTGGCAACGTATAAGAATTCGCGCCGCTTTTTCAGCCGTTTACAGGCCGATGGCGTCGCGCTCATCGTGCTTAGGCAGACAGGCGCTTACGGCCCTTGGTCCGACGGCGTGCCAAAATCTGGCGGCCGGACTTCGTGGCCATACGCGCACGGAAACCGTGCCTGCGCTTGCGGACGAGCTTGGACGGCTGGAAAGTGCGTTTCACGGTGGTGCTCCATCGCGTAGAAAATCAGAGCGGCGGCTAATACGCCCGGGTCGCCGGCACGTCAAGTCTAGACGCCGTAAAAGACGCATGCGATGGCAGGTGAAATACAGCAATACGGCTCAGGTGCCCCACAATGTCTCTCGAAAAATTGGGAAGTCGGATCAAACAGGGCATCTCCATGCGGAGCGCCATTCTGGTACTGATCCTGGTCCTGCTTGTGCTGGCCCTTGTCAACGGTGTCACCCCGCAAGGCCTTGCGCAACTCCTGCAGGACAATCGTGAGGCGTTGAACAACTGGGTTTCGCATCACCCGCTTTCCGCTGCTCTCGCCTATGCCATTTTTTACATGATCATGGTGTCGGTATCCCTGCCCGGCGCGCTCTGGTTCACGATCGGCGCGGGATATCTGCTCGGCGCTGCGACGGCGATTCCGGTTTCCCTGTTCGGCGTGACAGTCGGAGCGACAAATATTTTTCTGGTCGCCCGCTATGTTGCCGGCGAGCGATTCCATGACCGTTTCGACGGCCGTATTGGGCGATTTGCGGATGGATTCCGGCGCAATGATTTTACCTACATGATCCTTTTGCGCATGACCCCGACACCCTTTTTTGTGATCAATGTTGCGGCGGCCCTGCTGGGGGCCCGTCTCAAGAGTTATGTCCTTGGCACGCTGATCGGGGCGATCGCCCCAACCATTCTCTATGCCAATCTGGGTGCGGGACTCGGCGAGCTGGTTGATGCGGGATTGTCGCCAGGTTGGAGCGACCTGCTGCGTCCCAGCTTCCTGGCCGTTCTGGCCATGGCCCTGATCCTGGCGATTTTCCCCTTTGTGCGCCAGCGCTGGCAAAACGCACGCCGATAGAGTTACCTGCCGCGCAAATCGTTCTAGGCTGCGGCGAAACCTGATCTGATCCATGCAATCCGACCCTCAGCACTCCCCTGGCAGAGCCGCTCCGCCACGTCGTGTACTCGACGCGGGCACGCAGCTGTGGGGGCGTTTTCAGCTAAACCTGCCTGGTCAATTGCTGGCCATGATCATCGGTCTGGTCGTGACCGCACTCGTCCTGGTCTATTTTCCCGCCGCGGCGGCCTATCGCCTGCAATGGATGCAGGACCGGGCCGAGGCGGCCCATCTGGCGGCTCTTGCCGCAGACGTGGCAGAGGATTCCGGAGCGCTCGGGGAACGCACCGTCGAGGAATTGCTGGACGGTGTCGGCGCTGTGGCGGTGTCGCGCGTGAGAGACGGCATAAACGAGCTGATCCTGTATGGTGGGCCGATCAATGCCGAGATGGTTATCAGCGATCTGCGCGAGGCCAGCTGGTTGGATCATATCCGCGAGACGATTGATACGCTTTACGCTGAGGACGGGCGCATGTTGCGTATCCGGGCTGAACCGGACGCGCGGCCGGCTGAGGTCATTGACGTCATCCTCGCCGAAGGGCCGCTGAAAGAAGCGCTCAGCGCCTTCTCACGGCAATTGCTGACCGGGTCTGTCGTGATCGCGCTTGGGGTGGGCCTGGTGATCTATCTCGCCATGTTCTTCCTGTTCGTGAGGCCGATGCGGCGACTGGCAGGCGCCATGGTTCGCTTCCGGGCGGCCCCGGAGGATGCATCGCGTGTGATCGCGCCCTCGACCGGGCACAATGAGATCGCCCGCGCCGAAAGAGAGCTGGCTGCGATGCAGGCGGAAATCCGCCAGGCCTTGCATCAGCGCGAGCGTCTGGCGGCCCTGGGCGAGGCGGTCGCCAAGATCAATCACGATCTGCGCAATGTTCTGACCAGTGCGCAACTGGTGACCGATCGCCTGGCCATGGAGGAAGATGAGCGGATCCAGAAGATGGCCAGTCGCCTTGTACGCTCCGTTGGTCGCGGCATCCGTCTGTGTGAAGCGACCCTGGAGTTCGGGCGCGCCGATGAGGCCCCGTCAGCCCGCACCCGTGTGGTCATGGCCGAACTGATCGAGGACGCGTTCGACAATGCCCGCCTCGCTGATGGAGAGGTGGACTGGTATCTCGATATCGATCGCGCCCTCCGACTGGACGTCGACCAGGACCAGACCCACCGCATCTTCTTCAACCTGTTCCGCAACGCCATTCAGGCGATGAATGCGGCCGAGGGCGAGAAGCGTCTCTCCGTCACCGTGGAAGAGGACGGGCATTGTGCCCATTTCTGGGTGCGCGATACCGGGCCGGGCCTGCCGCCCAGGGCGCGGGACAATCTGTTCAAGGCGTTTACAGGCTCGACCCGCAAGGGCGGGTCAGGTCTTGGCCTGGCGATTGCCCGCGAACTCGCACGGGCGCATGGCGGTGATCTGGTCCTCATCAAGAGTGATGAGTCCGGGACCGTATTCGCGGTTATGTTGCCGCTGGCGACCGACTAGGGCTCGCCGACGATACCCTCGCGGCGCGGGTCAGCCCCACCGATCAGTGAACCGTCTTCCAGCCGACGCACGATATGGATGCCGG
>CBFHQE010000114.1:0-9350 GCA_965657935.1 Maricaulis sp. | reverse complement strand
ATCCGTATCTACAATCCGGTCAAACAGGGACATGATCAGGATCCTGACGGTATTTTCATCCGGCAATGGTGTCCGGAACTGGCCGATATTCCCGACAGTTTCGTGCATGAACCGTGGAAGTGGTCCGGTCGCGCTTGCGGAGCCCCGGGGGGGTATCCTGCGCCTGTTGTCGATATTGCTGCGGCTGCGCGGACGGCGCGCGACCGGGTGTTCGCGGCGCGCAAGGCGCCGGGCTTCCGTGATGAGGCGGCCACGATCGTGCGCAAGCATGCCAGCCGGTCTGGTCGCCGACGCACGACGACACGGTCCAAGGGCAAACCGGTCAATCAACTGACGCTGGGACTTTGAGATGGCCCGTCATTCCTCCCGTCAAGCCAAACCGACCAAGACCTGTCCCGTTTGCCAGCGGCCGTTCGAGTGGCGCCGGAAATGGGAAAAGGTCTGGAACGCGGTCAAATATTGCTCGGAGCGCTGTCGTCGTGGGCGTTAGAGGTCATTCAGGAAGTGCCCGGCGCTGTCGCGCAGGGCAATCTGGCGCTCCTCGTCCATGCGATCCCAGTTGCGATAGACCGGTCCCAACCGCGGATTGCCCCGCAAACTCTCCTCGTTTCGCGCCAGAAAGTCCCAGTATAGCGCGTTGAAGGGGCAGGCGTTTGGACCGGTTTTCTGTTTCACATCATATTTGCAGTTCGCGCAGTAATCCGACATCCGGTCGATATAGGCGCCGCTCGCAGCGTAGGGTTTGGAGCCGAGAAGGCCGCCATCAGCGAACTGGCTCATACCCACGACGTTGGGCGCTTCCACCCATTCGTAAGCGTCTGTGTAGACTGCGAGATACCATTCGTGCACCTCGAATGGGTCGACACTGGCCAGCATTGCGAAGAGGCCGGTGACCATAAGCCGCTGGATGTGGTGCGCGTAACCCAGTTCCAGGGTCTGGCCGATGGCCTGTGACAGGCATCGCATGTCGGTGTCACCGGTCCAGTAGAAACCGGGAAGCGGGCGCTGTGCGCCGAGGGCGTTGCGCCGAACATAGTCAGGGCCCTCGCGCCAATAGATGCCGCGCACAAATTCTCGCCAGCCCAGGATCTGGCGAATAAAGCCTTCAACCGCATTGAGGGGCGCGCGGCCCTCGCGATACTCGGTCTCTGCCCGATGGCACAGGTCTTCCGGATCGAGCAGGCCGGCATTGAGGGCGGTCGACAGGTTGGAGTGATAGAGCAGCGGTTCATCGGTCAGCATGGCGTCCTGGTAGTCGCCGAAGCCGGGAAGCGCATGGCGCATGAAGTGATCGCGTGACCTTTCCGCCTCTGCGCGTGTTACCGGCAGATCAAATCCTTCCAGGTGTCCGGGGTGATCTGCAAAGGCGCGTGCGACGAGGTCGAGAACCTCCTTTGTGACCGCGTCTGGTTCGGGGCGGAATCGCTGCGGCATGAAAAGACTGGCTTCAGCCGGTTTTCGGTTTTCCTTGTCGAAATTCCACTGTCCACCGGCTGGTGTTGCGCCGTCCATCAGCAAGCCGGTGCGTTTGCGCATCTCGCGGTAGAAATACTCCATGCGCAATTGCTTGCGGCCGTCAGCCCAGCGCGCGAAATCATCATGCGATGCAAGGAAGCGGTGATCCTCAACGATCAGAACCGGTAGGCCCAGGCGTTCGGACCAGGTCTGCATCTCTGACCGAAGGCGCCATTCGCCAGGCTCGGTGATGATCAGCCGCTGATAGGTCCCGTCCTCAAGTGTGCGCTCCACCGCCTCGCGCAGGCTCTTGAGACCGGTCTCGAACGTGAAATAGGTGATCGCCCAGCCACTCTCCTGCAATTCCTCGCGAAGATGGCGCATGGCCGAGAAGGTGAACGCGATCTTGCGGACGTGATGACGGATATAGCGTGCCTCATCAGCCACTTCGGCCATGACGATCCGGGTATCCTCTGGCCGGGCCCGGTCCAGGCTGGAGATATTGGGCGTCAGCTGGTCGCCGAGAATGAGGACGAGGTCGGTCATGCCTGCTCTTTTCGCATTGCTTGCATGATCTACGTCAGCAGTTGGAAATTGGACCTGTCAGCGGAGTGTTATCTTGGCCAGCATTGTCATTGGAGCGAGTGGTGCGATCGGCGGGGCCGTGGCGGTTCAGCTGGAATCGCGGGGGCAGCCGGTTTGGCGAATATCACGGTCAACGATGCCCGCGCTCGACCTGCTGGACGAAGCAAGTATTGAAATGGCGGCCGAGCATGTCCGGGCCATAGGCGGATCTGTTGATCTCGTCTTCGACGCCACCGGGTTCCTGCACGGTGAGGATTTCATGCCGGAGCGCAGCTGGCGCGCACTGGATCCGGATCACATGTTGCACGACTATCGCCTGAACACGGTCGGGCCGGCCTTGCTGATGAAGCATTTCCTGCCGCTATTGCGTCGCGATGCCCGTTCGGTGTTCGCGACCCTGTCCGCCCGGGTCGGCTCCATTTCAGACAACCGATTGGGCGGATGGCACAGTTATCGAGCCTCCAAGGCGGCCTTGAACCAGATGGTCCGAACCTGTTCGATCGAGTTGGCGCGGAAGAATCCCAAAGCGGTCTGTGTGGCCGTGCATCCGGGAACGGTGGCGAGTCGACTGTCGGAGCCGTTCTCCAAATCCGGGCTGGATGTCCGGTCACCGGATGTGGCGGCGGGTGAAATTCTGGGCGTGTTGGATGCGCTCGATCCGGCCGACACAGGAAAGCTGTTCGATCACAAGGGGAAGCGGGTGGAGTTCTAAGTCGCCCTTCTACGCCAAGGCTTCGAAGGGCACCTCTTCGCGCCTTCGCCTCGCTCGTATTCACGCTTAGGGTGGCTCGCCACCCGAAGCGCGAAGGGTGGAGGCACCGCCCGGATTCGAACCGGGGTCCACGGATTTGCAATCCGCTGCGTAGCCACTCCGCCACGGTGCCGAAAATGCGAGGCGCGATCTATAGCCAACCCGGGCGAGCGGGGCAATCGGCCTCGACATTTTCTACTGAAATTCGGTGCGCCTGCAATGATTTGATGTGTCGCGCATCCTGATGCTTGCCCGCAGGGCGCGGCACAGGATATATCACGCCGGAACTTGCCTTACCATTCGCTGAGGAGATCTGCGTGAGCGACTTCGACCTGGCCCGACAGCAGATGGTGGATTGCCAGATCCGCCCGTCCGATATCACCGACCGCCGCCTGCTTGGCGCTTTCGAGACAGTGCCGCGTCATGTGTTCACGCCGCGCTCCAAACTTGCCTCTGCCTATGCAGACGGTGAGGTGGCAACCAGCGAGGCACGCCGCATGATGCGTCCCCGTGACATGTCCAAGCTGATCCAGGCCGCCGACATCCAGGGCGATGAGATGGTACTCGATATCGCGTGTGGCCGGGGATATTCCACAGCGATCCTGGCCAAGCTCGCAGAGACGGTCGTGGGTCTCGATGATGATGAGGATGGCCAGTCCCGTGCCAGCGGTCTACTGTCCGAGTGCGATGCGGATAATGCGGTTGTCATCACCGGAGCGCCGAAAGCGGGAAAGGCCGATCAGGGTCCCTATGATGTGATCTTCGTCAATGGTGCCGTTGAGGAAGTTCCGCAAGCCTGGTTCGATCAGCTCGCCGAAGGTGGCCGTCTGGCCGTCGTGGTCCGCAAGGGACCTGTCGGCAAGGCGACGATTTTCAAGCGTTCCGCGTCCGGTATTGGTGAGAAAGTCGTTTTTGACGCATCAACCTCCACGATTCCCGGTTTTGAACGCGCCGAGACTTTCTCGCTGTAAACAGGCATTTCGCGCGCGACGGAAAGCCGCCGGGCCAGACGTTCAAGCGTGCGTTAGAAGAATTACGAAAATAAAAGAGTGAACAGCGTTCACTTCTGCTATTTGGTGCCCTATATGGGCGTCAGGCGCGTGCTGGTTTCCGGCGCGGGTCACGTTATGATGTGCGCAGGCTATTGCTGAGTCTGTTGCTGGAAAGAGGACAGAAGTATGGTTCGCATGTCTCGTTGGGTTGCGGCCCTTACCGCCGGAGTTTCGCTGCTGGCTATTGCCGCAACCGCCCAGGCCCAGTCCCTGGAAGAATCCCTGGCCCACGCCTATAACTCCAATCCGACGCTTCAAGCGGAGCGGGCTCGATTGCGTGCGACCGATGAAAGCTGGGTCCAGGCGCGCTCGGCGCGACTGCCGAGCGTCTCTGCGGATGCCTCGATTTCGCGCAACAGCACGGAAAGCCGGAGCACGTTTATTCTGGGCGATCAGCAGTTCATCAACGAGAACAGCAACGATTCCACACCGAAGAATTATTCGCTCTCCGCCACTCAATCGATTTACCGGGGCGGCCGTACATCGGGCCAGATCAACCAGGCCAGCGCCCAGGTGATGGCCGGGCGTGAGAGCCTGCGTGCAGTGGAGCAGGGCGTTCTGGTTGATGCCGTTACAGCCTTCATGGATGTTCGCCGTGACATGGAAGTCGTCTCCATCCGCCGCAATAATGTGGATGTCCTGACACAACACCTGCAAGCCGCCCAGGACCGTTTCGAAGTGGGTGAAATTACCCGTACGGACGTCGCCCAGGCTGAGGCACGTCTGTCCGGTGCCCAGGCCCAGCTGGCCGGTGCCCAGTCGCAGCTCTCGGTCAGTCGCGCGGCCTATCAACGTGTGACCGGCGAGCCTGCGGCAACGCTGGAACAGCCGCCGGCACTGCCGAGCTTGCCTGACAATCTGGCTGACGCCGCCTCGTCGGCCTTCGATAACAGCCCGCAGCTGCGCGCCGCCCAGTATGGCGAGGAAGCGGCCCGTCACGGCATCTCGGTGGCCCGTGGCGCCATGCGGCCGGAAGTGTCGCTGCGTGCGTCCGCTTCAGCGGCGCGAGACAGCAGTTTTTCCGGCGACGAGCGTGACAGCACATCCATCACCGGTACAATCTCCATGCCGATTTTCACCGGAGGCCTGAACCGGTCACGTGTTCGCGCCGCCGTGGCATCTGAAGAGCAGGCCCGGTTCCAGGTCAACGAGGCCCGTCGCCAGGTCACCGAAGGCGTGACCAATGCCTGGACGGGATATGTTGCTTCCCTGGCTGTGATTGAATCAAGCAGCCAGGCGGTCATGGCCAATGAGATTGCGCTGGATGGTGTGGAGCAGGAGGCCTATGTCGGTCTGCGCACCACGCTGGACGTGCTGGACGCCGAACAGGAATTGCTGGAAAGCCGTTTGACGCTGGTGACCGCCGAACGCGACAGCTATGTCGCCGGCTATCGCCTGCTCCAGGCGATGGGCTTGCTGTCTGCTGACAGCCTTGGTCTGGGCGTTGAACTGTATGATCCCGCAGCTGTGGAAAACTCCCGCTCGCGCTTCAATAACTTTGACTTAACGCCCTGGAATTAACCTTAGAGGCGAATCGCGGGGGTGGACATCCGCCGTCCGCCCCGGTTTATTCGCGTTTGACGAGAATTGCCGGACAAAGGATCCGCATACATGGCCGATGCTGCTGAAAATGAACCGTCAATGGAAGAAATCCTGTCCTCGATCCGACGGATCATAAACGAGGACGAGGAAGAGGCTCCTGCTGCCGAAGCAGAAGCTGCCCCGGCGGAAGAAGAGTCCAACTCCCAGGACGACATCGATTCGATGTTCGACGAGGCGCCTGCGGCTGAAGAGCCGGCTGCCGACGCGGACGCAGATGATGTGCTCGAACTGACCGATATGGTCGCCGAGCCGGATGCAGGCACGGACCCGATGGACGATGATCTGATGATTGTCGACCGCGACGAGGAAGAGCCTGAAGGTGTTGCTGAACCTGAGCCGGTGGTCGATTTCGACGCGGTTGAGGGTGAAGTCGCTGATGGCATCATGTCCGATGGTGCTGCTGCAGCGGCAATGGGGTCTTTCCACACGCTGGCCGACAGCATCCGGATCTCCGACGAGGAAGGCCGTACGCTTGAAGGTGTCGTCCGCGCCCTGCTGCGCCCGATGCTCAAGGAATGGCTCGACGCCAACCTGCCGAGCATTGTGGATGAAAAGGTTCAGGCCGAGATCGACCGCGTGGCGCGCCGTCGCTAATGCCAATGCGGCCTTGCCAGCCCGCGCCCCCGACCCAACCACCCGACAGGGTATCGTTGGGGTGGTTGGGCCGGGGGCGCCGGGCCGGAGCGATGCAGGTCAAACGTCGCTAACCCTTTCGTCGAACACTGAAATCATCTAAGGGCATCGACTACACAGTCGGTGCCCTTTATTCATGCGCGGATCATGATGGAAAAGACATTCAACCCAGCCCAAGCCGAAACCCGTATCTATGATGCGTGGGAGCAGTCCGGAGCCTTCCAGCCCAAGGATGACCCGAACGCCAAGCCGTTCTGTATCGTCATCCCGCCGCCCAATGTGACGGGCCGTCTGCATATCGGTCACGCGCTCAACAACACGCTCCAGGACGTGCTGAGCCGCTACAAGCGCATGCTGGGTGACAGCGTGCTGTGGCAGCCGGGCACCGACCATGCAGGCATTGCCACGCAGATGGTGGTTGAACGCCAGCTCGCGGAACGCCAGGAACCTTCGCGTGCTGAGATGGGCCGTGAGGCCTTTCTCAACCGTGTCTGGGACTGGAAAGAGGAAAGTGGCGGTCAGATCATGACCCAGCTGCGCCGCCTCGGCGCGTCCTGCGACTGGTCTCGCGAGCGTTTCACCATGGGTGAGAAAGACGCCGAGAACGACCAGATGCAGGCCGCGGTGATGAAAGTCTTCGTCGAGCTCTACAAACAGGGCCTGATGTATCGCGGCAAACGGCTGGTGAACTGGGACCCCAAGTTCGAGACGGCGATCTCCGACCTCGAGGTCGAGAATATCGAAGTCGACGGCCATATGTGGCACTTCAAATACCCGCTCGCCGGCGGCAAGACCTACACCTATGTGGAAAAGGACGAGGACGGGAATGTCACGCTCACCGAAGAGCGCGACTATATTTCCATCGCCACGACTCGCCCGGAAACCATGCTGGGGGATGGCGCTGTCGCCGTTCACCCGGATGATGAGCGTTATGCGTCGATCGTTGGTGAGCTGTGCGAGATCCCGGTCGGGCCGAAAGAACATCGCCGTCTGATCCCGATCATCACGGACGAGTATCCTGACCCGGAATTCGGTTCCGGAGCGGTGAAGATCACCGGCGCCCATGACTTCAACGATTACGAAGTCGCCAAGCGCAACACCATCCCGCTTTATCGTCTAATGGATCGACAGGCGGCGATGCGCGCGGATGGTCCGTCCTATGACGAATGCGCGGCCAAGGCCCAGGCGATTGCCCGAGGTGCGGATCTGCCGTCCGAGGCCGATGTGGATGCGATCAACCTGGTGCCGGAAGATTATCGTGGGCTCGACCGTTTCGAGGCGCGCGAGAAGATCATTGCCGATATTACGGCGGAAGGCCTCGCCGTGATGATCACGCCCGAAGCCAGGGAGGAGGACGAGGAAGCGCCTCAGCCTATCCCGCTGGTGGAAAACAAGAAAATCCAGCAGCCTTTCGGTGACCGCTCCAATGTCGTCATCGAGCCGATGCTAACCGACCAGTGGTTCGCCAATGCCGGAGAGCTGGCCAAGGAAGCCATTCTCGCCGTCGAGGATGGCCGCACGACCTTCCACCCGAAAAACTGGGAAAAGACCTATTTCGAATGGATGCGCAACATCCAGCCCTGGTGTGTCTCCCGTCAGCTCTGGTGGGGTCACCAGATCCCGGCCTGGTATGACGAAGATGAGAATGTCTATGTCGCCGAGAGCGAGGCAGACGCTATCGCACAGTCCGGCGGCAAGACGCTGACGCGCGATCCCGACGTCCTCGACACCTGGTTCTCCTCTGCCCTGTGGCCGTTCTCGACCCTGGGTTGGCCGGACGAGGCGCCGGAGGTTGATCGTTTCTACCCGAACACGGTCCTGATCACGGCTTTCGACATCATCTTCTTCTGGGTGGCTCGCATGATGATGCAGGGTCTGCACTTCATGAAGGATGAGGACGGCAAGCCGCAGGTGCCTTTCAAGGATGTCTATATCCACGCGCTGGTCCGCGACGAGAAGGGCCAGAAAATGTCCAAGTCCAAGGGCAATGTGATTGACCCGCTGGAACTGGTCGATGAATACGGCGCTGACGCTGTGCGGTTCACCCTGGCGGCCCAGGCCGGGCAGGGGCGGGACATCCGCATGTCCACGCAACGGGTTGAAGGTTATCGTAATTTCGGCACGAAGCTTTGGAATGCGGCGCGTTTCTGCGAGATGAATGAGTGCGCGGTTCCGGCCGGTTTTGATCCGTCTGCCGTCACCCAGACCGTCAATAAATGGATCCTGGCCGAAGCCCAGGCGACCGTTGCGACGGTCAATAAGAGCCTTGACGAATATCGGTTCAACGAAGCGGCGGCTGCGGCCTATCGTTTTGTCTGGAACATTTTCTGTGACTGGCACCTGGAATTCGCCAAACCGCTTTTCGGCGGCGAGGATGCGGCGGCCAAGGCCGAGACCCAGGCGACAACCGCCTATGTGCTCGATATCGCGTTGAAGATCCTGCACCCCTTCATGCCGTTCGTGACCGAGGCGCTGTGGGCGGAAACCGCCAAGCGCGACACCCAGCTGATCGTGGCCGACTGGCCGCAGCTGGACGGCCTCGACGATGCTGATGCCGAGGCCGAGATGAGCTGGCTCATCGACGTCATCACCAATATCCGAAGCCTCAAGGCCGAGATGAATATCGCTCCGGGCAAGCCGCTCAATGCGGTTCTGGTTGGTGCGTCGCAGGACATTCTCGACCGTGTCGAGCGCAATCGCCCGCTGCTGGCGCGCATGGCCCGTCTTGAAGACATCTCTGCTTCTGACAACGTCCCGCCGGCTTCCGCGCAGACGGTTGTCGGTGAGACGGTCATTGCCCTGCCACTGGACGGCGTGATCGATCTGGATGCCGAGCGCGACCGTCTGGCCAAGGAGCTGAAAAAACTCGGTGGCGAGATCATGCGTCTGGAGAAGAAACTCGGTAACGCCAAATTTGTCGCCAACGCCCCGGAAGAGGTTGTCGCCGGCGAAAAAGCCAAGCTGGCGGACTACACCGCCCAGAAAACCAAGGTCTCCGAGGCCCTGGGACGTCTGGAGACGGCGTAGAGGTGGACACAAAATTTCAACAACTCTGGCAGGAACGCCTCCAGCCCTGGCTGGAAGGGCTGGAGAAGGAGCGCAAACAGGCGGTCAAATCCTTCTTGTTATGGCTGGTCATTGCCATCGCGCTTGGTTTGGGCGGACTGGCCATCGGCGGTGCGATGGGCGGGGATGATAATGCCATTCCGGTCATTATCGGGCTGATCCTGGCTGTGCTCGCGCTTGCTGCGGGGCACAGCAAGCTCGACAAG
>CBFHQE010000113.1:0-9431 GCA_965657935.1 Maricaulis sp. | reverse complement strand
AGCTGACCCGGCGTATGGACGCGATGCCGGTCGGGTGTTCAATTATGTGACGGGTTACGCGCCGCCTGCCAATCTGGAGCGCCTGTCGGTGTCGCCGATCAATCTCAAGGACAATCTGATCGAGATGATCGACAACGAGATCGCCAATGCACAGGCCGGCAAGCCCGCGGCGGTCTGGGCCAAGTTGAATGCGCTGGTCCATCCTGAAATCATCGACGCTCTTTATCGCGCCAGCCAGGCCGGCGTGAAGGTTGAGCTGGTCGTGCGCGGTATTTGTTGTCTCCGCCCAGGCATTTCCGGGCTGTCCGACAATATTCGCGTGAAAAGCATTGTCGGACGTTTCCTGGAGCACAGCCGGGTGGTGTGTTTTGCCAATGGTGATGCCATGCCATCGCCCAAGGCCAAGGTGTTTATTTCTTCAGCTGACTGGATGCCACGCAATCTGGACCGGCGTGTTGAACACCTCTGCCCGGTTCAGAACCCGACCGTTCATCGTCAGATCCTCGACCAGATCATGGTCGCCAATCTCAATGATGAGGTGAATAGCTGGTACATGGATGGTGATGGCGATTATCGGCGGGTCGACATCAGCGCCATCGACGAGCCCTTCAGCGCCCACGCGTATTTCATGACCAATCCAAGTCTTTCCGGCCGGGGCGAAGCACTCAAGGATGACCAGCCTCCGGTGCTGACAGGTCACGGTTAGGACTATTGACGCAGATCCCTGATCCTTCTGCGGTTTCCCAGGAACTCGCTGTTGAACGTGATATCGCGGTGATCGATATCGGGTCGAATACGGTGCGCCTTGTTCATTTCCGGCTGCAGGGCCGGGCTATCTGGCCGGTCTACAATGAGAAGGTCATGGCGGGGCTGGGCCAGGGTGTCAGAACAACTGGCAAGTTGAACCCTGACGGGCGCGAGATTGCCCTGCGCGCGCTGAAACGTTTCCAGCGTATTCTCGAAGCCAAGGGTGTTTCGGACATTCACACGGTTGCAACCGCGGCAGTGCGCAATGCGGATGATGGTCCGGAATTTGTGCAAGAGATCGCGAACCGGTCCGGGTTTGATGTCCGCATTCTTTCCGGCCGTGAAGAGGGCGAAATCTCAGCGCTCGGTCTGCTGGCCGGCATCCCTGACGCGCATGGAATGACGGGTGATCTGGGCGGGTCGAGTCTGGAGCTGACGCCGATCAATAATGGTGTTGCCGGACAGGGCAGGACGCTGGCCCTGGGGCCCCAGGAAGTTCTCGGCACTGAAGAATGGGACTATGATGATGCGCGTCACAAGATCGACAAGCGCCTCGATAAATATGGTCTGGACGGGCGTCCCGGCCAGACATTCTACGCAGTTGGCGGCGCCTGGCGGACCTTGGCGCACCTGGCCTTTGCTCACGAGAACTACCCGCTGAAGGTTGTGCATCAATTCGAGATGACTGCGTCCGAGGTCGACACCATCACAAACCTGGCGATCCAGGCGAGTCCGGCGTCTCTGGAAGGCACTCCGGGCATATCCCGACGCCGTGCGGTAACATTGCCCTATGCTGCACTTTTGCTGCGCCGGATCGTACATAGGGGCAATTTCGCTCGAGTCAGTTTCTCCGCCTATGGGCTGCGCGAAGGCGTATTGCTGGAGAACATGCCAGAGGGGATCCGCGATCAGGACCCGTTGATCGCTGGCGCAGAGGCGCTTGCGCGTCCGATCGCACCGGCCCCGGGATTTGGCATAGCGCTCGCGAACTGGCTGCGCCCCATGCTGGGAGAGCTGAAGCCTGTGTTTTCGCCTCGCCGCGATCAGATTCTGCGAGAGTCGGCTTGTCGACTGGCGGATTTCGGTGCGCGCATGCATCCGGATCATCGAGCGGAACTGGCGCGAGATACGGTGCTTTATGCGCCGGTCGCCGGGCTTTCTCACCCGGAGCGCGCCTTTCTGGGGGCTGCCTTGCACTTTCGTCACGGGGGCACCGCCCGGACGCTTGATAGTCATGCGATCGCCCGGCTGATGGATGCAGATCAAAGGCGCATGGCTGAATGCCTGGGCCTTTGCCTGCGGCTGGGGTCGAAACTCTCCGGTCGCTCTGTCAGCCTGCTGGAACGCTTCTGCATCGGCTTCGAAAGCGGCAAGCTTTGCGTCACCGTACAGGAAAGCGTGCACGATCTTTATGTCGAGCGTTCAGTCACCCAACTCAAGACGATCGGTGGACTGATCGGCGTCGAGACCGAAGTGCGATACGTGGAATAGGCGCACCGCAATTCGGTTTCTTCGCAACCTTTTCGCCAGCGATCAAGGACGGTACTGGCTAAGGTTGGAGGTCCTTGGCGACGACTTTGCCGTCTTCCAGTGCCAGTGAAATCTCACCCTGTTTGAGCCGCATCGCGGGCTCGCCAAAAACCTCACGGCGCCAGCCATGCATGGCCGGGATGTCGGCCTTGTCGTCAGCAGCGATCTTTTCGAGGTCTGGAACAGTTGCGATCAGACGGGAGGCCACGCCGGCCTCTTCCGCGACCAGTTTCAGGTAGACTTTCAAGAGCTCGACCGTTGGGCCGATGCCGCTGGGCGGCGGGGCTGGTTTCTCGACCTTGGGCGCGTAAGCCTCCGGGTCGGCCATCGCCGCTTTCATCATCTCGTAAAGGCGTTCAGCGGGTTTGGAGCGTTCAAAGCCTCTGGGTACACCTCGCAGACCTGCCAGATCGTCTGACTTGAGCGGCGCGACGCCGGCGATCTCGTAGAGCGCATCATCCTTCATAACGCGTTGGCGCGGCATATCGCGCGTCTGCGCCTCGCGCTCGCGCCAGGACGCTGCCGCTCGAAGGCCGGCCACCCATTTGGGATGTGTCTTGCGCAGTTTCAGGCGCTTCCAGGCATCTTCGGGGTCCAGGCGATAGGTTTCGGCTCTGGTCAGAATGGCCATTTCCTCAGCCAGCCAGGCATCGCGCTTCTTCGCTTCCAGACGCTCTCGCATGATTGGATAGAGATCGCGCAGGTGGGTCACGTCAGCGATGGCGTAATCCAGCTGTTTCTGGCTCAGCGGACGGCGCGACCAGTCTGTGAAACGCGGGCCTTTGTCGATGGAGCGCTTGAGGAAGGCGCGGACAAGGCCGTCATAGGCAATGCTGTCGCCGAGTCCCAGGGCCATCGCGCCAACCTGAGTATCAAACATCGGAGTCGGGATCAGGTGTTCGCCGAGGTGGAAGAAGATTTCCAGATCCTGGCGCGCCGCGTGGAAGACTTTCATCACGCGGTCATCGGCCATCACTTCCCAGAGCGGTTCCAGGTCAATGCCATCTGCGAGCGGGTCGATAATCACTTCCGTGTCCCCGCCAGCGGCCTGGATCAGGCACAGGGCCGGCCAGTACACCGTTTCACGCATGAACTCGGTATCTACCGCGATAAAGTCACATTGCAGAAGTGCATCGCAAGCCTTCGCCAGCTCTGCCGTCGTTGTAATCATTTTCATGAGGCGGGTTGTTAGCGCGACCCGCCTCATTTTTCCATCAGCTTTGGCTGTTAACGGCACTCTTGCGCTTGCGCAGTCGCCAATAGGTAACACCCGCGATAATCGCACTGACCGCGCCGATCATCAGGAAAGCCGTCTGCATGGGCAGTCCGAGCACGGCGATGAAGGCCAGTGTGAAATTCCCCAGGGTCGCCGTACCCGCATTCATGATGCCACCTGCTGCCAGCAGGCGGCCGCGAAGTTCAGGGGCTGCCCGGCGCTGTGCCATGGCCTGGAGCGGGACAACAAACAGCCCTGCGCTGACGGCGGCAAGACAGAGGTCGATGATGATCCGCCAATTATCCTGGTTGGCCAGAAACTCTGCCGCTCCCATCAATTCAGCACCCGCCGGTGTGACTGGGCGCGACCAGGTGAAGAGGGCAACATCGACTGTAAATATCGTGATGCCGACAGCCCCTGCGATCGAGAAGGGCAGAGCGTCGCCTTCACCGCTCAATGTCCCGCACAGAATGGCGCCCAGCGCCGTACCAAGTGTGAACAGCGCGCTGAAGACCAGAACCAGGGTCTCATCTGCACCCAGCACGGATGCCGTGAAGACCGACATCATCGTCACCACAGCTGCTGCGAGCATCCAGAACCAGGCGACACCGAGCAGTGGCCGCAAGACATCCGGGGCCTGCAGGGCAAAACGCAGCACGTGATAGGTTTCCGAGATGATGTTGAGGCTCAGCTTCATCTCGGGACGCGAGGCCGGAGCTGCCGGCAACTGGCGAATGGCCAGCCAGCCGAAGACCGCCATGATCACCAGAATGACGCCAACCGCTGCCGGTCCATAGGTCCGCTGGATTAGCCAGGTGCCAAAACCGATACCGATCAGGATGGATATATTCAGCGTGCCGCTGAGCAGGGCGTTGGCAGGCACCAGCTCGTTTGGTTTGAGAAGTGTGGGCAGCGCAGAGTTCTTGGCGGGGGAGAAGAACGCCGATTGAACCCCCATGAAAAATAACGCGATCATCAGCAAAATGGGTTGTTGCAGATAGAAGCCCGCGGCCACGATCATCATCAGCCAGATCTCTGCAAACTTTGCGAACCGCATGATGCGTGTTCGATCCAGCTTGTCGGCCAGGCGACCCGCGATCGCAGAGAATCCGAACATGGCGATGGTGAACATGGAAGCGGCAATCGGCACGAGAATATCCCGCTCGATGCCAAACACCGTGAGCCCGGAAAAGGTCACCAAGGTCACCAGGGCATAACGGAAGAAGTTATCGTTGAAGGCGCCCAGGGCCTGGGCGAGCAAGAGCGGTACGAAACGTTTCGCGCCGATCAGGCTTGCAGCGATGCGTGCACTCATTGTGATGTCTCCTGGAAGGTCTGGCCTTCCGCTTCCAGCGCACGGGTCGCGTTCTCGACGCTTGCCTGCAGGCGCTGCATGAACTCGTCCCGCGGCAATCCCGCGGGAATGGGGTCGAGGAATTCGATGACGGCAGGGCCCTTTGTCTTGTGCCAGTCTTCCTGGCTCCAGCGCAGACCGACATTCGTGGCTGCAGGAATGACCGTGCGGCCCAGGGTTTCGTAGATTTTGTGGACACCTTTGCGATAACGCTTGGTCTCGCCGATCGCCGCCAGACCGCCTTCCGGATAGATCAGGATCGGTCGGTTCTCGCCATGACTGCGCTCGATCGCGGCCTCCAGCGCACCCGGGGCGGTCCCGTTGCCCTGGGTGTTGACCATGGTCGCTCCGGCTTCACGCACAATGCGGTTGATCAGCGGAAATTTCTCAATGCCATTTCCAATGACAAAATTGATGTCACCCGTGATCGCCATCATGAGCGGACCGTCCGCGTAGGACTGATGTTTGGCTGCGATAATGACCGGTTGTCGGGTTGGCGGCGCTCCGCGAACCTCGATTGGAATGCCAGCGACGTGTTTCAGGCAGAAGCGGACGCTTTTGCAAAAACCGATCATGCAGCGGACCAATGGGGTTCGCCATGGCAACCAGGACAGGGCGTAACACAACAGGGCAAAGATCGCCGCTATGCCCCAGAAGAGGGCGTTAAAAATCAAGGATCGCATGGCTGAGCCTCCCCGCTTCGCCATCGTGACCGGGCTGGCGCGTCTGATCGCGCACCTAAACCCGGCACTCCGTGTGCTGAACAGACTGCAGTGCTTGGTGCCGATGAGCAAACTCCGCCTCCAGGGTCCGCGAATGGCGTTCCACATTACATTCCAGCTGCGAGAGGAAACTGTCGCGATCTGAAGATGGGCGCATGGGTTCCATGAACTCGATCACGGCGGTGCCCGAGAACTTGCTCCATTTTTGTTGAGGCCAGCACTGGCCAAGATTGGTCGCAACCGGGACAACCGGGCGGTTCAACTGGCTGGACAGGCGCCAGGCTCCTGAACGATAGCGCATGCCCGTGCCGACCTCGGTCAGGTGACCTTCCGGGTAGATCAGCACTGGACGTGGTGCGCCTTCGCCCTGTGAGCGCACGATGCCGTCTTTCAGGCTGGCCGCGGCTGCGGCTCCGCCCTGGTTGTTGACGACGATGGCGCCGCACCGCTTCAGCACCCAGCCGATCAGCGGAAATTTCAACATGTGGTCACCACAGACAAAGTTCACGTCACCGCACTTGGCCATCATCACGATGCCATCGCCCCAGGATTGGTGTTTGGCGGCAAGAATGACCGGCTGGTTTTTCGGCGGCGTGCCCCGGATTTCGATCTTGATGCCACAGACTAACCGCATCAACAGAACGGTCAGGCGGCAATAGGAGCGCAGCCCGTGCGTTAGTGCGGTACGGCCAGGAATGAGCGCGAGGATGGCGCAGACCACGGCGTAGATCGCCGAGATCGACCAGTAGAGAATGTTGAAGATGAAAGAGCGCATTGGAAAATCTCCTTTTGGCGCCGCGGTCAGGACCGCAGGACGGCCATGATGCCGCGCGTGAATTCTTCGATGTGATCGCTCAATGGTGGATTGATCCGGCCATAGAGGCTGTACTCGGCTGGCTGCATCACAACGCCCAGCGCCATACCTGAGCGGAGCTCTGCATCGCCCTGCGGAAGTTCCCCCCGGTCCATGGCCTGTTGCACACATGCGGTCATGAAGTCGGACGGGTCCGCGCCGCCATCACCCGTTGCCGAGATGAAATGGTTGCGGTGGGCGAGGTGGTAGGTGAATTGTGCGGGATCCTCGTCAGCCAGCCTGCAGTAAGCTGTGACCAGGGTACGGGCGATATCTTCCATCGACGCGTCGGCCTTGAGGTTCTGCGTCACCAGGTCCTGCAGCTTGGCGTGGATCGCCTCGAACATGAGACGGGCCAGCTCGTCCTTGGATTTGAAATGGCGGTACATGGCACCGTCCGAAATCACACAGGCCTCGGCAATCTGTTTGATCGAAACGCCATCGATACCGTGCCGGGCGAACAACTGCAGCGCTGCGCGTTCGATGCGGGCTTTCGTGCTGCCGTAACGAGCGGTGACACCAAGATTGGCGTCTGTGCCGTCAAAAATGTCTTTGCGAAGCATGCCTTCCATGACGTGTCCCTCAAGCAAGTGAATGATCATTTACATTCGTTATAACGAGGAGGGCTGAGAGTTGCAAGTGAATAGTTACTCACAGCCTGAAGTTTCTTGGATCAGGGCAAAAGAAAAGGCGCCAACATGGCGCCTTAGCTTCAGTAACTGAAGGGGAATTTCGTGGGGAGGAGAGAGCGGGGGAGCCCGGTTCATCTCCGATTTTTTCGTTCAGGCCCGAAATTGAGAGCGAACACAGTGTTCAGGCAAACTCCCAATAGTTGATTTCTTAACGCAATATTAGCGTAGAGGGCGAGTGAACGCAAATTTCGGATTATCGCGTGAAATCGAACTGCAGCCCATCGCCCGTTATCCTTGACATTGTGCGCCGCAAACCGGCATGTCGCGGCAACACGATTTCTGTTCTTACGGACGACGCCAAATGCACGCTTATCGCTCTCACACCTGCGCAGAACTGCGCCCGGAACATGTTGGCCAGGAGGCCCGTATTTCCGGCTGGATTCACCGCAAACGCGACCATGGCGGTCTGTTGTTCATCGACCTGCGCGACCATTACGGTCTGACCCAGTGTGTACTGGAGCCGGAAAGCGAGCACTTCACCACGCTGGAACGCCTGCGGGTTGAAAGTGTTGTTACGATTACCGGCGAGGTGATCGCGCGCTCTACGGAGACGGTGAACGAGAACCTGCCGACGGGCGGTGTTGAGCTGCGTGTGAAGGATCTGGCCATCCAGTCTGAAGCCGACGAGCTGCCTTTGCCGGTTTTCGGCGAGCCGGAATGGTCAGAGGAAGTCCGTCTCAAGCACCGTTATGTCGACCTGCGTCGCGAAAGCCTGCACCAGCGCATCGTCAAGCGCTCCCAGATCATCGACAGCATCCGCCGCCGCATGGTCGATGAGGGCTTCACTGAATATCAAACCCCGATCCTGACAGCCTCGTCGCCGGAAGGCGCGCGCGACTTCCTCGTGCCGGCACGTTTGCACCCGGGCAAGTTCTACGCCCTCCCGCAGGCGCCGCAGCAGTTCAAACAGCTGATCATGGTGTCCGGCTTTGATCGTTATTTCCAGATCGCGCCGTGTTTCCGTGACGAGGACGCCCGCGCCGACCGCGCGCCGGGCGAATTCTATCAGCTCGACATGGAAATGAGCTTCGCGACCCAGGAAGATGTATTCAACGTCATCGAACCGGTCATGAAAGGTCTGTTCGAGGAGTTTTCCGAAGGCCGTTCCGTGCCGGACGCCGAATTCCCGCACATCGCCTACAAGGACGCCATGCAGTGGTATGGTTCCGACAAGCCGGATCTGCGCAACCCGATCAAGATGTCGGACGCTTCAGACACGTTCCGGGGATCCGGATTCAAGGTCTTTGCCGGCATGCTGGAACGCAATCCGAAGGTTCAGGTCTGGGCCATTCCAGCCAAGACGGGTGGATCTCGTGCCTTTTGTGACCGTATGAATTCCTGGGCCCAGAAAGAGGGTCAGCCGGGCATGGGTTACATCTTCTGGCGTGAAGCCGAGGGTGGCCTTGAAGCCGCGGGTCCGATCGCCAAGAACATTGGTCCGGAGCGGACTGAAGCGCTGCGTGCCGATCTGGGGCTGGAAGCCGGAGACGCTGTCTTCTTTGCTGCCGGTGACCCGTCCGAATTCGCGTCCTTCGCCGGTAAGGCTCGCGATGTTGTGGGTGCCGAGCTGGACCTCTGCGAGAAGGATACGTTCCGGTTCTGCTGGATCGTCGATTTCCCGATGTATGAATGGGATGAGGAGAACAAGAAGGTCGAGTTCTCGCATAATCCGTTCTCCATGCCGCAAATGACGGCTGAGGAATTTCTCGCGCTGGACAACCCGTCTGACGACACGCTGCTGGATATGAAAGCCTGGCAGTATGATATCGTTTGTAACGGTGTGGAATTGTCCTCCGGTGCTGTCCGGAATCACCGCCCGGACGTGATGCTGAAGGCTTTCCAATATGCCGGGTACAGCGCAGACGTGGTCGAAGAAGAGTTCGGTGGCATGCTCAATGCCTTCCGCTTCGGCGCGCCGCCGCACGCCGGTGTGGCGCCGGGCGTTGATCGCATCGTGATGCTGCTTTGCGAACAGGAAAATCTGCGCGAAGTCGTCATGTTCCCGAAAGATCAGCAAGCACGCGATCTTATGATGAACGCACCTGGCACAGCCGAAAACAGGCACTTGCGTGAGCTACACATCCGAACGGTCGTACCGGACGAGAAGAAATAGACCGCACTGCTGTGTTCCCAAAAAGGGCCGTCTAGATCTGGGTGGCCTTTTTTGTGAGGTCCGGGCTTGGTTATCCCTCGCAACCATATGTCGCGGGGAGCCCTTGAGATGCTGCCGGTTCATCCCTGATGTCACGTGAGAAAAATACTCAAGTAATTGGAAAGGGATTACAAATATCAATTGCCAAGGACTTGTATATCCGTC
>CBFHQE010000112.1:0-9473 GCA_965657935.1 Maricaulis sp. | reverse complement strand
GGCTTTCCCTTGGCATCGTGCAAACAGGAGCCTGAACATGGCTGAAAGCCAGAGCCCTGCACCGAAGAAGAATGCGTTTACGCGTTTTCTTGATGGTGTCGAATTTCTGGGCAATCTCTTGCCCCACCCGGTTACACTCTTTGCCATACTGGCAATCGGCATCATTCTGCTGTCCGGCTTGTTCGGCTGGATGGGTCTGGCGGTGGAAGACCCCCGCCCAGCCGGCGCTCGCGGCGTTGCTGATGACGGCATGATCCGGGCGGTCAGCCTGTTCAATGCCGATGGTTTCCGGCGCATCTGGACCAGTCTGACGACCAATTTTACCGGCTTCGCGCCACTCGGCGTTGTCCTGGTGGCCATGCTCGGCGTCGGTGTCGCAGAAAAGTCCGGCATGCTTTCTGCCGCCGTGCGCGGCATGGTGTTGGGCGCGCCTAAGCACCTGGTGACCGTCGCGATCGTGTTTGCCGGCATCGTTTCCAACACCGCGTCCGAGGTGGGCTATGTGGTCCTGATCCCGCTGGCTGGCGCCATTTTCTATGCCCTGGGGCGTCACCCGCTGGCGGGTATGGCAGCCGCCTTTGCCGGCGTTTCCGGCGGCTACAGCGCCAATATCCTGATCGGTACGATCGACCCGCTTCTGGCCGGGATAACCGAAGAGGCCGCGCAACTGATCGATCCGACCTATACTGTGAACGCGACGGCGAACTGGTTCTTCATGATCGGGTCGACCTTCGTGATCACCATCATTGGTGCGTTGATCACCACCTTCATCGTGGAGCCCAAACTCGGCGCGTATGACAGTTCGCGCGCAGACGAGAGTGTTCTCGACAAGTCCATGATGGACCCGATCACCGCCACGGAGTCCAAGGGCCTGAAATGGGCCGGCTGGGGACTTCTGGCGGTTCTCGCGGTGATGGTCTACACGCTGCTCGGCGACACGATTGCGCGTTCGATCCTGATCCCGTTCACGGGCTGGTCAATCCCCATCCCGCTGATCGGTGGGGCCGACATTTCTTGGCTCCCAGGAAGCGGTGTCCTGCGTGATCCGGTCACAGACGGGGTCATGCGCTCGCCCTTCTTCAGCGGGTTTGTGGTCTGGATCCTGGTCTTCTTCCTGGTCACCGGATACGCCTATGGGCGTGTGGTTGGAACCATGAAGAGCGACCGCGATGTCATTGATGCCATGGCAACCGCAATCTCCTCGCTTGGTCTGTATATCGTGCTGGTCTTCTTCGCCGCGCAGTTCGTCGCCTTCTTCGGCTGGACCAATCTGGGCGCGATCACGGCCGTTTCCGGCGCGAACTTCCTGGAAAGCACCGGCATGACCGGCCCGGCGCTGTTCTTCCTGTTCATCCTGATGTGCGCGATCATCAACCTCTCGCTGGGATCGGCGTCGGCCCAGTGGGCAGTGACCGCGCCGATCTTCGTGCCCATGCTGATGCTGATCGGTTATTCGCCGGAAGTCATCCAGGCCGCCTACCGGATTGGCGACAGCTCGACCAATATCATCACCCCGATGATGAGCTATTTCGGCCTGATCCTGGCCTGGGCCACGCGCTATGACAAAAATCTCGGCGTCGGCACGCTGATCGCGATGATGCTGCCCTACTCCATCTTCTTTATCCTGACCTGGAGTGTGTTCTTCTTCGTCTGGGCATTCGGCTTCGACCTCCCGGTCGGTCCGGGTTCCCCGACCTATTATCCGGCGCAGTAAACAGCGCGAACCATCTCCAAACCAGGCGGCAGCTCGCCGGAGCTGCCGCCTATTTTTATGTCAAAAACAATTTGCGATTGAAGCGAGTTGCGCATCAGCCTACCCGTTAACCCACGACCTGGGCGTGGGACGGGGGCATTTACAATCCCACTATGAACACATATGCATACATTTGCATACTACGTGCGAATAGAGGATTTGGTCATGCCGAGACGCATTCCACTGAGTGTACGGATAACCGACGCTGATGCCGCCTTTCTTGCGCAATACAAGGCGGAAGGGGCGACAACCCCGAGTGAAAAACTGCGCGCACTGCTCGCCGATGCGCGACGCGAGCGTGAAGGCGCAACGGACTATGCCAGCCGGGTTGAACAGGTCTCCAGACGTTTTCAGCCGGCCCATCGGGAGCTGATCAACCGGCAACGCGATTGTCGGATGAGGTCAGACTTCCTCGGCAAGCTCTATGAGCGCCTGCCCGAACTGGTTGCAAACCTGCAGCAGGGCCCGGCGCAGACAGATGACCCGGCAAGCGACCTTGAAACGCTCGAGGCTGATGTCGCCGAACAGACCTTTGCCCTGATCGAGGAAATCCTCGATCTGGGCCTGACAAAACAGGGGCGGACCTATGACGGACAACTCGTCCAGGACCGCCTGCAACCCATCCTCGAGTTGTCGGAACTGATCCGGCTCTCGAAGTCGCAAGAGGGAGAGACTTAGATGGCAGAACAGCTTGTATCCCGGGTGAAACGCCTGGTTTCCGGCGGGGTAAACTCGATCGTCGATGCGGTCGAAAACGCCAGTCCGGAACTGGTCATGAAAGAGGCCATTCGCGAAGTCGAGGGCGCCATTGACGAGGTCCGTGACGAGCTCGGCAAGGTGCTGGCGAACAAACACCTCGCCTCTCGCCGCCTGATGGACGCCAACGCCAAACACGAGAGCCTGGGCGACCAGATCGAGATGGCGGTCAAGGAAGGTCGCGACGACCTCGCCGAGGCAGCGATCTCCCGGCAGATGGACCTGGAAAGCCAGATCCCTGTGCTGGAAGCCGCGGTCAGCGACGCAGACGCCGAAGAGGCCGAGCTCGAAAGTTATGTCGAGGCCTTGCAGGCTCGTCGCCGCGAAATGGACGAGGAACTTGCTGCTTTCAAGGAAAGTCGGGCGGAACAGTCCAGCCTCAACGAGGCGGGAGAACCGGTCGCCTCTTCCGGTGCAGAGCGCAAGATTACCAAGGCCGAGCGTGCCTTCGACCGGGTGATGCGTGAAAGCTCCGGTTTGCCGGGCTCCGGTGGCAGCTCACGCGGCGACGCCGCCAAGCTGGCAGAGCTGGAGAAAATGAGCCGGGACAACCGGATCAAGGAACGACTGGCCGCTTTGAAAGCCGGTCAAACGGATGAGAACGTAAAATGATGGACATTCTGGGGAGCGCCCAGGCGACCCCCTTCCTCATCGCCCTGGTGGTGTTGACAATTATTGCAGCGCTTGAGGGCCTGAGCATGGTGTTCGGCGCTGCCCTCTCCGGCCTGTTGGACGGAATCCTGCCGGATTTCGACTTGCCCGACCTGGACGCGGATATCGATGCTGATGTCGATCTGGACATCAGCGGTCTCGAAAGCGTTGGCCCGCTCACTTACCTGATGAGCTGGCTGAGCTTCGGCAAGGCGCCTGCCCTGATTCTGATCATCGTCTTTCTGGCGGTGTTCGGCCTGGCAGGCCTCACAATCCAGAGCGCTGTTCATGGCGCAACCGGTCTTATCCCGCCGGGCTGGATGGCCAGCATTCCTGCGATCCTGATCGCCGTCCCGTCCATGCGATATGGCGGCAAGGCCTTCGGCGCAGTGATGCCCAAGGAAGAAACGGAAGCGGTATCGACCGAACGCTTTATCGGCAAGGTCGCAACCGTCATCCGCGGCAAAGCAGAACGCGGCCTGCCCGCTGAAGCCAAGCTGAAAGACCTGCATGGCCTGACCCATTGGGTGCTCGTGGAGCCTGATGAAGATGGTGAAAGTTTTGCCGCCGGGGACGAAGTTATTGTCGTGGCCCAGAACGGCAGCGTCTACCGCGTTATCCGCAATACCCACGAAATCCTGTCACGCAAATCGTGACGCTTACAGAAACCCCTGTTGGTAGTATGGAGGGACGTACATGCCAGATATGATGACACTCGTCTTGTACACGGCCGTAGGCTTTATCGCCTTCTTCGCGATCTTCGGCTTCGTGGCCGGATTGTACCAGCGAGCCTCGAAAGAGATCTCTTTTGTCCGGACCGGTTTTGGCGGTCAGAAAGTGATCATGAATGGCGGCGCGCTGATCATGCCCGTGCTGCACGAGACCATTCCGGTCAATATGAATACGCTGCGCCTGGAAGTCCTGCGCGCCAATGAACAGGCCCTGATTACCAAGGACCGTATGCGTGTCGACGTGCAGGCGGAGTTCTTTGTCCGCGTTCAACCGACCACCGAGTCCATTGCCAATGCTGCCCAGACGTTGGGCAAGCGCACCATGGACCCGGAAGCCCTGAAGGCGCTGGTTGAAGGTAAGTTCGTGGACGCCCTGCGCGCCGTGGCCGCCGAGATGGCCATGGAGGAACTGCACGAGCAACGTGTGAACTTTGTTCAGAAGGTGCAGGCCGCTGTGTCCGAGGACATCCTGAAGAACGGTCTGGAACTGGAATCCGTGTCGCTGACGGGTCTCGACCAGACCAACAAGGACTATTTCAACCCGGACAACGCGTTCGACGCCGAAGGCCTGACCAAGCTGACGCAGGAAATCGAGGAGCGCCGCAAGAAGCGCAACGACATCGAACAGGAAACAGAAGTCCTGATCCGTCGCAAGAACCTGGAAGCCGAGCAGGAAAGTCTGCAGATCTCGCGTGATCAGGAATATGCACGCCTGGAACAACAGCGTGAAGTCCAGACTCGCTCTGCCGAACAGGCCGCCCAGATTGCTGCCGAACAGGCCTTGCGTCAGCGTGAAGCGGAAATCGCCAAGATTACCGCCAGCCAGCGCACCCGCGAGGCGGACATCGAGTCCAACAAGATCGTCGCCGAGCGTCAGATCGCCATGGACAAGGAAGTTCGCGAGCAGGAAATTCTGAAAGAGCAGACACTGGAATCCGCGGCCGTTGAAAAGGCCAAGCAGGTCCAGCTCGCCGAACAGGAACGCGACATTGTCGTGGCCGAGAAATCCCGCGACAAGTCCGAGGCTGAAGCCGAGGCCGACAAGGCTCGCGCCCTGGCTGCCAAGGCCGCCGAGGAAGTCATCACCGCCCGCCAGGCCGAGGTCGCCGAGCGTGACAAGCGGATCGAGCTGATCGACGCCGCCAAGGCTGCCGAGATGGAAGCCATCGCCGTCACCGTTGCCGCCGAGGCCGAAAAGCAGGCTGCAACCGACCGCGCTGAAGCTGTCCGAGTCGCGGCCAATGCCGACGCCGAGAAGATCCGTATCGCTGCGCAAGGTGATGCCGAGGCCGAGAAGATGCGTGCAGACGCCCAGGAGCGTGTCTACGCGGTCGAGGCAGAAGGTCAGCGTGCGGTCAATGAAGCGGCCAATATCCTGTCGCCGGAGCAGATCGCCATGCAGGTCAAGCTGCAGCTGATGGAAAGCCTGCCGGAGATCATCGCGCAGAGCGTCAAGCCGATCGAGAATATCGATGGCATCAAGATCTTGCACGTCGATGGTCTGGGTGGTGGCGCCAATGGCGGCCCGGTCAACGGCGCAACCGGTGGCGAAGGTGGCCTGGCCGACCAGGTCGTCAGCTCG
This sequence comes from Maricaulis sp., assembly GCA_965657935.1. Lineage (GTDB taxonomy): Bacteria > Pseudomonadota > Alphaproteobacteria > Caulobacterales > Maricaulaceae > Maricaulis. Next base: position 4,000 of record CBFHQE010000112.1, on the reverse strand, counting down.
GCCCTGCGCTATCGCGCCCAGGCCCCGCTGCTGGACGCCATGCTGTCGGAGATCGGCCTGAAAGCCGGCGACCCGGCCTCGCTGGAGAACGCGCTGAACGGTGCGGTCAATGGCGAAGTCGCCGAGGTCACCGACGCCGAAGGCTAGACTTCACCGGCCTGACAACCCACTTTCGGGGCGCGGAGAAATCCGCGCCCCGTTGCGTTTGGAGCCTATATGACCGCCCAGGACTACATGATCGGATATGGCAGTATTCTCAGCCGGCATAGCCGCGAGACCTATTCCGGCATGACCGGGCCTGCGCTGAAGGTGGCGCTGCCGGGCTGGCGACGGGCCTGGTCGGTGCGTTATCGAGACGAGGCGGCGACCTATCTGGGTCTGGTCGAGGACGCGACGTCGACGCTGGATGCGGTTCTGGTCCCGGTCGAGATCAACCCGCAAATGCGCCATCGCGAACGCGGTTATGTTTGGACTCCGGTCGAGCGCTCGACGCTGGGCACCTCCGACTTGCCGGAGGGCAAGTTCTGGATTGTCGTCAACACGGAACACGAAACTGCCGATGCCGATCATCCTGTCCCGCAATCCTATGTCGACACCTGTCTGATGGGCGCGTTCGAGACCGGGGGCGAGGCGATGTTGCGCGCCTTTATCGAAGGCACTGACCACTGGGACCAGGCCTGGACCAATGACCGCACCCGGCCGGTCTATCCGCGCCTGACGCCGTTGAGCGCGGATCAGCGCAAGATGATCGATGACCACCTACATGATGCGGGCGTGCTGAAATTCCGTCTCTGAACTGACTCGAAAAAGCCGGCGCGCTAACACCGGCTGTCAATCGAAATTGCCGAGGCCGGCACCCGTGGCGCCGGCCTGTCTGCGAAGAGGCGCTAGTGTTCCCCCTGGATAATCAGCGTCACATTACCATTGCCGGTCTGGCGGATGGAGGCGTTGTGACCATCGCCGACCTGGATAATGCCAGCGCCATTATTATTGCCGTACTGGTCCGTGACAGCCGTATTGTTGCGACCCATCTGGGACACACCGACGATATTGCGACGACCGGTCTGGCGGCTGTAGCTGAAATTGTCGACGCCGTCCTGGCCAATTACCGCATCATTCTCACGACCGTACTGGTCGACATGCGACTGGTTGTAATACCCGCTCTGTCCTACGGTTGTACCATTGCGAGCACCGTCCTGGATGATGGTGACATGCTGGCGTCCACCGCGCTGGCGGACCACCATGCGCTGACCATATCCACCCTGTCGGCCGGCGATCTCGTTCTGATAACCATCCTGCTGGACCGTGACCCGGTTGCGGGATTGAGCTTCGGCGGCATCGGCAACACCGAAGACTGAAACAGCAGCGAGGGCACTGGCGAGAACAAAACGCATATTCATAAACTTACTCCATAACTTGTGTGCCTGACGCCCGTTGCATCCAAGGCACGTACAGAGTTAGTCGCGGTTGCATGAGCCAATGCTGAGGCAAATGTTCATGGCCGGTCCAGCAAGCTGAACGGCGCGGTCACACAACAGGCAGAAAGAAGGCCCGGCCTGGCAACCGAGCCGGGCAGCCCGGCTCCTTTTCCAGCGCGACGCTTGAACCAGGCCGCAGCTCTGTGCCTTCTCTGCTAGAGCGCAGCGCTGTTCGCGATCGACAAGGCCTCACGCATCAATTCATGCGCCGGGCGCGCGTTCACCTGTTTGTTCGGCGACACGGCAAGGACGGAATTCGGGAAAACCGGCTGGCGCGCTGAGGGACGGCTCTTGTGCTCCCACTGACCGCTGGCCGGGTCGAAATTGTATTGGTCAACAAACTTCCAGCCGTGTTTGCCCAGGAAATCGACCGCCTGGATGAGGTATTCGATCTCGTCGTCACTCATGGCCCAGTGCAGGCTGACCCGGCACCAGCCCGGGCGCGCGCCGGCTTCACCGTCCAGCACCTGGGACCGGATACGAAGCGTGTCCTCGTCACTGATGCCGAGCAGGTCATGACCATAGGGCCCCGCACAGGAACAGCCGGCCCGCGACTGGATGCCGAACAGGTCGTTGAGCAAAACCGTGACCAGTCTCGGATGAACCAGGGCGCTCTTCCGGTCGCGGATATTGAAGGAGACGATGCCCAGGCGGCGTGTCGGACATTCCGGCCCGAGGATCTCGATGCCAGGATTATCCCGCCAGACATTGAAAGCCCGCATCAACGCCGATTGTTCGCGCTGTTCAATCAACTCGAAACCAATCTCGGCCTGGATCTGCATGGCCAGTGCGGCACGCACGACCTGGGGCACACCGGGTGTGCCTGCACGCTCTCGTGCTTCCACATCCTCGATAAAATCGTGTCCGTCTTTCCAGACATATCGCACCGTGCCGCCAGCACTCTGGGTTGGTGGCAAATCCTGGCGATACAGCGCCTTGCTGAATGCCAGCACCCCACACGCGCCAGGCCCGCCCAGGAATTTGTGCGGCGAGAAATAGACCGCGTCGATATGGGCGTTGCTGTGCCCGGCCGGATGCATGTCGATCCGTGCATAGGGCGCGCTTGCCGCCGCGTCGACACACAGCAAGGCCCCGTGTTCGTGCAGAAGCTGGGCGAGATTGATCAGGTCGGTCTTGAGACCGGTTACGTTGGAAGCTGCTGAAAAGGCGCCGATCTTGGTCCGCCCCGCATAGGCCGGGTCGTGCAGCGCCTCTTCCAGCGCCATCAGATCGACATCACCGCAGGCATTGAGCGGGATTGTCACCACCTCGGCCAGGCTTTCACGCCAGCTGAGCTCGTTGGAATGGTGCTCGTACGGACCAATGAAGACCACCGGCCGGCTCTCGACGTCCAGACTGACAAGACGATCAGCACTGGCCGGCGGCAGGGTTATGCCCAGGATTTCCTGAAGCTTGTGAATGGCCCCCGTGGCACCCGACGCACAGGTGATCAAAGCATCGCTCTGCTCGGCATTGACACAACGACGAATAACGGCTTCGGCCTCACGCAGCCAGGCTCCGGAGGCACGGCCGGTTTCGCTGTCTTCGGTGTGCGGGTTGGCGTAGAGCGCATGCAGGTCCGCAACCGCCTCCTCAACCTGATGCAACGCCCGACCGGAGGCTGTGAAATCAGCATAGAGCAAGGGACGCTCACCGTAAGGGGTCGTCAGCGTGGTATTCGCTCCGACGAGACCGGAACGCACCGATGCCCATCCAGCGACTTGAGAGATCTGACCGTCCATGATTTTGCCCGACTGACTACCTGGCAACAGACTAACGCCAATCGGGGAGCGATTTTCGCTATCTTCAGCCAATCATCACCGATAAAAGAGCAGATGAAACCAATATGGCGGACGAAATGTCACTTGATCACCACGACCGGTCTATTCTTGAGTTATTGCAAATCGATTCTGATCGCACCGTGCAGGAAATCGCCGATCTGATCGGGCTGAGCGCTACCCCGACGACCCGCCGGATCAAGCGCCTGAGCGATGCCGGTTATATCCGCAAGCGTGTTGCGCTGCTCGATCCTGATCTGCTGGGCTTGAATGCAACCCTCTTTATCTCGGTCCGCACGAGCAATCATGACGGTGACTGGTTGCGCCGGTTCGCTGACGGTGTCGCGCGGATGCCCGAAGTCGTCGAGTTCTACCGCATGGGCGGAGATATCGACTACCTGCTCAAGATCGTTGTGCCCGATGTGAAGGACTATGATGAGGTCTATAAGCGCCTCATCACCATCGCCCCACTCTCCGACGTCAGCGCCAGCTTCGCCATGGAAGCCATCAAGAACACCACAGAACTGCCCGTCAAATGACAAGAACCCCGCCAGAAACTGGCGGGGTTCTCGCTTCAAGCGGGGTAAGATCGTGAAATACCATGCTCGAATAACATCCCGGGCAGAGGGCAAATCCGCCCGGGATGCTGGTTCCTAGAAGCGCTTGTTCAAGCTTACGAACGCGCGACGACCACCAGTGTCATAGCGGCCACCAACAACGTAGCCATTACGGTTGCGAATGCCG
>CBFHQE010000111.1:0-9830 GCA_965657935.1 Maricaulis sp. | reverse complement strand
CAAGGTGCGGATTGCATGAACTTTTTGTAAACTGTGTTTTTCCCCTTTCAGGCGAGTTATTTCTGTGGAAAAGCCACGCCGTGGGGAGGCGCAATCGTCAATTTTCACCTGAATGGTGAGTGTATAACGTCGTTTGTGCACCAGACAGGATATATAGTTGACGCGTTTTCGCACCGACTCGAATCGAGTCGGGAAAAAGAATCGTTCTCTACTCGCCTGAGAGGTTAGCTCTCAACCTGTCTGCTTCGATCAGACGTTTCAGTGCTTCAGTGGATCGGTAGATACCACTATTGGAGCCGTGTTCAGAACACTCGACTGACTCAACCCAGCATCGGCCCTTGGTCAGCGTGCGGACGATTTCATCGGCCTTGTGAAATGTCATTTCAGCGACACGCTCACAGCTTGTTCCGTCAACCACTCTTACCCGAGCAATTCCGCGCTCACCCAAGGCCAGCAGGGCCTCACGTTCCGGATCATCCTGTGCCACCAAGAGGGTGTGATCGAACATTTCGTGTAACCAGGCCCGGATTTGGCCAAACCCGCCCTTGCCGAAATCGAGGACCCAGCCGCGCTTGTCCAGCTGCTCAGCAGCAAACACGAAATGGAAACCGAAAGAATAGCCATGAAGCAGGTGACAATCGCTATCGGCCGCCCATTGACGGGACGTGCACGACAGCCCGCGTTCATTGCCGTAGGTCTTGGTTGAAAGATGCGCCATGGTCTTGATCCGGTTACAAAGCCCTCACCCTGTTGGTTCGTGACAGGGTCCGGTTTGTTTATCAGTCAGGGAGGGAGCAAATCACACATCGTTGGCACTCCCTAGGGGAATCGAACCCCTCTTTCCAGGTTGAAAACCTGGCGTCCTAACCGATAGACGAAGGGAGCGCAGCGATGTGAGAGCGGTCGTATAAAAAAGCTTGGGCAGGGTTGCAAGCAACTTCTGCTGAAAAAGCTCAGCTTAATGCAGCAGCCATGTCCTCGACCTGCAGCTGGACCGTTTTTCGCCCCTGCCACTCATTGACCTTAACACGGCCCAGCACGTGCCAAAACCCATCCCCTGCCGCCAGCAGGGTTTCGCCCAGAGGGTTATCCGTACAGCGAAAACAGATCGCCTGAATTTGTGTGCCATCCGTTGCCGTAAAACTGGCACGCACATGGTCGGTCCCCACTCTCTTGGCAAAAGACACACGCAGTTCTGGAACGATGACGCGCGGTTCCGGGTTACCCTGACCAAAGGGGGCCAGGCTGGCGATGTGCTCGACCAATTCCAGAGAGATACCGCTGGCCGACACCAGTGTATCCACTTTTACACGGCGCGCTTCATGCGCTTGGGCCAATTCAGGCGCAAGGCGGGCATCAAGAAAACTGACCAGGGCGTTGATTGCGTCCGCGTTCACGGTCAGACCTCCCGCCATGGCGTGGCCACCCCCAGCCAGAAGCAGTCCGGCATCGCGGGCCGCGGAGATGGCTCCGCCCAGATTGACACCCTCCACGGATCGCCCCGACCCCTTGCCGAGTGCAGGCGATTGAGCCCGGTCAATTCCAATAACGATGGCCGGTTTGTCGAACCGTTCCTTGATCCTCCCCGCAACCACGCCGATTACGCCGGGGTGCCAGTCATCCCCCGCTGCGACAAGAATGGCCCGATCTTCCGCCTGCCCCTGAACCTGAGCCATGGCTTCATCGAGCACACGCGCTTCAATCTCCCGGCGCTCGCGATTGAAGCGGTCGAGCTCGGCCGCGATGCCTGCCAGGTCATCGGCTTCGCCTCCGGACAACAAGCGTGTCCCAAGTTGTGACTGACCGACCCGGCCGCCTGCATTGATGCGAGGGCCCAGCACAAACCCGGCATGATAGGTGCTGGCCTCTCCCTCAACCGAAGCGATATCGGCAAGCGCCTTGAGACCTGGGCGCTTCCAGCCACTCATCACTTTCAGTCCTTGAGCAACCAGAACGCGGTTGATGCCATGCAGCGGAACGACATCGCAGATTGTTCCAAGGGCTGCGAGGTCAAGGAATGACAGAAGGTCTGGTTCTGGCCTGTCCGCGAACGCTTCGCGCCGACGCCCTTCGCGATTGAGCGCCGCCAGGAGCACAAAACAAACACCTGCCGCAGCGAGATGTCCGCAGTCAGATGTATCGTCCGGCCGGTTTGGATTAATCAGGGCATCAGCTGGGGGAAAACGCTCATCCATCAAATGGTGATCAACCACGATCACCGACAGGCCCATATTCGCGGCCGCCTCAAGCGGCGCGTGCGCGGCGGCGCCGCAATCAACCGTGATGACAAGCTCTACGCCCTGCTCCTGAAGACTTTGGAAGGCTTCAGTGTTGGGGCCATATCCCTCATCTATTCGGTCGGGAACATAAAAGCTCCATTCCTGCCCGACCGCGCGCGCCCAACCGAGGAGCTGTGAGGCTGAGGTCGCGCCATCAACATCATAATCGGCGAATACAGCAACCTTGGTACCCGTTTCGATCGCGTCCCAGATCAGAACGGCCGCCTCATCCATGTCCTTGAAAGAGCTGGGGTCAGGAAAGCTGTCCTTCAGGCGGGGGCTGAGATATCCGGCGACATCAGCGGCATTGAATCCCCTGCCCGCCAGAATTCGGGCCAGCAATTCCGGCAAGCGGTGCTGGCGCACAATCGCGCTGACGGTCTCGTCGCTTGCGGAATAGCCGTGCCAGGCCTTGCCGAGAATGGAGCGCTCGACGCCCAGGACGGCACCGCCACCATGAGAGGTTTCGTCCTGGCGCGTCGTTTCCATGCCTACAGCGGCAGGTCGGTACGAATGCGGCGAATGGAGTGGTCCGCGGAATCAAGTACCAGCGTCTCCGAAGAAACAATGCGACCGGACTTGCGAACACCACTGACCAGATCACCATCGGTTACACCCGTCGCCACAAAGAGGCAGTGGCTCGCTGCAAGCTCTGAGAGGTCATATTTGCGATCAAACTCGGTAACGCCGACCCGTTCGGCGCGGGCCCGTTCGTCATCATTGCGGAAAATCAGGCGCGCCTGCATCTGACCGCCGATGGAACGCAGGGCAGAGGCCGCCAGAACGCCTTCCGGAGCGCCGCCTTGACCAATATACATGTCGACATTGGTGCCAAGGCCGGCGGCACCCATGGCGCCCGCAACATCACCATCCGGGATCATGCGCACACGACCACCGACGGACTTCACGCCGTCAACGATGTATTGATGACGCGGCCGCTCGAGAATGCAGACCGTGATCTCACTCGGATCAACACCCTTGGCCTTGGCCAGGGCGATGACATTGTCTTCCGGCTTGGCGTCGAGATCGATTACCCCGGCTGGCAAGCCCGGGCCAACCGCGATCTTGTCCATATAGGTATCCGGTGCGTTCAGAAGCCCACCGCGCAGGCTGAGCGACAAAACTGCCAAGGCGTTCGGCATGTTCTTGGCGGTCAGCGACGTGCCTTCCAGCGGATCCAGTGCGATGTCGATTTCCGGACCTTCGCCCGTTCCGACTTCTTCACCGATATAGAGCATGGGAGCCTCGTCACGCTCACCTTCCCCGATCACGATACGGCCCTTCATGGCCATGGCATTGAGACCCGTGCGGAGTGCGTCTACCGCAGCCTGGTCAGCGCTTTCCTTTTCGCCACGACCGATCCACTCGTACGCGGCTCGGGCGGCAGCTTCAGCGGCCTTGACTGCATCCATTGCAAGATTGCTCAGCGCCTTGGTGTCGCTCATTCTGAAAGTCTCCTGCCCCGGCCAGCACCGGGATATTCGTGTGTTATTGCGGCGGAGCGGTTCGTTCCCGGCCCACCTCGATGAATTCTTCCGTACTCAGCCTGGCATCCTCGTCCAGCGCCCGGGCCTGCTCCAGCAGTTCCTCGCGCTTTTCCAGAACTTCATTCATCTGAGCTTCGTTTTCACGCCTCACGCCGGCATCCGACCGAGCCGCGTTAACGCTAACAGGGGTTTCGGAGGATGCAAGATATTCCGCGCGCCGTTCTGTAATCCACTCAGCCTCTTCAACGCTCGCCCCTGGCATCTGAACAGACGCGCACGCAGAGCAGGCAAGGCAAAAAAACAGAATACCTGGAAAGCGGTTCATGATATCTCCTCACGCAAGACGCGCTTGTGATCTTCTATACCGTCTCTCGCCGATGTTCCAATCCCCGATCTCAAGGAATTCCCATGTCGAGTAAGGACAAACAGGACAACTCCGCCTTTCCCGGCGGGAATTGGTCGGAGTGGACCGAGAAGGATCTCGAAACCCTCGATCATGTCTCCCGCAATCTGATGCAGGCTTCATTGAAGTCACAGAAACTGATGTCCGATGTTGTCGCCAAAGCACTCGAGGGCGACCCCGTGCTGCCGCAGGCCGACCCTTTCCACTCCGCACCCGAATTCGGTGAGGTCTGGAGCCAGATCATTTCCCAGCCGGAACTGGTGATGCAGGCCCAGGCCGATCTGATGAAGGGCTATCTGGACCTTTGGAGCAATACGACCAAACGGGTTGTCACGGGCGATGAGGAAGCTGCGATCAAGCCAAAAGCCGGTGACAAGCGGTGGCGCTCCAAGGACTGGAATGAAAATCCGGTTTTCGACGCCATCAAACAGTCATACCTGCTCAACCAGCATTTCCTGATGGGTCTGGTTCACGGCGTGGACGGTGTCGACGAGAAAACAAAGCGCAAGGTGGAATTCCTCACCAAGCAGATGACCGATGCCCTCGCGCCGACGAATTTCGCGCTTACCAACCCGGATGTCCTTCGTGAAACCATGCAGTCACGCGGCGAAAATCTGACCCGGGGCTTGAAAAACCTGATGGCCGACCTTGAGAAGGGCCAAGGACGGCTGGCTCTGACCCAGACCGATATGGAAGGCTTCAAGGTCGGACAGGATCTCGCGACTACGGCCGGCGAGGTCGTGTTCGAAAATGATATCATTGAACTCATCCAGTACGCCCCGACGACCGAGACGGTTAAGAAGCGCCCGCTCCTGATCGCTCCGCCGTGGATCAATAAATTCTACATTCTCGACTTGCGCGAGAAAAATTCGATGATCCGCTGGCTGACCAAGCAAGGCTTTACCGTCTTCCTGATTTCCTGGGTCAATCCAGGTCCTGAACTCAAGGACAAGACCTTCGAGGATTATATGCATCAAGGCCTGCTGGCTGCGATTGATGCCGTTGAGGAAGCCACCGGGGAAACCTCGGTGAACACGGTCGGTTATTGCGTGGGTGGAACGCTTCTGGCCAGCACGCTGGCCTATCTGGAAGCCACGGGCAAACCGGACCGTATCGCCTCAGCCACCTTCTTTGCCGCCCAGACCGATTTTGAACTGGCCGGCGATCTGCTCATCTTCATCGATGACGAATGGATCAAGGAAATCGCCCGCCTCATGGACGCCCAGGGCGGTGTTCTGGACGGGCGCACGATGGCCGATACGTTCAACCTTTTACGGTCGAACGATCTCGTCTGGTCCTTCACCATCAACAATTACCTTCTGGGTCGCCAGCCGCAGGCCTTCGATCTCCTGTACTGGAATGCCGACCAGACACGCATGCCAAAGGCGCTGCACCTTTGGTATCTGGAAAACATGTACCGCAACAATCGCCTCGCGAAGGGCGAGCTGAGCTTTGGCGATATCCCGCTTGATCTCGGAGCCGTAAAGGCACCGATATACATGCAAGCCTCACGCGATGATCACATCGCCCCCTATCCGTCTGTCTACAAAGGGGCGAAACGCTTCGGCGGACCGGTTCGTTACATGATGGCTGGATCAGGCCATATCGCCGGTGTGATCAACCATCCCGATGCCAATAAATACCAGCACTGGACCAATGACGACTTGCCGGAAACGGTCGATGACTGGATTGCAGGCGCCGCAGAACACCCCGGGTCCTGGTGGCTGGACTGGCGGGAATGGTTGTTTGAACGCTCGGGCGATGACGTGCCGGCCCGCATGCCGGGCGACGGCAAACTACCGGCCATCCGGCCTGCGCCCGGACGCAATGTTCTGGTCCGCTCCGACGAGGAAAAGGCCAAGAGCAAGCCCCAGACCACCGACTAGTTCAAATATCGCTTTCGAGTTGTTCCGATGAAAAACCGTCTATCCCTGATCGCCGCCTCCATCAGCCTTCTGGCTCTCGCCTCTGCCTGCACGCCGGAAGCTCCCAACATGTCCTATCAGGCCAGGATTCTGGAATGTGTTCGCGATAACGGGTTCACCATGCTCGCCGCGCACCGCGCAGGCTTTGGTCCGGGATATGCCGAAAACGCCATTTCATCGATCCAACGCAATGCGGAGCTTGGCGTGCTCTACGCTGAAGTTGATGTTGCGGAAAGCTCGGATGGCCAGCTCTATCTGATGCATGACTGGACGCTCGATCGCACCACGACCGGCACTGGAGAGATCCGTGAGACCGCGTGGAGTTATATTTCGACACTCAACCTGGTCGACCCCGATGGGCAGGAATTGAATGAAAGCGTGCCGACCTTTGCGGACGCAGTGCGTGCCGCTCGCGATGCAGGTGTCTACCTCAACCTCGATCTCAAGAATGTCTCCGAGCAGACGCTTGTAGACGCGATCGTGGCGAACCAGGCCGAGAATGAGGTTATCGTTATCGCCTACACGGTCGAGGACGCTGCCCTGTTGCACGCGCTCAATCCGGACCTCGTCCTGTCGGCTCCAAACCGGCCCCAGGAACTGGCCGCTGCTGGCGTCAATCTGGAAAATGTCTACCTGTGGCTGGGCGTGGGTGAGCCGGATGCCGAACAGGATGCGGCGCTGGCTGCTCAGGGACTGGAAGCCGCAGCGGGCCTGTTCCCGCTAGAGAGCGGCGAGACGGCTTTGTACATCGATGCCGCAACCACGGGTGTTGAAGTCCTTTCCATCGATGACGTGCTGACCGGTTCCAGGGCTCTGGGCGGACGCGCTGCCCTGGACACTCAGATCGAGACATGTCGCAGCGCCGCACTCTAGCCGGGCTTTACTGACGTTCGCCGAACTGAAGCTCGATATAGCGGGCGTAAAGACCGCCCCGGTCGAGCAATTCCTGGTGCGTGCCCTGGTCGACGACCTGGCCGCCCTCCATGACGACGATGCGATCGGCCTCCCGCACTGTGGCGAGTCGATGGGCGATCACCAGGGTCGTACGATCCCGCGACACCCTTTCGAATGCCTGCTGGATCACCTGCTCGCTCTCACTATCGAGCGCACTGGTCGCTTCATCCAGCAAGAGCACTGGCGCGTCACGCAGGATCGCGCGCGCTATGGCGAGGCGCTGACGTTGGCCGCCGGACAGCGTGCCCGCATTCTCACCCAGCTGGGTGTCATAACCCTCAGGAAGAGCCGAGATAAAGTCGTGCGCATTGGCTGCTTTCGCAGCCGCGACAACCTCCTCATGCGTCGCCTCGGGCCGACCGAAAAGAATATTGTCCGACACACTGCCCGAGAATAGCGGCGCATTTTGCTGAACGATGGCCAGCGCACCCCGCAGTTCAACCGGATCAAGGTCGCGTATGTCCACGCCATCGAGCGTCACACCGCCATTTGCCGGGTCATAAAGCCGGAGCAAAAGCTGGAAAATCGTGCTCTTGCCTGCGCCAGACGGCCCTACCAGTGCGATGGTTTCGCCAGGCGCCACATCCAGCGATACATTCTGCAGGACATCATCCTGCGGGCGGGCCGGATAGGCAAAGGTGACATTGTCGAAGCGGATCGCACCCGTTACCGGCTCAGGCAGGGTCGCCGGATTGGCCGGCGCCTCGATTTCCGTGTCAGCAGACAGCAATTCCATCAGCCGCTCTGTCGCTCCCGCAGCCCGCATCACCTCGGCATAGGTTTCCGTCAGCATGCCAACGCCCGAAACAGCGACGAATGCGTACATGACGAATTGCGTCATCGCGCCAGGCGTGATGGCGCCCGACTGGACTTGCGTCGCGCCAAACCACAGCACGGCCATGAGACCGGCCAGCACGACCGAAAAAATGATCGCTGTCATATAGGAACGCGTGCGGATACGACGTAGTGAAGCCTGGAAATTGTTTTCGACTGAAGCCCCAAACCGGTCGCGCTCCTGGGCTTCGCGTGTAAAAGCCTGGACGGTCTCGATCGCGGTCAGGCTCTCGCTTGCCCGAGCAGACGCGTCGGCCAGCGTGTCCTGGCTGTCGCGCGAGAAACGCTGTACCCGGCGACCGAACATCATGATCGGCCCGAGAATGACTGGGCCAAGGGCCAGAACCATCAGCGAAAGCTGCCAGTTCACAACAACCATCAACGCCAGCGCACCGCCGGTGGTGACCACCGTACGAATTGCCACGGACACGGAAGAGCCAACCACCGTCTGTATGAGAGTGGTATCCGTGGTCAGTCGTGACAACACCTCACCGGTCCGTGTGGAGACGTAAAAACCGGGGCTGAGCCCGAGCAGATGGTTGAAGACATCCTTGCGAAGGTCGGCGACCACACGCTCGCCAAGACGGCTGATGAAATAGAACCGGAACGCGCTGACCAGGCCGAGGACCACAGCCAGCACCATTCCACCCAGGAAGAAGGTGGAGAGCTCCGCATTGGGGAGAAGATCCGTGCAAAGCGCAGACTCGCTTGCCCCGCCGAAACCGCAATCCACTACGAGACGAAAAGCGCCGGGCAATGCCAATGTCAATGCTGCCGCGAGTCCAAGGAAAATCACGAACAGGAACAAGGTCAGCGGATATCTCAGGACATACGGAATCAGGCGGCTGAGCGGTTTCAGCTCCCGCCCCTTTTCGCGATTGGCCTGTTCGTTTTCCAGCTGGCTGGCAAAACTGGATCCGCGATCCTGGTCGACGCGGGCACGGGAGTTTGAAGTATCGGTCACTTGGGCCTCAAGAAATGGGGGATGCGCGGAGAATGTAGGTGGCGCAGCCCCAACATCCTAGGGAGTAAGACTACGGTTTGCGAGCGATCACAAACACCGAGTTACCACTTTCGGGCACCCATTCCAGTTCAATTTCAAATCCTGCGTCGCGGATACTGTTGACCAGCTGTCGGTAGGTAAAGATACGCACCAGTGGCAGCCGACCAATGACACGCCCCGCCCACAGGAAAGGCGCCATATACCACAGCTTGTTGCCGATACACGCCGTGCTGGAGATGAAATAGCCACCGGATTTAAGCAAATTGCGGACATTGGCGATTGCCGGTCGCCGATCTCCCAGCAGGTGCAGGATGGACATGCCCAACACGACATCAAAACTGGCCGCGGGCGCGGTCAGCGTGTCAAAGTCCGCTTGCTGGAATGTAACGTTGTCTATGCCCTGCTCGGCTTTTTGCTCCTGAGCGATGGCCAGCATGTTCTCCGAGATATCCGTCGCCAGGACATGTTTCACATGAGCAGCGTGTTTAAGCGCCGTGCCGCCGGTTCCGCAGCCAAATTCAAGCACCTCGTCTTGCGGGGCAAGCTTTTCGCGCGTGAGCTCCAGCTTGCGCTGATAGACCGCCTCATCCGAAATCGGTTGCTGGAAATACTTGGTCGCGATGCGATCCCAAAATCGTGCCTTGTTACTCATCATCACTCTCTGATGTCTTGTGTTGACCCTCTCAATACCCATACACGGATCGAGTATAAATTGCGCATTTTTGGAGTTCTGGTATACGCATAACCATGAACTGGCAGGCCATATCTTTTGACTGGAATCAAGTCCGGGCCTTTTTGGCGACCGCCGAGGAAGGCTCCCTTTCAGCCGCCGCACGTGTATTGGGCCAAACTCAGCCCACTCTCAGCCGGCAAATCACCGCGCTGGAGGACACGCTTGGGGTTACGCTTTTTCAACGTGGCCATCGTTCAACGGACCTCACCCAG
>CBFHQE010000110.1:0-10062 GCA_965657935.1 Maricaulis sp. | reverse complement strand
GCAGGCCATGTTCCGCCAGGCGGTCACGGACCAGATAGGCCGTAAAAGGCGTCGCGTAGATCGGACAGCGCAAGCGTTTCCACAGCTGGGCAACGGCGCCCATATGGTCATCGTGCGCATGGGTCAGAACCATGCCGACAAGGTCGTTGGCTCGTTCCTCGATAAAGGTGGGATCGGGCATGATCAGGTCGACACCCGGGGTCGACAAATCGCCAAAGGTGACGCCGCAGTCGACAATCACCCATTTGCGTTTCTCCTCCGGGCCATAGCCATAGAGGTTCAGATTCATACCAATTTCATCAGACCCGCCCAGCGGCAGGAAATAGACGCTGTCGCTCACGCGGCGCCCCCGTTCAGTTTCCAGACTTCAAGCAAACCCCGGATCGTCAGGTCCGGGTCGTAATGCTCGATCGTGCGCGAGGCGCCATCGAACAGGCTGACGACACCGCCCGTCGCGATCACCGTCATGGGCTGTGCGTACTCCGACTTGAGCCGTTCGACCAGCCCGTCGATCAGATCGATATAACCCCAGAACACACCGGACTGCATGGCCGAGACCGTATCCCGCCCCATGACACGCTGCGGTTTGGCGATCGCGACCCGAGGCAGTTTGGCCGCCGCTGCGTGCAGGGCCTGCATGGACAGGTTGATGCCCGGGGCAATGATGCCGCCTTCAAAAGCGCCGTCAGCGGCGATGACATCGAATGTTGTGGCCGTGCCGCTGTCGATGATGATCATGGCGCCATTATAATTTGCGCGTGCGCCGAGTGCATTGACGAGGCGGTCGGCACCGGCGTCCTGTGGTCGTTCCAGACGCACTTCAATATCCAGATTGATACCGCTTTCACCAACAATCATCGGCTCGCAGTTAAAATAACGCCGGGACAGGTTGCGCAGATTGAACAGCGCTTGGGGCACCACGGTCGAGATGACACAGGCGTCCACATCGGACAGTTCGAACCCCTGCAACGACATCAGCTGGGACAGCCAAACGGCGTGCTCGTCAGCCGTGCGTGTGCTGTCTGTCCCGGAACGCCATTGCGCCTTCCAGTCCTCACCATCATGAATGGCAAAAAGCGTATTGGTATTGCCGCAATCGATTACCAGCAGCATGCCTTTTCCTTTCATCCCATCCCGTGATCAAGCGTCCGGGAAAAAGACTTCACCCGCAGAGATGAATCTACGCTCTCCCCGCGCCATATCGAGGCGCAGTGATCCATCAGGACCAAGATCCGCGAAGATACCAGTCACGGTCTCGTCATTGAGCCGTGCCTGACAAGTTTCACCCAACCCGAACGCCCGCACCAGCCAGCGATCCCTGATCGGACCAAATCCGTCCCGGAACCAGAGCGCGAAATATGTGTCGAAAGCTCTCGCGAGGATATCCAGTGCGCGCTCGCGGGTCATTTCCGCGCGCAGACCGGCCAGGCTGGTCGCCGGACGTTCCACATTCTCCGGAGCGACCGTGATGTTAACGCCAATACCCACGGCCAGCCAAAGACCGCCGCCGGGCGCCTTGCCGCTTTCCAGCAGTATTCCAGCAAGCTTGCGACCATCAATCAGCACATCATTGGGCCATTTCAGCCGGGTGCGCTCGAAGGCGACACCGGCCGCGTCACACAGATCACCTACGGCCAACGCTGCCACAAAGGAAAGCTGGGCGGCACGTTGCGGATCATCGGACAGCGTGTAGAGACCTGTGGCGAAGAGGTTTCCGTCCAGTCCGGACCAGGCGCGACCACGACGGCCACGTCCCGCTATCTGGCGACGGGCGGCGATCCACAAGGGACCGCGCTCGCCCGCCTCGGCACGTTCACGTGCCAGCGAATTAGTCGACGATGTCTCGTCCAGCCATTCCAGCCGGGTCGCAAGACCGGTCAAGCTAGAGGGTCGCCAGTCCGACGCTGAAGGCGCGGTGGACCAGCCAGCCCAGAGCCGGCAGCAACAGCACGGTCGCCAGACCGGCCGCACGCGTGACCCAATAGGCGCTCATGGAAGACGGCACAAACTCGATGTCCGAACTGTCAAACCACATCACCTTGACGATGCGCAGATAATAGGCCGCAGACACGACGGAGAAGAGAACAGCCAGGATCGACAGGTAAATCAATCCCGCTTCAACCGCGGAATAGATCACGAAGAACTTGCCGAAGAAGCCAACCATGAAGGGCAGACCACCAATGGAGAACATCAACGCCGTGATGGACCAGCTCAGACCCGGATTGCGTTGCGCCAGACCGGCCAGGTCAGAAATATTCTCCACCATGCCTTCCTTGGTCCGCATCGAAAGAACCGCACCGAAGGCACCGATCACACCCACCATATAAAGCGACATGAAGACCAGCAGAGCCCACAAACCGGTATTGGAACCGGCAGCGATCGCGACGAGGGCATATCCCATGTTCGAGATGGAGGAATAGGCCAACAGACGCTTGATATTGGTCTGGGTCAACGCACCGAAGGCCCCGACGCCCATGGACAGAGCGGCGATCATCCAGATGACGTCGCGCCACTGATCAATCATGCCGCCAAACGGTTCAACCAGGATCCGGGCCAGCAAGACGATCGCTGCGAATTTCGGCGCCGTGGCAAAGAAAGCCGTAACCGGGGTCGGTGCGCCCTCATATACGTCCGGCGTCCACATGTGGAACGGCGCTGCAGAAACCTTGAACGCCAGGCCACAGATGACAAAGACAAGACCAAAGGTCAGGCCAACAGTCGGGCCGGATGCGACCGCCTGGGCGATTTCCTCAAAGCCGGTTGCACCAGTGAAACCGTAAATCAGCGAAGCGCCGTACAGCAGCAGACCCGAGGACAAGGCACCAAGCACGAAATACTTCAGGCCGGCCTCGGAGGCACGCAGGCTGTCGCGATTGAACGCCGCGAGCACGTAGAGCGCCAGAGATTGCAGCTCGATACCCATATACATCGAGATCAGGTCATTGGCCGAAACCATCATGCCCATACCCGTCGCCGCCAGAATGGCAAGGATCGGATATTCGATCTTGAGCAGTTTTTCCTTGTCCAGATACGGCAGGGCGAGGATCAGGGTCAGCGCTGCGACCAGCACGATCGCGACCTTGGAGAACTTGGCCAGCGGATCAAAGACGAAAGCGCCACCAAAGGCCGTGCCCTCACCGCCCGTACCGAAAAGCGCCAGCAATGCCGCGCCGATCAATGCGACGATGGAAAGCGTGTAGACCAGACGTGTCGCCCGCTCGCCTTCCATGAACACACCGAGCATCAGCAGCAGCATGGCGCCGCCTGCAAGCAGCACTTCGGGAAGGAGAAGCGAGAATTCCTGGGAAAGCAGATCCGCTGTCATATCAGGCCCCTCTTACTGGGCTGCTGCGGCATCGAGAGCCGCATTGTAGTTATCAATGAGATTGTCGACTGAAACCGCAGTGATGTCGGTGACCAGCGTGGAGGAAACCCCGAGCACCAGCGTGGCGATGGCGAGGATGCCGAGCATGGCCGCCTCCTTCATGTTCACATCCGTGATGTTTTCCAGCTTGGGATTGGTCATCTCTCCGAACACGACATTGCGGTAAACCGTCAGCATGTACATGGCCGACAGGATGACGCCGGCGGCGGCACCGGTCGCGATCCACCAGCTCACCTGGTAAGCGCCGACCATGGTCATGATCTCGCCGACAAAACCGGACGTGCCCGGCAGGCCGACATTGGCCATGGTGAACAGCGCAAAGATCGCCGCATAAACCGGCATGCGGTGCACCAGACCACCATAGAAGGCGATTTCACGCGTGTGCATACGGTCATAGATGACGCCAACACACAGGAACAAGGCGCCCGAGATGAAGCCGTGAGAGATCATCTGGAAGATCGCACCCTGAACACCAACATCATTCATGGCGAACAGGCCCATCGTGACAAAGCCCATATGGGCCACCGACGAGTAGGCGATCAGCTTCTTGATATCCGTCTGCCTGAACGCCACCAGCGAGGTGTATATGATGGCAATGATAGACAGGCCGAAGACCAGTGGCGCAAAATAATCGCTGGCATTGGGGAACATCGGCAAGGAGAAGCGCAGGAAGCCATAGCCGCCCATCTTCAGCAAGACACCCGCCAGAATGACCGAACCGGCGGTCGGGGCCTGGACGTGAGCATCAGGCAGCCAGGTATGCACGGGCCACATCGGCATTTTAACCGCGAAGGATGCGAAGAAGGCCAGCCATAGCCAAGTCTGCACATCAATGTCGAACGGATGATCGAGCAGCGTAATGATGTTCGTCGTGCCTGCATCCAGGAACATGTAGATCATCGCCACCAGCATCAGCACCGAGCCGAACAGGGTGTAGAGGAAGAATTTGAAAGCCGCATAGACGCGGTTCTGACCACCCCAGACACCGATGATGATGAACATCGGGATCAGGCCACCCTCGAAGAAGATGTAGAACAGCACCAGGTCCAGCGCCGTGAACACGCCGATCATCATCGTTTCCAGAAGCAGGAAGGCGATCATGTAATCGGCAACCCGTTTCTTGATCGCGCCAGACGCCAGGATACAGATCGGCATCAGGAAGGTCGTCAACATGACAAAGAGGACGGAAATACCGTCAACACCCATGCGATAGCCCAGACCGATCTGCTCGAGCCAGGTGACCTCGTGGATCATCTGGAAACCGGAGGTCGACGGGTCGAACTCCCACAGCATCAGGCAGGAAATGCCAAAGGTGATGAGCGTCGTCCACAGGGCCACGGCACGCGAATTACGATCCGTGATGTCCTGGTTTTCCGCGCGCGTCGTGAACCGCAGATAGGCAATCACCAGCGCGCCGAGTGTCGGCACAAAGGTGAGAACGGTAAGCAGGGATTCGATCTCGCCGAACATTCTAGTTGCCTCCTGCGCCGGCGACGATCCAGAGCGTGAAGCCCAATACGCCGATCAGCATGACGAATGCGTAGTGATAGAGGAAGCCGGACTGAGCCCGGGCGACACGGCGAGCCGTGGCCATGGCCGTCGCAGCGAAGCCATTGGGGCCGAAACCGTCGATGATGCGCACATCACCGATTTTCCAGAACAGGTCACCCAACCCCTTCGCGCCCTTGACGAAGACAAATTGATAAAGCTCGTCGAAATACCACTTGTTGGACAGGAAGGCGTGGACGGGACCGCCATTGGCAGCGATGCGAGCACCAATGCCTTCCTTGACGATATAGAACCAGACGGCCAGTCCGAAGCCGAGCCACGTCACGCCAAACGGCATCCACAACACCCAGGTGGGCGGATGGTGACCGTGGTGGTCCTCATCGCCATGGGCGTCATCCGCGTGCCCGGCCTCTGCAGGCTGCGCTTGCGCGTGTGTATCGGCGACATGGTCATCCGCGGCACTTGCACTGTCGTCGGCAGCATGGCTGTCACCGCCATAACCACCAGACGCATAGGCCTCAGCATATTCCGGATAATTTCCCTCTGCGTACGGACCCGCCGGAAGGCTGTCGCCCCAATAAGCGAAGGCGTCCTTGCCGACAAAGCTGTCCTTGAACAGGCCGCCTGCGAAAACAGCACCTATTGCCAGCAGAACCAGCGGCCCCGTCATGATCCAGCCACTGTCGTGGGCATGCTCAAAATCGGACTGTTTGCCGCGGAATTTTCCGTGGAACGTCATGAAGATCAGGCGCCAGGAATAGAAGCTGGTCAGCAAGGCTGCGCCAATGCCGATCCAGAAGGCGCCCATTCCGAAGAACTTGCCCTCCTGGCCCATCATGAAGGCTTCCTCGATGATCATGTCCTTGGAGTAGAAACCGGCAAAGCCGATACCTTCAAACTCCCATCCCCCCAGGGTGAAGGGCGGAATACCGACACCGGTCAATGCCAGCGTGCCAACCAGCATCAGGATCCAGGTCATCGGCATCATCTTGTAGAGGCCGCCCATCTTCCGCATGTCCTGCTCGTCATGCAGACCGTGAATGACGGCGCCACACCCAAGGAACAAAAGCGCCTTGAAGAAGGCGTGCGTGAACAGGTGGAACATGGCCGCTGAATAGAGCCCGAGGCCTGCAGCGAAGAACATGTAACCCAGTTGGGAACAGGTCGAGTACGCGACGACACGCTTGATGTCATTCTGGGCCAGGCCGATCGTTGCGGCAAAAATCGCCGTCGTCGCACCGATCACGGTGACGATGGCGGAGGCCATCGGCGCCGCTTCATAGATCGGGAATGCCCGGCAGACCAGGAAGACACCGGCGGTGACCATGGTCGCGGCGTGGATCAGCGCGGAGACCGGCGTCGGGCCTTCCATCGCGTCAGGCAGCCAGACGTGCAGAAAGAACTGCGCCGACTTGCCCATCGCCCCGATGAACAGGAGGAAGGCAATCAGCTCGATCGCATTGAACTCCATGCCCGCAAAGGCCAGCACGGTTTCGGAATGATCCGCGACATGGCTGAACACGACGTCGAAATCCACCGAACCAAAGACGTGGAAAATCGCCATGATGCCGAGTGCAAATCCGAAATCACCAACCCGGTTCGTGACAAACGCCTTGATGGCCGCATCGTTTGCGGACTTCTTCTTGTACCAGAAACCGATGAGCAGATAGGACGCCAGGCCAACCCCTTCCCAGCCAAAGAACAGCTGTAGGAAGTTGTCGGACGTGACCAGCATCAACATCGCAAAGGTGAACAGCGACAGGTAGGAGAAGAAACGCGCGCGGTGCGGATCGTGGGACATATAGCCCCAGGAATAGATGTGAACGAGCGCGGAGACCGTGTTCACGACGATCAGCATGGTCGCGGAGAGCGTGTCCAGCTTGATGTCCCAGGAGACATCAAAATCGCCGACACTCATCCAGGTTGCGAGCGGGATGGTCGCCGTATGGCCGCCCAGGGCCACGTCGAAAAAGAGATACCAGGACAGCGCGGCCGCAAGCACGACAAAGAAGGTCGTGACGATCTGCGACATGCGGTGTCCGATGATATTGCCGAACAGGCCGGCAATTATGGACGCCAGAAGCGGTCCGAAGACAACGATGATGGGTGCCATGATTTCCTAGCCCTTCATCAGGTTGACGCCCTCAACCGAGATATCACCCCGGTTGCGGAAGTAGACGACGAGAATGGCGAGCCCGACAGCAGCCTCGGCGGCGGCCACGGTCAACACGAAGAGTGCAAAGACCTGGCCGGCGAGATCACCGAGGAAGCTGGAGAACGCCACCAGGTTCACATTCACGGACAAGAGGATCAGCTCGATCGACATCAGGATGACGATGACGTTCTTGCGGTTCACGAATATGCCGAAGACACCGATGGTGAACAGTATCGCGGCAACAGCCAGGTAATGGCCCAGACCGACTTCCATCATTCTCCAATCCCCTGTCCCGGTTTGACGTCAACAAGCTCAACCGCCTCCTCGCGGCGACGACCGACCTGGGCCGATACGCTCTGGCGTTTCACATGCGGCTTGTGGCGCAGCGTCAGCACGATGGCGCCGATCATGGCAACCAGCAGGACGAGGCCGGATGCCTGGAAGAAATAAATGTAGTCGTCATACAGGATCAGCCCGAGCGCCTCGACATTCGACATGCCGTCCGGTGTGACCGCGGCGCGAAGTGCCTCGGCCTGTTCGGAAGCGCGCCAAGTCAGGCCGATCATGGCCAGCTCGATGGCCAGGATCAGGGCGACGATGGCACCGAGCGGAGCGTATTCCAGGAAACCCTGTTTCAGCTCGGTGAAATCGACGTCGAGCATCATGACGACGAAGAGGAAGAGCACCGCGACCGCGCCGACATAGACAACGATCAGCAGCATGGCGAGGAATTCCGCGCCCAGCAGTACGAAAAGACCCGCCGCCGAGAAAAAGGCGAGGATCAGGAATAGTACAGACCTGACCGGGTTACGCGCGATGACGACCATCAAGGCCGAAATAATCGCGACACCGGAAAAGGCCCAGAAGGCCAGGGATGCGAGCATGGCGCCCTCTTCCATTCTCAAGTTTTACAATGCACCGACAGATCAGCGGTACGGTGCATCAAGTTCCAGGTTCTTGGCGATTTCGCGCTCCCAACGGTCACCGTTTTCGAGCAGTTTCGCCTTATCGTAATAGAGTTCTTCGCGGGTCTCGGCCGCGAACTCGAAGTTCGGACCTTCCACGACTGCATCGACCGGGCATGCCTCCTGGCAAAAACCGCAATAAATGCATTTGGTCATGTCGATGTCGTAGCGCGTGGTCCGGCGGGAGCCGTCTTCACGCGGTTCGGCTTCGATGGTGATGGCCTGTGCCGGACAGATCGCCTCACAGAGTTTGCAGGCAATGCAGCGCTCTTCGCCATTGGCATAGCGGCGCAAAGCGTGCTGGCCACGAAAACGCGGGCTGAGAGGCCCCTTCTCGAAGGGATAGTTCAGCGTCGCCTTCTTCTTGAAGAAGTAACGCATGCCCAGTCCGAAAGCGGACCAGAAGTCCATCAGCAGCGCGCCACGGATAGCTTGAGAGATTCGGCTCATCACAATCACCCCTGAGCGCCGTAAACGATGTAGGCGCCGACCGCGGCAACCGCGACAAGTGAGGCCGGCAGGAAGATTTTCCAACCCAGACGCATCAGCTGGTCATAGCGGTAACGCGGAACGAGAGCCTTCACCATGGCGAACATGAAGAAGAAGAAGACAACCTTGATGGCAAACCAGAAGAAGTACCACAGGCTGGAGACGAGATACGGCCAGCTGGACGTGTCCAGTTCGAACGGCGGGTTCCAGCCCCCGAAGAACAGGATCGTCGTCATGGCACACATCAGGACGATGTTGAGATACTCGCCGACCATGAACAGCAGGTACGGGGTCGAGGAATATTCGACCTGGTAACCGGCCACGAGCTCGGATTCGGCTTCCGGCAGGTCAAACGGAGGACGGTTGGTCTCGGCCAGCGCCGAGATGAAGAAGATGACCGCCATGGGCAGCATGACGATGAACATCGGCCAGCCATCCTCGATCAGCGCGCGACCGGCCAGGAAGTTCCAGTTCCAGAACCCGCCGGCCTGCGCCTCAATGATATTCGTCAGGCTCATCGAGCCCGCGAAGAGCAGCACCGTGACGATGATGAAGCCGATTGAAACCTCGTAGGAGACCATCTGTGCCGCCGAACGCAGCGCGCCGAGGAAAGGATATTTCGAGTTCGACGCCCAGCCACCGATGATGATGCCGTAGACACCCAGCGAGGACATGGCGAAGAGGTAGAGAATACCGACATTGATGTCGGCAATGACCCATCCCGGAGCCACCGGCACAACCGCCCAGGTCACGAAGGCCAGGATCAGCGTGATCAGCGGCGCCAGCAGATACAAGGATCGATCGGCACCGGCCGGGACCACGATCTCCTTGAACACAAACTTGAAGAAGTCGGCAAAGGACTGCAGCAGGCCAAAGGCACCGACCACATTCGGGCCCTTGCGCATCTGGACCGCGGCCCAGACCTTGCGGTCCATCAACAGCAAAAAGGCCAGCGAGAGCAGCAGGACAATCACAAAGCCCAGGATCTGCAGCACGGCCATGCCGAACCCGCCCCAGATGCCAAATTGTGCAACAAAATCGCTCATCAGGGCTTACTCCGCTGCGACCTTGGCCGGTTCGGAACGCAGGGCGGAACAGGCCGCCAGGGTTTCCGACGCGCGGGCGATCGGGTTGGTGAAATAGAAGTTGGAGACAGCCGAGGTGAAGGCCTCGTCAGCGACATCACCCACCTGACCAATAGCCTTGGCGTCGAAGTCGGCAGCGCCGTCAGCGCCCGGAGCGTGATCGAGACCGGCGAAGACCGGATGATCCTCGAACAGTTTCATGCGCAGCTGTTCCATATTGTCATAGGGCAGTGTCTTGCCGAGGCGTTCGGACAGCGCCCGGAAAATGGCCCAGTTCTCTTTCGCCTCACCTTTCGGGAAGACCGAACGCGAGGCCTGCTGAACACGACCCTCGGTATTCACGAAGAGACCATCCTGTTCCGTCCAGGCCGCGCCCGGCAGGATCAGGTCAGCGCGGTGCGCGCCATTATCGCCGTGCGAGCCGACATAGATCACGAAGGCATCGCCGAAACTGGACATGTCCAGCTCATCCGC